>CALJFZ010000010.1 GCA_938074325.1 uncultured Flavobacteriales bacterium | reverse complement strand
TGCCATCCTCTCACGCTACCCATTGGCCAATAAATCGGCCATTCGGTTTGCCAACGACAAAAACAACAGCGCGATGCACGTGGATGTATTGGTCAACGGCGATACTGTGCGGGTTTACAACATGCACTTGAGCAGCATCGGCTTCGAAAAGAAAGACTACGAAGACGCCCGCAACGTGCAAGATGAAGAGGCGCGCCAACGGTTATTCCAACGCTTAGCCACTGCCTGGTCGAAGCGCGCGGAGCAGGCGGAGGAAGTCGCGTCCTCTATGGCGGCAACGGAGTTGCCAGTCATCGCCGTCGGGGATTTCAATGACACCCCCGTATCGTATGCTGCAGGCCGGTTTGGACGGCATCTTCGGGATGCGTACCGGTCCGCATCGATGTCGAGCGATCCGGCATTTGGAGCCACCTACATTGGAGATTTGCCCATGTTGCGAATTGATCAGATGTGGGCCAGTCCTGAACTGCATGTGTCCGGTCATACGACAGGGACCGTGGAATGGTCGGACCACCGCCCGGTGCATGCTACGTTTAGTTGGGAAGAGTGATCAAGCGCTCAGGCGCGCTTTCCGGGCGTCGCGTTCACGCAAGCGTTCGACGCCGGCGATGTGCATGGCGATGAGGAGGAAGCCATAGACCAAGTCGTCAGCAGGCATGGTGAAGATGCGCCAGCCGGTGTTGTGCCCAGGATGGTACCACACGATTTGGTCGGTGATGTTCGAAGCTTCGTTGTGAATGAACGGGAATTCCCAAAAAGAAAGCCCGGTCAGGACGCCATTTGAAATCACAAACGGAACCAACAGCACGAAGAAGGCAAGCCACAAATCCGCCATGAACCGCTTGGTGTTACGGGTGGCCCACACCAACCACACCAACGTAAAGACAGAGGTCAAGGCGATGTATTGACGGGAGAAATAGGCCACGATGAGGGTGGCGCAAATCAAGATGGCGGAAATGTTCAAGGTGGTGTCCGCGTGCATCAGCGGATTTCGCTTGACGTAATGCTTGAGTGCGAAATAGGTGAACACGCTGCAGTAGGGAATGCAGAAGAAAAACAGCAATTCCTCAAACGGCAATCCCAACAGGGAAGGACCCAATAAGTAGTCGGGGTTGAAGGCCCAAATGCCGGCTTGGGTAAACACCGCGTCCCACACGATGAAGAAAGCAGCAACGGACAGGTTGACCCGGAAGAAGTACTTCCACTGCTTGTAGAACTGAACGTTCTTGTCAAAGCTCAGCAACAGCGGAAGGGCCAGACAGCCCAGGTTCACCGCGAGGTACAATCCGTTGAAGTCATACCACATCAGCCCAGGCTTGATTGGCGTTTGGCGCGCATGGCCTTGCGTGCATCAACGAAGTATTTCCACGGCACCCAGAGCATGCCGAAGCATTCGCCGTCTTCCTTGCCCAGGTGCTTGTGGTGCACTTTGTGTGCCTTTCGGATGGCCATGAGGTAGACGTTTTCCGTGCGGGTGAAAATTTTGAATCGCTGGTGGATGAAAATGTCGTGGACCAAGAAGTAGGCCAATCCGTAGGCCGCGATGCCTGTGCCGATCCACACGCGGAAATCGCCGCCCGCCATGGAGCCGGTGATGAAGCACCAAGCGCTCGGCACCGCGAAAATCAAGAAAAAGGCATCGTTTTTTTCGAAGAACCCTGGCTGGTGGACGTGGTGGTCTTCGTGGAAGTACCACATCGAACCGTGCATGAGGTATTTGTGCGCCAGCCACGCCATGCCTTCCATCCCCACGAAGGTGGCGAGAACAATCAATGCAGGAGAGAGGAGAATCAACGTGTCCATGGGAACCAATTCAAAAAAACGAAGAAGAATACAAAGATGGCAACAAGCAATCCCGTGCCGATGTTTTCACGGCGCAACCGCGGCAACAGATAAAACACAAAGCTCACTCCCCACCAGCATGCGTAATTGGACCACGGAACGTGAACACCCTCCCATGCCCACCAGCCTGCTTGAATCGCCACGGGTTCAATAAGCCCGTCAAACGCCGTCATCAGGGAAGCGCCAATGCCTGCGCGGCCCAGCTTCCCCAAAACGGAATCCGTGCCCCATTGAAAGCGCGCCATCAGTCGGTCCGTCCACCATCCGCACCCCATCAAAGAAATCCACCACAATGCCCCCAAGATCAAGGGCACCCCAGCAACCATTGGCCCCAAGACCGTACCGTAACTGTAGTCGCCGAAGAGCACACCGGTTTGGACCCCCACGATTTCCACGGCCAACCCACCGCCGAACGCCGCCACCCAGGTCCAATGCCGTTCCTCCCAATCGGCCCACAGTGCCAGTACGCCGTTCACCAATAGGTTCACCGCCGTAAAGTCCAGAAAGTACTGGCCGTAGCCCGCGAGGATGCCGGTGACCCCCACCGCGTGGAGGAAGACCATGATCCGAGGGATCCAATACCGTTCAAAGCTGGCAGTGTTCATAGCCTTTGTTCGATGAGTTCTGAGGTGATGCGAGCGCTCAACAAGCACAGCGGAATGCCGCCGCCCGGGTGGACGCTGCCCCCGCTAAAGTACAATCCGTCGATTT
>CALJFZ010000009.1 GCA_938074325.1 uncultured Flavobacteriales bacterium | reverse complement strand
CTTTGCGGCTGAAAAGCGCGCCCATAGCTCAGTTGGTTAGAGCAGTGGACTCATAATCCATTGGTCGTAGGTTCAAGTCCTACTGGGCGCACTTTTTCCCTCCGCCCTCGGGCCTGTGTATGCAAGAGCCGCGAGCCGACTGGCGATGGCCCCGTAGTTCAATGGATAGAATAGAAGTTTCCTAAACTTTAGATCCGAGTTCGATTCTCGGCGGGGCTACTGTCACTTCAACCGATTGCTGGTATAACGCCTACCACCACCGCATACCGCGCTACTTTTCCGATTGCCATCCAAACAAGCGTTGGAAGCCACCGCGTATTCAATGCGCCCAAGGCGACGGCGATGAAATCTCCGACGCCAGGTAACCAACATCCAAGCGCTGCAACGCTGCCGTAGTGTTCGACAAAGCCCAGCCAGCGCTGTTGCCGCGCCTCATTCAGTTCAGATCGTTTTTCCTTGAACGCGCGACGCCCCCACCGGCCCAATCCATACCCCGTCATCCCGCCTAGCGTGTTGCCCACTGTCGCCACGACGAGGCAGGCGAATGGATCGCCGCCATTCAGCAGCATCGCCGCCAATACCGCTTCCGAACTGAATGGCACAACAGTGGCCGCGAGGAACGACGACGCAAACAAGACGAGAAAACCAATCGCCTCCATGGGATCAAAGTTGGGGCAAAGCTTGACACCGAGAACAGTCAGCGCTGTCTTTTCCGCGGTTTCGCTCTAATTTGGTGACACAATCCTCACAGATGATTCACTACAACCCCAAAAGCTGGTTCAGCCTCATTTTCCACGCCTACAACCGCCAGGTCATTCGCAAGTTGTTGCCCGCAATGGCGGCGATGGGATTGTTCACAGCTGCCATCTGCTACGTGGAGTTGGAGGTGTTAGAAGAGCCCATGGAGGTGAGCAATGTGGTGCACTCACTGCTCGGATTCGTGCTGTCCTTGTTTCTGGTTTTCCGAACCAACACCGCTTATGATCGCTGGTGGGAGGGCCGCAAGCAATGGGGTGGATTGGTGAATGTATCACGCACACTGGCCATTCGCGTGCGCGAGTTTTCGGATGACCCGGCGGCACAGGCACATTTCGCAGAGGCGATTCCAGGATTTGTAAAGGCGCTGCGCGACCACTTGCGACCGAATCAACTGGGCGACCCCGAAGCACCCAACGTCGCGGAATTCACGGCTGCTGCTCACGTCCCCAATGCTTGGGCACAGGGCATGGAACGCCGCGCAAACGCCATGCTCAAGGCCGGTGACCTCACGGACCAACAACATTGGCTCATCGCCCAAAACCTCGAGCGCATGGTCGACATCCTCGGGGCATGTGAGCGCATCCTCAAAACGCCGGTGCCTTACAGCTACAGTATGTTCCTCAAGAAATTCATCTTCCTATACGTGGTCACCTTGCCCATCGGGTTCGTGGCGACGTTCGCGTGGTGGAGCGTTCCGGTGGTGATGTTGGTCTTTTACATCCTCGTCAGTGTGGAGCTCATCGCGGAGGAAATCGAGGATCCGTTCGGGGTGGACGAGAACGACCTGCCGCTGGACGGGCTGTGTGAGACCATTCAAGGCAACGTGGAAGAAATCCTCGGCCGCACGTAAACGCATCAGCCATGCAAACAATAGACCTCAACGAGAAATACGGATTGATTGATGCTCAATGGACCCCGCACGTGGTGGCGGAGCTCAATGGTCAACAGGTCAAACTGGCCAAGATTGAGGGGGAGTTTGTGTGGCATTCGCACGATGAGGAAGACGAGCTGTTTTATGTGGTAAAGGGTGAATTGGAGATGCGGTTTCGCGATTCGGTTCAGCACGTGGGCGCTGGCCAGATGATCGTGGTGCCTGCGGGCGTTGAGCACTGCCCGGTAGCGGCCCCGGATACGTGGATTATGCTTTTGGAGCCGGCATCAACCGACCATACCGGCGGGGTGGACACTCCGTTGCGCGTAGATCGCTGTGCGCGCATTTGACCCAACAAAAAAGGCCACACAAGGCGGCCTTTCTTTTTCCGAATTAGAATCACTCATTCGCATGCGCCGCACGCATTAAAGCATACGGTTGGCAAAGCGGAGTCTGATTCAACTTGCGTCAAGCGGTTGGTGTATTCACCGGTGGTTTTCGTGCAGGCTGTTCCTGGTTCGAACATTTCCTGCAAGTCAACGCCGCCGTCCAAGGTGAACTTGTATTCCATTTCGCCTTCAGTGGCTTGAACTGTTGCCGTGTAAACGCCGTCACCGTCTTCATCAGCCATTTCTGTGCATGATGGACACCAGCTGTTGAAGAATCCGTAAACGTTGACACTGCTGTATTCGCCTTCATATCCATTCATGTCAACCGAGAGGGTAACCGAGCGGTTTACAGCACTGCGTTCTTCGTGGGTATAGATCTTTGCGTAGCGGATCTTACCGTCTTCGATGCGCACGTTGGCGTGTCGGTCCATAAATGTCGTGGTGTCGCCTTGAACAGATGTGAATTCGTATCCGGCAAGAAGCCAGTTGCCATTGTCCGGCGTGCCGTCTTCTTCGTGGAATTGAATCGGAACACACCAGATGGCATTCATTGAAACATCGGCCGCTTTAAACCAGTTGCCGATGCGTTGCTCAAAGGCGGCGATGCCCTCAATCTGTTCAGTCGGGCTCAACTCGATGGAAATCGAATCGTGTGCGAGGGACAAAAGACCGTCCAGATTTTCGGCATCAAAATGAGAGGTCCATTGCTGCCAAACTTCAGCTGTCGCGTTGTCGCCTATGTTCCAAACACCGGCGCGTCCCCAGACATAGCCGGCATTCTCCTTTCCTGACGAGTCGCCGCTGCCGTCAGGAGTGGCACAGCCGATGAACAGCATGGCTGAGGTGGCAATCGCGATCGCGAGGTGTTGTAGGGACCGCTGCATTATTTCCCTTTGAAGTAGGCAAACAGCGCCAACCCGAACGCAATGACATCCGGAGCGGCCATTTCCGGGCTGAACTGAATGGCGTCTTGGTTGGTGAACACGCCGAAGTATACCCCGAGCAGCACCGCGTTGGCGATGACATAGGCCAAAAGGATTTGCTTGGCGGTTTCGATGGCTGCTGTGCGCGAAAGGATAAGCATCAAACCGATCATCAGGAGCGCAGGCGCCAATCCATAATGGAACATCGTGCCCATTTCGAGCATTTCGGGTGCAGAGGCGGCCTTTTCGGCGCCGACAAGTTGCTCGCCCATGGTTCCGGGCATGGTGAGCATCATGATCGCCATGAGCGTATTGTACGCCCCGAGGATGGTCATGGCAAGTTTTGCTTTCATATGAAGTAAGTTTTGTGCCTTTCGGCGGGTTAGTGCTGTCAAGTTAGAAATGGATTCAATTATTTGAAGATGAAGAGGTTGGAGTTATGAACATGCAAGCGGACCTCACGCCGTACCTTGTTCCCATGAAGAATACCTTGGCCCTATCTGTTGGAACCATTGCATTCGTACTCTCCCTCTTTTTTGCATGCGCCGCACCCCCGCCTTCTGCCCAAGACAAATTTGAGGCCAACGCCGCCACCGTTGCGCAAGTCTTTGCCGACTTCGAAGCTGAGAGCGATGCCTTTTTCACGCATTTCGCTCCGGATGCAGTGTGGCAAGGCACGGGTTTGGACGCGCCCGAAACCGTGACCTTGGAGCAGGTCCGTAAGAAGTACCAAGGTGCTTGGTCCAAGTACGACTACGAGCTCATTTCTGAGGAGGATTTTTTGCCCTCAGTTGACCCCATTTCGAAGGAATTGGACGGCACCGTGTGCGGCTATTTTGAGTGGAACATCAGCAAGCCTGCCACCGATTCGACCGATATGAAGTCAGTGCGCATTCGGGTTTACGAGTCGTTCCGCTTCAACGAAGCCGGCGAAATTGTCTACACCCAAGTGTACGGAAACCTCGTGGCTGGGTATCAGTTTTTGGACCGATAACGGCTAATTTGCCTGCATGAAAGCATTGAACGATTGGGGTTTGTTGGCCCTGCGCATTGGAACGGCGGGCCTCATGTTGCCGCACGGTTGGCAGAAGGCCAATCGCCTCGTGAACGGCTTGACCGGCGACGGTGTTGAGTTTTACAACTGGATGGGCATCGGCGAGACACCTTCCCTCATTCTCACGGTGATCGGCGAACTGGTGGCTCCCTTCATGGTGCTGATCGGTTGGAAGAGCCGCTGGGGCGCAGCATTGATGGCCATCACGATGGGCGTGGCGGCCTTCATGGTTCATTGGTCCGATCCGCTCTCCGACAAGGAACACGCACTGCTCTTTTTCTTCCCGGCTTTGGCCTTGATCTTGATGGGCCCGGGCAAGTGGAGTTTGGACCGGAAATAGAGGCTATTGCTTGACGAGGCGCAGGGTGGGCAACCACGCTTGAGTCCTTTGTGACTGCGCCTTCAATAAATGCACCCCTGAGGGCCATTCGGCGATGTCGATAGCCCCGTTGGTTTCCACCGTCAGCGTTTGTGTCAATTTCCCGTCCAATCCGAATGCCCAGATTGTGCAAGGTCCTGTCCCTTCTGGGAGCATCAGTTGAACTTGGTCGGAAGCGGGATTGGGGTAGATGCGCCAGGTGAGGTCGGCTGATGCACCGGCAGGCTCAACGATGTCAACCACCACCCAATCGTCACTGATCATGCCGGGACAATCCACAAAATCCGTTACAGAAACAGCGTACAAACCGGGCCCTGCATTTTGCAATTGGCCAGCCGTAGCACCTGGGATAGGCTCACCGTTGAGCCACCACTGGTAGTATGCATATTCAGGCATGACCGTCAGCAGCCCTCCGTCATCTTCCGATACGATGGGCGGATTCAAGGGCCAACACACGAGTACCGAATCCGCACTCCAGGGGCACCCATAATCGTCCCATGCTTGCGCTCCGTACCATCCGCTCACATCTGTGTTCCAGAAAATAACCTCAGTGGTGTCGGAGGAAGCACCGTTCACCGTCCAGACATAGGATGCGAAATTCCCATCTGCGACCACCACTTCGGGCAATTCGCCCAGGCTTAAATTCAACCCAAACACGGCATCGGACGCGCAGAACAGCATGCTGTCGGTTGCCGCTGAACAACCCGAACTAGATGTGCCCACAGCGCTGTACCAACCGTTTTCAAGAGGCACGAAAATGGAGTCGATGCCGGAAGCCACGAGGCTGTCCCCCCAAAACCAGTCGTAGGCGATGAGGTCGTTTCCGGAGGCCACCAAGGTATCGCCTCCCCCGGCCCATGCCACGGTTATTTCCGGCGAGGCATTTACCACCACCTCGGAGGTGTCTGTGGTGCTCACGGCGGTTTGCAGGCTGATGGTGAAGGTCCCGTAGCTCGGGTCGGCATTCAGGTCGAACGTTCCGGGTCCATCCGGGTCGATGCTCATGGCGCCGAGGTAATCATCGTCCGGGAAAAGGTCCTCGTCGTAGAAGGTGAGCGTGTACGGAGGGTTCGCAAGGACCACGTTGACGCCGTTCCAGGTGGTGCTGTAGGACTCATTGGCCACACTGGAAGTATAGACGTTGTTGCCGGAGGCGTCGCTCAATACAAAGTAGGGATCGGGCGAAGGCGACCATCCGTCGTCCCAACCGCCCCCAGCCGTGGTGCTGAGCGTGACAGTGTTGAGGAGTTGGTCTGAAATGGTGGTGGTCAGGGTCACGTTGAATGCACCCGTTGTTGGGAACGCTACGCTGTCCACTGTGGCGGAACTACCGGTCTGCCCGTTGCCAAAATCCCAATCGTAGCTGCTGATCTGGTTGCCGCTTCCAGAAAGTGAGGCATTGAAGTTGGCCCAAAGCGAATCGCAGCCAGTAGGAGGACTGAAGGTGAACGTGGCACTGCCGCCTTCACCTGCCTCCACCACGAGTTGGTACGGAAAGGAATCTGTCACCACTTGCTCGATGCCAAACGCCGATGCCACCGCACTGATGTTGATGACCATGTCAAACGTTCCTGGGAGCAGCGGGCTTCCGCAGATGTTGGCACAGCCGAGGGTCTGGCCGCTTGTGGGGTAGTAAACGGAGTCGTCATCGTCGAGTTCGACCTGCATGCCCAACGGTACCCCTGTTATGCCGGTGATGGTGACGCTGTTTAAATCTGCCGTCACGCCCGACCCTGGATCCACCACTTCGGCCGGCATAAAAAAGGTGATGGTTTCTTCATAAAACACCCCTACGGTGGCTGCTGGCAAGGCAGCTGGACACAAGGTGGGAAATCCGTTATCGGAAGAACAAGCCGGATCGGCCTCACAAGCCGAACATTGCCCCCATGAATCGGCGACCAGGAGCACGGCCGATGCCACGAGCATCCATACGGGAAGTATTCGGAGGGTAGGAACCATGAAACCAATGTATTACCTTTTCTCGCAAATCTGAGAATCCATGAAAACCCAACTTGCCCTTTGCGTCCTTATCGGCACTGCTATTTCTGCTTCCGCCCAGATCGTTCCCTTCTTTGAGGTACAAGGCGAAGGGGATGCGTCACCCTATGAAAACCAGCAAATCACCGTCTCTGGCAAGGTGACGGAAACCTTCGGCGACAGTTGGTACATGCAAGATGATTATGGCGCTTGGAACGGCCTTTACATCGTCGGTCCAGACGTGGTGATTCCGGCCAACGTTCCCTATTGGAATGCCGACCGCCAACCCGAAGTGGGCGACGTCCTCGAGCTGACCGGTACCGTGATTGAAGAGGATGGGAACACCCAACTCGTCGATGTGACCTTGGTTGAGTTCGTTGACTTTTGGAATGCAACGCCCGCTGGAATTTGGACCACCGCTGCCGAAACGCAAGACGAACAATACGAGGGTACACGGATACGATTGGAAAATGCGACGGTGCTGACCGCGCCTGACGCGGACGGGTACTGGACCGTAGCGATGGACGATGGCGAAGTCACCTGCTGGGGCATCGACACCTACGACCCGAGCAACAACGAAGACCCCGACGGCCCGACCCCTGGCGACGTCTACCTCATTTACGGCGCTTCCCACCAAGCGGGCGATGAGTACGTCTTGCACGTGGGCGACATCGATGTTGTCACCCTTGGCACGGCGGATTTGGGGGCGAGCGAGGATGCTTGGGTGGTGTACCCAAATCCGACGGTAGATGTCATTCGGTTGATCAATTGCGCACACGCCGGAATGGAAACGGGTCGGGTAGAAGTGTTTGATTTAGAAGGGCGAACGGTCTTTTCTCAGCCTTGGGCTGCAACCCAACCCATAGACGTAAGCGCACTACCAGTCGGCATGTATACACTGCGGTGTTCGGCTTTTGACAAGGCTACCGTTGTGGAGAGGGTGTTTTTGAAGGCCGGGGCCAATTGACGGGTACTCCTGTTCTCTGGTTTTGTTTAAAATTTTGCATAAAAAAGCGCGGTTTGGACGGCTGTAAAATCTCTTTCGTCGATAAAAAGATGTGTTTTGTTTTTTAATTGAATCGATTTGCGGTATTTTTGAGTGCTTAACTCACTTAATACCAAAACCATGGTCATGCCATGCCCTACCCCTATGACCAATGCCAAGGGTTACCCACTCGCGAAATTGGCGTTGTTCTTCTTAGGCTTCACGGCCTTTTCTTCTACTCATCTCGTCGGTCAGTCTACCATTGAAGCGGTTGAATTCGGCTCGGCGAACGATAATGTACACGCTTGGAGTGATCCAGATGCGTGGGTGGGTGGAGTGGTTCCCGGTGCAGGAGACCACGTTTTGATTGAGAATTCAATCATCGTTTTGGACACAGATGTTTCGGTGGCTTCCGTTACGCTTACGCCTTTCGGGTACTTCTACTTGTATGATGTGAACGATGAGGCCGCGCTGAGCACGGATGGCGGCTCAACTCAATACGCTGGGACCGGAAACGGTCACACGCTGACCATCACCGATTATGTAAATCTCACCACATTCGGGTGGATGTCAGGCGATGATGCCACCAAGGGAAGCACCTTGATCCTGAATACGAACTCGGCCTCTTCATCGGGCGAAGCCACGATCCGCGGTACTTACGATTTGAACGCGTGGAACGTGGTTGTCCCTACCGACGCAGTGGTAGATTTCAACTCAGGTTCGACTTCTGAAAACGTAGCATATTTAACGGTCCTGAATGAATTGGCGATGACCGGCGGTTCAGTGACGACCAATGCTCCGGTATATGGATCCGCTTCTACTTTGTCATACGAAGCCGAGACAGGCACGGTAGGCGACGAATGGACGCATACTGCTACATCAGGAGCGGGCGTACCGCAAGATGTGATGGTCCAATCGGGAGCCACGCTCAGCATGGGCGCAACATCAAATTCGTATGCCCTTCGTGGCAACCTATATGTTGAAAACGGGGAGCTAGACCTCTCGACCATGGACGGAAACCTTAGCGTTGAAGGCAATTCCATTGTTGGGTCTGCTGCAGCGTCGACACTGAAGTTCACCAGCACAGAAGGCAAAGGTGACTTGCTGGTCGATGGCAACTTGACCATCGGAGGCAGCGGCACTATTTCAGGGAGCCAGGGCGATGTGGAAATCGGCGGAAACTTTGCGAACAATGGCCCGGCTGCATCGTTCAATTCTTTGAAGCTAAATGGCGATGTAGCGCAAGTAGTTTCCGGCTCTGCCTTGACGACGGACGCTCTGGTTGTCGACAACAGCGAGGACGACACTACTACTGGCGATAGCGATGTTACCTTCAACGCCACCGTCGACATCACGCCGGGTGGAACGTTCGATCCCATGGACGGATCCGTGGACATCAATGCGACCTTCACCATGAATTCAGATGCAACGGGTACAGCACGCATCGCCACACTGGCCAACGCAGCAGCCACCTCTGACGTATCGGGCGACATCACGTTTGAGCGGTACATTCCTGCGAACGCAGATGGTCCTTCTTGGCTTGCATCAGGTAATTACGTCATCGGTGCCACACGCGGTGATTGGACTTCATCGTTCGGGTCTGACTTCCACTTGGTATTCGATTGGGATGAAACGCATGTTGTGGACGTGACAGACGCTTCAGGTGGAGCCAATGCATGGACCATCATCGGCAACGGAACGGACGCCCTCCACAGTGATGGATTGGGGTATGCCGTTTACACGACTGCGGGTTCCTCTCCAACACTGACTGCGACCGGATCTTACAATACGACCCAGCAAGATTTGGCCTTGAGTTTTTCAAACGGAGCTCAACAGGGTGGCGGCTGGCACATCGTTTCGAACCCCTTCCCATCGCCGATCAGCGGGTCGGAGTTCTTGAGTGATAATTCTGGACTGATATCACGGTACTACATGTACGACAACGGAAACGACCTGTTCAAGACGGATTTGACGGGAGCGCCAGCAACCATCGACGTAGGTCAGGCATTCTGGATTCAGGTTTCAGGGGCTGGAACAGTCTCCTTTGAAGCAGATCAAATCACTGAAGGTGAAAACAGCTTCCTTCGAGAAGTGGATTTGCTGGATGTTGGAATGGTTGGTGTCCGGGTGTCCCAAGGAGATGGGCTCTATGGCCACGCGTTTGTTCGATTGCATGAAGGGGCCACTTCAAGCTGGGACTGGGAGTTAGATGCTACGCGTCGTGCGAGCGGCAACACCAATGCCCCTGAGATTTTCTCGACCTTGGAAAATGGACATGAATTGTTGATCAATGCCTTGACTCCAGAAGCGGAAGGTGAAATGGTAATTCCCTTTACAGTGGAGACCGGCGCAGATGCCACAATTGTCATCCAAGCGGAGCCTGGTTTCGACATCCCGAATGGCATGTGTGCATACATTGAAGACACTGAAACGGGCGAGCGTGTGGGATACAGCATGGACATGTCTTTGGTCGTAGAGCTGGATCCGCAGTCCACGTATTCTGACCGATTTGCATTGGTATTGATGGTGGCACCTGAATTTGAAGCCACAGCTTCACATTGTGAAGGCGGCGTGGTTCACTTCATCGGTGAAGATGCTGGCCTTTGGGATATCACGTGGAGTGACGCTGCCGGAACAATCGACGGTACGGGTTGTGTCACAGGCCTAGATGCAGGAGACTACATGTTCGAAGCAAGCAATCCCTTGAACACCTGTCACACTTCGTCCTTTTTGAATATTGGTCAAGTGTGCATGGGAGATTTCAATTTCAACGGTGAACGAGACATCACGGATTTGCTCATGTTGTTGGTGGGCATCCAGCCTGTTGAAAACTTTGAAGGTACTTTCCCCGAAACGGACTGCGACTGCGACGGAGCGATGACGACTTTAGACCTGTTGATGTTCCTGCCTCAATTTGGGAACGTTTGTGAATAATTGAAGAAAGAATCGATGATGACAAAAGCAATCAAGCACACATTCATGCTCTCCTTGCTCTGTTTGATGAGCCTGGGTGTGGCGAATGCGCAATCGGGTACTGCATGCAACGCAACGGTAACCTCAGGAAACGAAACCCCATGCGGCGTTGGTGAGTTTCCTTGTTGCTCAGTTTACAATGCGTGCAACGGGACTGCAACCGCTTGCAACAACTACGATCCAGATTTCTCTGCCACGGGCGGTTGCGACCTTTCTTGCGCACCCATTGATTCCGGTGTATTGTTCCTCCTTCTAGGTGGAGCAGCATTCGGCGGAATGATGATTATGCGCCGACGGGAGCACGCAACGCAAATCATTCGCTGATCATTACCAGTAAATACGATACCGAAAAGGCCCGCTTCAAAGCGGGCCTTTTTCATGCACTGGGTTTCGGGCCAATTCAGTTCAGCATTCTTCCCCGAAGGCTGCGAGAAGGAGTAAGATGTCGCCCACACTGACCGCTCCGTCGCCATCGATGTCCGCCACCGAACACTCGGACATGCATCCGAATTCGGACAGAAGCAGAAGAACATCCGAGACTTCGACCGTGCCGTTGCCGTTCAAGTCCTCAGGACACCCGAGCGCATTGCCGTCACAGTTAAATCCGTCTGCGGCGTACTCGCACGAGCCGGGATCGGTGGCGAGGGCGTCGTAGTTGCAGGCCGTATCGTCCTGGCAACCAGCCACTTCATCATCGTTACAGACGCCGTCTTCGTCGGTGTCCCCGTCCACAACGGTCACGTCTCCGTTCGCAGCGATTACGCAGAAGTCACAGCCCGAGACAAACACGCACGAGCCGTCGTCTTCCGCGGCGTCCGCATCGAAATTGCAGGCATTTGAATCCGTGCATCCGCTTACGGCCACGTCACCCGAACACAGACCATCAAGAGTTATGGTGCCAGCCCAAGTCGCTGAGGAGGCCGCTGCACTGTATCCATTATAAAACTCGAGTGTCCAGTTTCCCTCACCGGACAAATTGTACGAGCTCAAATCAATGCTTGCCGTGTAATTGCCTGCATCGCCAACGTTCCATCCTCCTGGCCAGTCACCTGCGTCCGTATAGCCATTGGTGAGGTCGTATCCACCGAGCTCTACGCATGTCCCGCCCGGGTCACAAATTCCCAGCAAAAAGTCTCCTGCCCAGCTTCCACCTGCCACTTCAGAATAATCCAAATCAATGCTCAACAGCCCCAATGCACCGCTCGTGGCGCCATCCAGGGTCATGGTTTCTCCTTCTCCGCCGGTGAGGTTGGCAACGGCAAATTCGACATCGGTGCTGCAATCACATGGAAAACCCTCGGGTGCATAAGTGCAAGATCCGTTGTCTTCGATTGCATTCGTATCGTAGTTGCAGGCGTCGGGATCCGTGCAGCCACAGATGCTGTCGCATGGGTCTTGACATGCCGTGACTGCGTTGTTCAGCAAGTTCTGCAGGCTTGACGTGAGGTAATTCTCCATCCGCGTGACTTGGCCAGCGGAAAACATAAAGAGGCACGCATCGTTGCAGTAGTCCATGTAAGAGGGCCATAGCACCGGCTCCGTGCAGTTGACAATGCTTTGGCCCGAAGGGCATCCGAAAACGGGATCACTGGTGACAGGTGTATCTGCAACGTTGTCGCTGCTCGAACACCCCCCGTTACCCCAAGGGTGGTTCAACAGCAAGTAGTGACCCACTTCGTGGGTAATGGTACGTCCGAGGTTGAATGCGGATGAGATGGTGTTGCCGCCGCAGGAAATGCTGCTGAATGCAGAGGTTGTGCAGGCCACGCCGTCGCCGTTTCCACTGCCTCCAAGCGGGGAGTATCCGAGGATGCCTCCGCTGATGTCCCGCACCCAAAAGTTCAGGTAGCCTGACCATGAGGCATTGAAGTCACCGGTGGTCTGGTCGATGGTCACTGCGTAGTCACCGTCCGCCAACCCGAATCCTGCAGGGTGGTCGGTGGTGGCCAGGCAGAATTGGATGCACGATTCCGCATTGCTGATGTTGGGCCAAATAGATGGTTGTTGGCTGTACCATTCGGAGATGTCTGCGTTGGTCGCGGAGAAGTCCTCGTTCAAGATTTCGATTTGATCAAGGGCCATTTCAATGGCACATGCCTCGGGTATTCCAGTGTTTTGGAAATGCACCGCAACCGGAATGATGAGCGGTGTGGCGCAGTCGATGGCGTTTTCTGAAGCTTGATTGACAGCGTTTACTTTGGCTTGAAAGGCATCCGCGTATCCCGCCAATCCCATCATGTGGGCATGCACAGAATCAGTCGCGCAGGAACGTTGAGCCCGAGCAGAGGTTGCAGCAAGGCAGGTCGCAAGGAGGAAGAGTAGGAGATTTCGCATAGCAAACGGATTCAGGATTGGCACAACATTGTGACAATCAAAGTATTGAAAATCCGCTTGCGAACCTAATTCGCCGGCTGTCGTGTCCTCAAGCCCAGCTTTCCTGGCGTCCCAGGCGCCAGAGCATGCGAGCGTGCAAGGCGAGCGCACCGGCAAACGTTGTCGACGAGCGATATGGGAGTCCGAACTCTTCCGCCGTTTTCTTCACGATGGGCGCTAGGGCGCTGAAATGAATGTGGCAGACGTTCGGGAAGAGGTGGTGTTCAATCTGGTGATTCAGCCCTCCACACAACCAAGTAAACACAGGAGAACCGGTTCCGAAGTTGGCGGTGGATTTCAGTTGGTGCGATAACGTATCGTCTTCCATTTTTGCCCCGGCTTCGGCTTGGGAAAAGGTCAAATCCTCGAGGACGTGCGCAGGCTGGAAGATACAGGCCAAGACCAGCCCTGTCACAGCATGCATGACCATCCATCCGGCGAGGATCATGCCAAATGAAAGTTCACTGAAGACCAATGGCAATCCGATGATGTAGCCGAAGTAGAAAATCTTACCGATGATCATCTCACTCAACAGCTGGGGAACGGTAGAACCGGATGACTTTATTAGGCCTTTCTTCTTGTATCGAGAAAGAGCTAACCAGTCTTTGGCTGTCATCCAGAACAACGTCATGATGCTGTAGAAGAACCACGCGTAGATGAATTGCAATTTGTGCACCTTTTTCAATGGACGGTCCGGGCTGAATCGCAGCAATCCGGGCGTGTCAATGTCCTCGTCGAGCCCGTCGATGTTGGTAAAGCTGTGGTGCAATACGTTGTGTTGTATCCTCCACATGGCCGAGCTGCCACCCACCAAATCCAACACCTTTCCGATGACGGAGTTGACTCGTTTGTTAGAACTGAAGGCGCCGTGGTTGGCGTCGTGCATGACATTGAGGCCGATGCCTGAGAGGCCGAAGCCCATGACAATCTCCGTAACCCAGAAAGACCAACCCGAGCCGACTACTCCGAAGGTGATGAGACCCCATGGCACGAAAAACAAGGCCAACATGATGGCGGTTTTTACGTACATCCTCCAGTCGCCTTGGCGCGATTTTCCAGTCTCTTTGAAGTACGCGTCTACGCGCTCACGGAGGGCTTTGCTGAAATCGGATTGGGTCCGATTGAAGCGAACGATAGGGATTTGCATATGCAGGTATTAGGAGCGAAGATAGGAACCGATTAGAAAAAGGAACAGGACAGAGTTCCTGAAGGTTCGCGTGAGCGTCATGAAAAGAATGTCGTATCTTCGTCGCCTCTTACGCTAGAAGGGCATTTAGCTCAGTTGGTTAGAGCGCTACCTTGACATGGTAGAGGTCACTGGTTCGAATCCAGTATTGCCCACGAAAACCCCTCAAAGCCTTGAATACATTAGTGTTCAAGGCTTTTCTGTTTGGATTTCAGCTTTCGGTAATTTAACCTGATTTCTGATGTACCACTTCTAAACAGGGGTGTTAGGCACTTTTATTAAGTTCGAATCCACGAAGGTCCATACGCTCAAGACGTCAATCTTGATGTGCCTGAAAGTCTTTGAACCAAGTTGAACTTGGAAGCTCATCAAATGGCAACCTCTTTCACCCTGTTACGAAGGGCGGTATATCGAAATGCTTACTATACTTGAATTACCAGAGAATAAAAGACGACCTGCGTTGCAATTGAGGACTGAAATGATTTAACAGCAGGAGCTATCTCCACAGCTTCCATTTTCTTGAATGGGAGGGCATGGCACCGAACCGTATGAACAGTAAACACAACAATCTCCTTCCAGCGGCCTTAGAAGTTCTTCACAGTTCTCGCATTTGTAAAACCACGAGCATGCATCAGTAGGCATTGTCTCTGTTTTCTGATGTTTGCACTTAGGGCAGGTTAATGTTGATTCCAGGATTATTTTCTTATTCATGTTCTATTACTTTATATCCCGTGCTGTTTATCGCGCTTCGTATTTCTTCTAAGTCCGTCTTTGTTTTGTCAAATTCTACAACGGTATTCTCAAGGCCGTATGAAGTATTCACTGAAACTATACCGTTGAGTTCATTTATCGCGTGGTCAACATGTTTTTGACAAGCGTCGCAGGTCATTCCTTCTATATTTATTGTGGCTTCAGTAAGATCGTTTACGTTGGAAACAACAACTTCTTCAGAGTTGTCAGTGTAGAATATGCCTGAATAATACGGCAGAGTAATCGATAACAAGGCGAAGATCGACATACCAACAAGGAATCCCCTTGTCTGATAGAACTTCGGTTTCGTAACCTCACAGCCACAATCGTCGACCGTCTTTGGTTTTAAATGCACGAACCATGCATAACCTAAGGCAAGAGCCGCAAACCCAATCAGGTATGGCCTAAATGGCTCTACCCAAGATAAGCTTGATGACGCTCCACCAACGCCAGCGACAAGTGCAATAACTGGAGGTATGCAACATGACGAGGCAGCCAAAGCTGCAATAACCCCAGTCAATAATGCTCTATTGGATTTATCTCCTTTCATGTTAGGCGGCTTCAGTTACTATTTTCGAGCTATGTACTATAAACAGCTGATCCAACTTCTCTGTATAATTTGGTGCAATCGAATAGTAAATCGTTTGTCCCTCCTTTGAGTTAGACAGTAGCCCTCCCTTTTTGAGTTTAGACAACTGTTGCGAAACGGCCGAAATCGAAATCCCGAGAATATCGCTCATGTCGCAAACGCATAGGCGATTATTATTCTTGATGAGAAACAAGATCTTGAACCTTGTTTCATTACCAGTAAGACTTAACAAATGGCAAGTCTCCGTGACATCCTCCTGCAACTCCTTCAGCTGATCAATGCTTTTATTTATCATATCCACATTCGCACACCCTCTAATGCAAGTGTTTTCTGTTTTCGGCATAACAATATTTAAGTGATTGCTTAAATTCAAAGTTCGACTAAATAATTTATTTAAGCAAATGCTTAAATAGCGGCATCTTGTGTACGATTCGCATTGAAAATCTCCCCTCGTCATATAGTGACTTCGGTAGCCCTTTGATTAGGATACTTTTGGTGAGTTGTATTTAGAACAAAACCGGGTAAAATTTTACCATCCCAATTGTATAGTAAGCTGAATGTTGTTTTAGTACAAGAGCGTAATTCCGAATTGGAAGTCAATTTCTAAAACCCAAAAACAACCTAACATCTTCCTCCTTTAGGTTCGAATTCTGTCCAGTATAGCCCACAAAAATCCCTCGTCCGTCTTCAGACCGGCGAGGGATTTTTTATTTAGCGTCGCACCGCTTGCGCCCAACGCGCTCCTTCCTCCGTCTCGACTCCTACAATGGCATGGGGGGGGATTTTTTGGTCGTCGACCCAGATGGGTGCGTATCCGTCGTGTACTCCTGTGGCGATGAGGCGACCGGTGATGTCCCAAACGTTCCATCGCGCACCTGACCATCTTTCGCTCAAGTGGATTCGGATGCCATGGGTTTCGTGGACGATCTGAGGTTCCGGTGCGGCGAAGCAAACGATGATGGACGGGCTGCTGACGGTGCCGGTCATGTAGTGGACTGTGCCGCTTGCGCTGTGTTGCCAGGCTACGTGCAGGATGGGTTCTTCTGCATCTCCGGTGGAGAATCCAATGGCGGGTCGGCGGTGTTGGCCGGACCATGCATTTGTTAGGTTTTGGGCATTGTCCGTTAGGTTGATTTCACTGCCCTGGCTCATGGCCAATTGGATGTCGTATCCACCGGTGTTTTGTTCCCAAGCCAATGCCACGAGCGGTTCGTCTCCTCCGTTCCATTGGGCCAACTGGGGTACGTTTTGGGTAGCATTTTCAAATTGCGTGACGGTGACGGGTTCAGTCAGTTCCCATTCACCGATTCCATCGTTGGCCCACAAGTCTACTTGGCTCACATGAACACGCGATTGGCCGGACGCATCCGCGGCCGACATGAAGGCCATGAGGTACTGGCCATCGCCCACAGGACCTGTCACGGTAGGGCCGCTTTCGGGGCAGCTGTTGATCATCCAATCCAGCGGGTCCACGTCCAGCGCCCCGTACCAGGCGATTCCATCGACTGAACTCATGAGCCAAAAGTCCCGAACGTTGTCGTTGTTGTTTCGAACGATGTCATAGTAGCGCCCTTCGGCCCAAAACGGCTGCGAAGGACAGCATTCGCATACGGCCTCTCCGTCCGCTACCGCGCTTGCATTGACGGCTTCCAGCCAGGTGGCACCGCCGTCCTCGGAGCGCAAGATGCCTTCGTAGGTGGTTGCCGGGTTATTGCCCACTTTCACACCGGCAAACGGATTGCCTGCGTCGTCGATTCCCACACATGGCATGAAGTGATCGGTGGTGGCATTTGGCGCCATCGGCACGGGATCGCTCCATGTGAGGCCCCCGTCGTTGGAATGCACACTCCGGGCGCCTGTCGCCCACTGTCCCGAGAGCTGGTAGGTCAATACGACATAGTTCCCTTGGCTGGCCATGCGCGGCCCCTCAGCATCGGACATGAATACGTTTTCATCCGGGTCAATTTCCAAAGGATTGGTAAAGGCTCCCGTCAATTGATCCCATTTCGTGACGTACAAATGCCCGTTGGAACCGAATGCGATGACCGGTTCGCCTGTCGCATTCATGGCCATGCGGATGGCCTTATTGCCGAAGGAACTAGGGGCGACTTCGATGGGGTCGCCAATTGGAACAAACACGGGGTCCTGCGCACGCAGCGAAGCGGTGATGGCCACACATGCAAACACAAGGCCGAGGAGAAGCTTATTTGGAATCATTCTGAATACCTTGTTTGGGGGATGGATGCAAAAGGTACTGCGAAGTAATTTTGAACTCATGAAAGCCAAACGCCTTTCCGATATGAAGCCCCTCGAAAAGGGGGTAATCGGGCGAATCGATAGCCCAGAGGCTGCGATGGCGTTGGTGGAGATGGGTTGCTGCCCAGGAGAGGAGGTAACCGTGGCACACGTAGCGCCGGGCGATGGTCCCATGGCGGTGTTGTCAGGCGGCAGGAAAGTGGCACTGCGCCGCGAGGCCGCAGACATGCTTTGGATGGTCCAAGAGGCCGTCGTTTGATTCAGCCCATCGTGCTGAGCACCTGGAATACCAGCAGCGCCAATCCGTAAGCAAAAAGCGTGAATCCCACCGCCTGGGCTATGGCCCAAGGCCAGCTTTTCAGCTCTTTTCGGACGATAACGATGGTGCTCATGCATTGCATGGCATACATGTAAAATACCAACAACGAAGCTGCGGAAGCCGTATTGAGCAGGGGTTTTCCTGTGGCAGGATGGACCTCTTGGGTCAGGCGTTGTTGCAGTTGACGTATGCGCCCATCTTCGGATGAATCGGCCCCATTATTGGGAAAAAGCGTCGACATGGTGCCCACGAAAACTTCCCGTGCAGCGAAGGAACTCAGGATGGCAATGCCCATGCGCCCGTCATACCCCAGCGGCCGTACAGCCGGTTCTATCCAATTTCCCAGTTGGCCCAGCCAAGATGCCTCCATCAAGGCGGCATCCGCCTCCGGGGTGCCCTGCTCGGATCCATGGGCCTTTTCAGCGGCTTCCATGGCACCTGAGGGACCGAACTGCCCCAGCCCCCAAATGACCATGGAGATGATCAAAATGACTTGACCGGCATTGGACACAAAACTCCAACCTTTGTTCACCATTTCCAGGCCGACCTCGCGCAGTCGCGGCCAGCGGTATGCGGGCCATTCCATGGTGAATTGGCTCTCCTTGCGATTGGGCAGCCCTTTGTGCAATGCCCAAGCGAGTACAAGGGCGGATAGCGAGCTGGCCACATAAAGACCGAAAAGGAACAGCCCCTGCACTTTCAGCCCGCCTAAAACGGTGACATTCGGAACCACAAACCCGATCAAGAAAGCGTACACGGGTAGCCGGGCGGCACACGTCATCAAGGGTGTCACTAGAATGGTGATCAGCTGTTCGCGTTTGCCGGGAATGGTGCGGGCCGCCATGACCGCTGGGACGGCGCACGCCATTCCACCGATCAGCGGCACTACGGACTTGCCACTGAGCCCCAGCCGCTGTAAAAACCGGTCCCCCAAAAAGCTCACCCGCGCCATGTAGCCGGTTGCCTCCAAGGCGCTCGTCAAGCCAAACAGGATCATGATTTGGGGCACAAAAACCACAATACCCGCCACGCCATTGAGCAGCCCGTCGAGCAACAGCCCCTTCCACCAGCTTTCGGCCATGGCTCCGTCCGCCGCATCGTATACCCAGCCAAACGCCCGGTCCACGGCATCCATGGGCGCTTCGGACCAAGCATAGACGGCTTGAAAAATGCCAAAGAACACCAAGCCTAAAATGGCGTGCCCCCAGATGGGGTGGGTCAAAATGCGATCGATGCGGGTGGTGCGTTCGGAAGCTTCTTCCCAAGGGTAATCCGGTCCGTTGGGGATCAGGTCGTCGGCATGCGCTCGTATGTGTTCCATCCGCCAACCGGCCTCCTCCAATTGCATAGCTGCGGAAGAGGCTTCATAAGCATCGCGCACACGTGCGAGCGCTTGGCTCTTGGCCTCATTGATCCATTCAGGAAGTTCACGGACGCGCACGTGCCAAGCCAGTTGCGCCGGCTGTGCATCCGGGAAGGCCGCGTGAAGTGCTTCCAACGCAGGTGTGTCGTTGGCCAACTCGATGCGCTGCTCCTGGTGGGAACTGACGGACGGGACGGCATCCCGAAGGGTCAATTGGATGCGCTCCTTTCGCTCCTTTTCGAAATTAAAAGCGAATACGGGAACGCCGAGCCACTGTGCCAAAGCATCCGTTCGCACATCGGTGGCATCGGTTCGGTTGACGATGATTACCGCCGGGAAACCCATTTCAAGCACCTGCAGCGCTAGGAACAAACTGCTGCGTACATGCGCGCTGTCCAAGACCACCCAAACCACGTCCGGCTGCAACGAAGGATCCAGGAGTTCGCGTTGCGTGACCCGTTCGTCATCGGCCTGAGCAAACAGGCTGTAGGTGCCGGGCAGGTCCACCAATTGTACATCGGGACGATCTTTCCAGCTGGCCTCGTACCGTTCCACCGTCACGCCGGGCATGTTGCTGACCTTCGCCCGCTTCCCGGTGACCCGGTTGAAGAGGGTGGTCTTGCCACAGTTGGGATTGCCTACAAGCGCGATTTTCACAGGTCAAATTTCGGGGTTTCCAACGCGGAGTCCTATCCCATGAATAAGGGATTCAATGTCGGACGAGCCACTGCGAAGGATCTTGCGGAGTTTGGTTGTTTCCTTGTACGCGCCAAACTTCAAAGTGCAGTATGGACTGCCCATTCGAGCTGCGTACGCGGCCGATCTTTTCACCGGCTTCGATTTGTTCGCCCTTTGTGACTTGGACGCTTTCGAGGTTGCTGTATACCGTGCGGAATGCGCCGTGCGAGAGGATGACGGTGTAGCCGGCACCGGGGATTTCAAACGAGCTGGAGACGGTTCCGGAAAACACACTGAGCACGGAGCTTTCGGCTTCGGTGGAGATGTCGATGCCGTTGTTGTCGATGGTGATACCGGGAAGGGTGGGGTGATTTTGCCGTCCGAATTTGCCGGTGAGCACGCCACGAACCACAGGCCAAGGCAGGGCCGATCGGTTGCGTTCGAAGGCGGCCGAAACGATTTTTCCTTCGGGTGTGAGGGCGAATTCCCCAGCGGAGCTTTCACGCTCGGCTTTCAATTCTGCCTCGATGATTTTGCGGATGGCATCGTTGAGCCGCTTCTTCTCGGCTTCCGCTTTTTGCACCTGTGCACGCAACCGCGATTCCTCCCCCTTGAGTGAGGCGACCAAAGCCTGTCGCTGGGTGCGGTCGCTTTCCAGTCGGCTGCGTTCTTTTCGCACATCGGCCAACACACCTTCCAATTCAGCGCGCTTGGCGGCGAGTGATTGCCGGTTTTCAGCCAAGGCCAATTGCGAGTTCTCAATTTGCTCCACCTGCTCCTTTCTCAGCGAGGAGTAGGATTGGAGCATCTGGAAACGAATGACCGCTTGCGTGAAGTCCTCTGCCGCGAACACGTACATCCACGGATTGTGGCCGAGGGAATGTTTGTACGCGGCTTGGATCATGCGCGCGTATTCATCCTTCATGGCGACAATGTGGCCTTCGAGTGCCCGGATTTCAGAGTCGGCGTTGGTCATGGACCGCTCGATCGCCCGGATTTCGGATTGGTGGTGACGGATGAGTTGCTCCCGAAGGCTCATGCGCTCATTGACCAACCGCAATTCGACCAAAGCATCTTGCTTGTTCGATGCCGTTTGATTCAGGAGCTTTTCCGTCGTGGCAATTTTCGCCTGTATGGCATCCCGCTCCTTCTGCAGGTCGGCCTTGTTTTGGGCTGCAGCCGACAAGGAAATGGTCCAGCAGGCCCAAAAACACAGCGCGAATCGAAGCAGGTTCCTGCTAGAATCCAGTGCGTTGCTCATAGCCTTCTGGGATTTCAAATGGGAAGTCATAGGCGCGACCAAACCGTTTGCGGATAACGTCCCATTCCATGGTAGCTGAGCCGTCGACGGTGGTGATCATCACCTTGAATTCGTTGGGGAAGCGACCACCATCAAACGCTTCGAAATCGCCTCGTTCGAGGACGACCGAGCGTTGGTAATACAAGTCGTCGAACTGGTCGCGTACGGGATCGAACGTTACGCCGTCAAACCAATGCCGTTTGATGAGGAGGTCGTCGTCTTCAGTTCGGCTGCGCAATCGCTCGTACCGGCGCGTGGGCAGCTGAATGTTGAGGGAATCCTCCGGTTCGAGGGCGTTGTCGTTGACCCCCACGAGGCGGCGGACTTTGCGCTTGTACTTTCCGATCAGAGCGTACAATTGTCCATCCACTTTGGAGTTGAATTTGTCTTGCTCCGGGTCCAACCCCATCGGGTATCCACCGAGGATGGCTTCGACATCTTCGAATCCCAGCGGGGTGTCGGCCCATTCGCTCAACGCGTCGTAATCGCCGGCATAGTAGAATTTGTTCCCCGGGATTTTGCTCACAAACAATACCGAATCGGGGGCGAGCAACAAACGAGCGACTTCCACGCCCAAGGCAGGCGAAATGCTCATCCAGATGGCGCTGTCTTTTGCCATGCGTACGGAGGCCTTGAACGATTCGCGTTGGCCGTCGGCATCAACGGTGACATCCAATCGCATCCCAATCCAATCCCACGTCGCCGCCTGCTCTTCGTAGCGTTCCAGGATTTGCCCCACGTTCAAATTCTTCAGGGGCTTGCCTCGGGCAATGCGCGCGGTGTTCGAGCATCCGGCCAAGAGGAACGCTGAGCCGAGCAATGCGGCAACGAAAATGGGCTGGATGCGGCTCATTGGTGCTTCCGGATTTTTTCGTTCAACGCAGGTTCATCGCCGCCGGCCTCGATGGCCCGTTCCCAGGAAGCGACGGCGCCTTGCACATCGTCCATGGCCAGCCGGATGTCGCCGTCGTGTTCCCAAAACGTAGCGCCTTGGTTGGTGGATTGGAACAAAGCTTGGGTGATGAAGTCGAGGGCCTCCGCGTAGCGCTGGTTCTTGTACAGCACCCAGGCATGGGTGTCCATGAAGTTGGGTTCCATGGGGGCCAATTCCATCAAGCGGGAACTCAGTTCCAATGCGCGGTCCAGCTGCTCACCTGCCTCGGCGAGGTAGTAGCTGTAATTGTTGAGCACCGCTGGATTATCCCGAATTCGATTCAGGCTCTTTTCGTAGGCTGCATAGGCCTCGGCCGGGCGTTCTTCTTCGTGCAATGCATCGCCGAGCATCCCGTACATCATGCCTTCCATTTCAGGTGCATCGAGCACCACGCCGATTCCATGTTCCAGGGAAGCGATGACCTGGTCGAAGTCTTCCAACTCGAGCGCAGCCACGGCCGCGTAGTAGGCAAAGTTGGCATCCAATGGGAACAAATCCGATGCCTTCAATGCGTGGTTGAGCATCTCTTCCGCCTGATCAAGGTCGGCGTCCAAAGCGATGAGGTTGGTCCAAGCAAAAGGGTCTGAAGGATTGGTTTCCACGGCGACCAATGCGTGGGTGCGGGCTGATTCTGGACGGCCTTGGCCTTGTTCGAAATCCGCGGCCAACATGCGCAGCTCTGCGGAACGCGGATGCTGGTCCAATGCGGCTTCGATCAATCGCCCGATCACACCGTTCAGGGTGGGGTCGACGACAGCGATTTGCAGATATTGGATCAGGATTTCTTGTTTCTCCTCGGCAAATACATCCGGCGACGAGAAGGCAATTAGCAAAGCATCCTGTGCCTTTTCGATTTCGTTGAGGGCCGTGTACAGATGCGCCAGATCCAGCTGCGCCACGCCGTTCGATGGATCGTCTTGTACGATGTCAAGCAACGCTTCCAAGGCTTCACCGTCTTGACCGGTAGCCCGGAGCATCTGTGCCCATTGCAGTTTGAATTCTGGGATGTCAGGAAAATCAATCACGGCTTGTTCCAATCCGTGGTAGATCGCTTCGTAGTCGCTGAGCAACTCCAAGAAATAGAACCGTTGGAGCCGGATGTCCGGATCTCCGGGGGTCTGCGTCTCGTAGGCATCACAGAGTTTCAGGGCGGCTTCGGGAGCTCCGGCGTCCGCCAACTTAAGGGTCCAGTCGTAGGTCCAATCCAGGTCACCCGGTCGGCGCTCCAGAATCCACGAAAGGTCCTCCACTGCCAAATCGGTTTGCCCCAATGCCATCGCAGCCTCCGCTCGGTACTCCCGGGCCCAACGGTGCGATGCATCGCTTTCAATCACAACGTTCAAATGGGCAATCGCAGCCTCGAATTGTTCGCGTTGGAGGTCGATTTTGGCCAGGTCAAAGCGCAGGGCATGCTCCTCGGGCTGCTTTTCCAAACACGCCAAAAACGAGGTGTAAGCCTGGTCCAAATCTCCTTTGGCGAGGTGGTTTTGCCCCTCAAAATAGGTGCGTTGGAATCCTTCATCGTACACAGGAAGTGCCCCGAGGTCGGCCGTGCTCTTGCAGCCGACGAAGGCAGCGACAACGCTCAAGGCCAACAGGCTGTTTCCAATGTACAATGCCCAACGCACGGCTCAGTGGATTTCGTTGTAATCGCCCAAACTGACATCGCACGGGATGCCATCGACCTGCGCGTGGTTTCCGATCATCGCACGGGTCACCACCTTGTTGCGGATGGTGCTGTGCGATTGGATGAGCGAGTTGCTGATGCGCGCATCCTCCACCGTGGTCTCGTTGCCGATGCTCACGTACGGTCCGACCACAGAATTGACAATGCGTGCACCCTCGCCGATGTGGCACGGTGGCAGTATCACGCTGTTTTCGATGACGGCACTGCCAGGGATGGAGAGTTCATCTGCGGTGAGTTCTAGGATGCGATGATTGGTTTCGACCGTGGCGACTTTGTTTCCGCAGTCCATCCAATCCGTGACCGCGCCCGGCTCAAACCGGAGACCGGCTTGGGTCATGTTGCGCAGGGCATCGGGCAGTTGGTACTCTCCGCCCTTGATGACGTTTTCGTCGATGAGGCGTTGGAGTTCTGAACGCAGGCGCTCGCCGTCTTTGAATGCATAAATGCCGATCATGGCGAGGTCCGAGATGAACTCGGATGGTTTCTCCACATAGTCGGTGATGGCCCCTGCTTCGTCGGTAACGACGACCCCAAATGCGCTGGGGTTCTCCACCTGCTTCACGAACAAAACTCCGTCCGCTTCCGGATCGATGGTGAAGTCCGCACGGAAGAGGGTGTCCGCAAACGCCACGACCACCGGACCGTTCAAGCATTGCGATCCGCACAAGATGGCATGGGCGGTGCCGAGCGGTTCGTCCTGGTGGCAGATGTGCCCTTTGGCACCGAGTCGCTCGGCGATGGCCAGCAGTTGCGCCTCCACTTCTGCACCGAAATCACCGATCACAAAGGCGATTTCCTTCACCGGTTCCGCGCTCATGGCGACAATGTCTTCCGCCAGTCGTTCCACGATGGGCTTTCCGCCGACCGGTACCAAAGGCTTGGGCACGGTGAGGGTGTGGGGGCGAAGGCGACTGCCTCTTCCGGCCATGGGAATGATGATGTTCATGGGTGAGTGGCTTAATGGGTTCCTGTGCTGCCAAATCCTCCGGTTCCCCGCTGGCTGTCTGGCAAGTTTTCGGTCTCAGACCAAACGATGCGTTCGTATTTGGCCAGAACCAACTGGGCAATGCGTTCGCCGTTTTCGACGGTGAAGGGCTGCGCCCCGTGGTTGATGAGCAGAACGCCAATTTCGCCTCGGTAGTCTGCGTCAATGGTTCCGGGAGCGTTGAGCACGGTCACCCCGTGCTTGAAGGCGAGCCCGGAACGGGGACGGACTTGCAATTCGGTTCCCACGGGGAGGGCTGCATAGAGTCCGGTGGGGATGAGCTGATGCATGCCGGGTTGGAGTACCACGGGCGTTTCGAGTTTGGCTCGAACATCCATCCCTGCACTTGCCGGGGTGGCGTACTCCGGGAGCGGATGGCCGCTTCGATTCCGGACGAAGACCTGCGATTCGCTGCTCATTTTCCGGAAAATTGAGGTTTGCGCTTTTCGATGAAGGCGCTGGTCCCTTCCTTGAAGTCTTCGGTTTCAAAACTGGCGCCGAAGCACGAAATCTCTGCATCGAAACCATTGATTCCTTCCTCGTATCCGGCCAATACGGCCTGGATGGCTGTCTGCAGCGCGCGCGGCGAATTCTTCATCATCTTCCTCGCCATGGCATCGGCTGTGGCGAGCAGTTCCTCTGTTGGAACCACGGCATTGACCAGCCCACAGGCGAGCCCGTCTTCGGCATTGATCATGCCACCGGTCAAAATCATTTCCATCGCTTTTCCTTTTCCGACCAGCTGCGGCAAGCGCTGCGTGCCCCCGTATCCCGGGATGACCCCGAGCGAAACTTCGGGGAGCCCCATGCGGGCGTTGTCGGAAGCGATGCGCACGTGGCACGCCATGGCCAGTTCCAATCCTCCGCCCAGTGCAAAACCATTGACCGCTGCGATGACTGGTTTGGTGCTGCGTTCAACGCGGTTGAACAATTGGTCTTGTCCGCGTTGGGCGAGTTCCTTGCCTTGTTTGGCATTGAAGTCGGCAAATTCCTTGATGTCCGCTCCAGCGACAAACGCTTTTTCTCCGCTTCCGGTCAAGACGATGATCCGAACGTCGGGAGCCGATTGGGCAGATTCAATGGCGTCGGAAAGTTGAGAAATGACCTCGGCATTCAAGGCGTTCAATGCTTCCGGCCGTGAAATGGTCAAGGTCAGCACGCCTTCGTTCAAGGTGGAGTGAATCAGGGATTGGGACATGGAGGAATCGCAGGGATTGAAAGCACCAAATTACAAAAGGACCCGGCAGGAATGAGGACGGTTACCGCGGGTTGTTCACCGCAGGTTCTTGGGACGTGAGGCCAGCAGTTCAGCCGTATATGCCTCCGAGGGATGCTGCAGTATTTGCGCCGTTTCACCCCTTTCCACCACACGTCCGTTTTGCAGGATGATCAACCGATTGCAGAAGGAGGCAACCACGTCGAGGTCGTGGCTGATGAACAAGTAGGTCAACGCGCGTTTTTGCCCGACATCGGCTAACAAATTCAGGATGTCCCGTTGGATTTGGACATCCAATGCTGCAACGCTCTCGTCCAGCACCAAAAACTCGGGTTCAACCGCAAGGGCCCGGGCAATCACAATGCGTTGGCGCTGGCCACCGCTGAATTCTCCGGGGTACTTTTCGGCATCGGACGCCTGCAATCCCACCTCCTCCAGCAAGCGCACAGCCCCCGAGGCTGCGTCCGAATGGGACGCCCCATTGTGCTGCAGGACTTCGCGCAAGGCACTGCCCACCGTGAGTTTCGGGTTCAAGGCGGAATAGGGGTCTTGGAACACCAGTTGCGCTCGTTTGCGCAATGCGTCCATGGAAGCTCGATGGTTCGGGTCTACCGGGATGCCGTCAAATGCAATGGCTCCGCTTGTTGGCGCCAGCATTCCGATGAGCATGCGGCCCAGCGTTGATTTGCCGCTTCCGCTCTCCCCGATCAACCCGATTCGTTCCCCTTTGCAAATGGATAACGATACGCCGTCGATGGCGGTGAAATCCCCAAAAGTTTTGGTTACCTCGCGAGCGTCGATGAGCACATCCGGAGAAAATCCCGCGTCTTCAAATCGAGCGAGGTTACGGGCATTGAGCAAGGCTTGGGTATATGGATGTTGCGGGTTTTCCAACACGGCAGCCACTTCTCCAGCCTCGACAATGGTTCCTTTTTTCATCACCAGGACCCGGTCGGCGATGGCGCCCACCACGTCGAGGTCATGCGTGATGAACAGGACGCCCATGCCGCGTTCCTTTTGCAGTTTCGCTAGGAGTGCAAGGATGGATTTTTGGACGGTTGCATCCAGGGCGGTGGTCGGTTCGTCGGCGATGAGGACTTCGGGTTTGGCCGCGAGGGCCAAAGCAATCATGATGCGTTGCTTCTGTCCCCCGCTCAATTCATGGGGGTATTTGTCAAAGGCTTCCGCCGGCGCAGGGATTTCGACTTCATCGAGGAGCCGAGTCGCCGCCACGCGTGCATCAGATTTCGACGCACCTTGGTGCACGATGATGGATTCTGCCACCTGCCAACCCACCCGCATGGAAGGGTTGAGTGACGACATCGGATCTTGAAAAACAAGGCTGAGCCCCCGGCCCAATGGCGCACGGAAATCGCTATCTGCCCGGGCCCAAAGTTCTCCTGAAGGCACATGCTCGCACCGCCCAGAGGTAATGTGCCCGCCCGGAGGGAGGAGCCCTGCCAGGGCAGAACATGTGATGCTTTTTCCGGATCCACTCTCGCCAACAAGGGCGAGGATTTCACCGGACTTCAATTCAAAACTCACGCCGTGCACGACGCTCGAGGATGGGTTCCCGAAGGAGACCTCCAAGCCCTCGACCTTCAGCAGCGTGGATTTGGCCATGGACGGAGGTCAGAGGGTTCCGCGGGTTTCCTGCTCGCGTTCGATGGCTTCAAACAACGCTTTGAAGTTGCCTTTTCCGAAGGATTTGGCGCCTTTTCGTTGGATGATTTCGAAGAACATGGTGGGCCGATCAACCACTGGTTTGGTGAAAATCTGCAACAGGTATCCCTCTTCGTCGCGGTCGATGAGGATGCCCAACTGCTTCAATGGCTCGAGGTCTTCGTCGATTTCGCCCACGCGGTCCAATACCGTATCATAGTACGTGCTCGGCACGCGAAGGAACTCAATGCCCCGGCGCTGCAACTCGGTCACGGTCTCGATGATGTTGGAGGTCGCAACCGCGATGTGTTGCACACCGGCACCTTCGTAGAAGTCGATGTACTCCTCGATTTGGGATTTCTTCCGGCCTTCCGCAGGTTCGTTGATGGGGAACTTGATACGGCCATTGCCGTTGGACATCACCTTGGACATCAAGGCGGTGTACTCGGTGCTGATGTCCTTGTCATCAAACGAAATCAATTGGGCAAAGCCCATGACGCGGGCGTAGAAATCCACCCACGTATTCATCTCGCCCCAACCGACGTTGCCCACCATGTGGTCGACAAACTCGAGTCCCACAGATTCCACCGGGACGGTGGGGTTCCAGGCTTCGTATCCAGGCAGGAACACGCCGCCGTAGTCCTTGCGTTCTACGAAAACATGGATGGTATCTCCGTAGGTCTCGATGGCGCTCAACACCACACGGCCGTGGGCGTCCTCTCGAACTTCAGGCTCAAACACGCTGACAGCACCGCGTTGGGTCGTTTCTGCGTAGCTCTTGGCGGCATCGTCTACCCACAGTGCAACAGCCTTCACGCCATCGCCGTGGCGGTTGATGTGCTCGTTGATGGGCCCACCTGCTTGCAAAGGTGAAGTCAGCACCAAGGTGATTTTGTCCTGGCGCAGGACGTAGGAGACGGTCGATTTATTGCCGGTTTCCAATCCGGAATACGCCACCGGTTGGAAGCCCCAGGCCGTCATGTAGTAATACGCACTCTGCTTCGCATTTCCGCAATAGAGCTCAATGTGATCGGTGCCGAGCAAGGGCAAAAAGTCCTCTGCTTCCGGCACTACTTTCTCAAGGGTGGGGGAAGGTTTGTGGTTCATGGGGTTCATTTCATCCCGGGGTCTAACCAAGATTGGTGGTAATCGTCGTGTTCAATGTTGAGGGCCGCCTCAGTCACCTGCAGCGGACGGAAGGTATCGACCATGACGGCGAGTTCTTCTGTCTTTTCCTTGCCAATGCTGCCTTCGTACGTGCCGGGGTGCGGTCCATGGGGGATGCCGGCCGGGTGCAAGCTAATGTAGCCCCGGTCGATGCCGGTTCTGCTCATGAAGTCGCCTTCTACGTAATACAACACTTCGTCGGAATCGATGTTACTGTGGTTGTACGGGGCAGGAATGGAAAGCGGATGGTAGTCGTACAACCGCGGCACAAAGCTGCAGATCACGAAGGCATCCGTCTCAAAGGTTTGGTGAACCGGTGGCGGCTGGTGAACGCGCCCAGTGATTGGTTCAAAGTCGTGAATGGAGAGCGTGTATGGGAAGTGATAGCCGTCCCAACCCACCACGTCGAACGGGTGAGAAGCATATACGTATTCGTGCCGAGCCCCTTGCTTTTGAATGTGGATGGTGAATTCGCCGAGTTGATCAAACGTCTCGAGTTTCGCCGGTGGATGCATGTCCCGTTCACAGTAGGGGCTGTGTTCCAGCAATTGGCCAAAGTGGTTGCGGTAGCGTTTGGGCGTATAAACCGGATGGGCTGATTCGGTGATGAACAAGCGGTTGTTTTCGCCGTCAAAAGCAAACCGGTGAATGATGCCGCGCGGGATGACGATGTAATCGCCGGGTTTGAACGGCAAGTTGCCAAGCATGGTGTGTAAGGTCCCGGATCCCTCGTGGACGAACACCACTTCATCTGCATCTGCGTTTTTGACAAACGCTTCATTGTCCATGCTCGAGGTCGGTGCAGCCAAGTGAATCGTCACGTCTGCATTAAACAGAATCGGAACGCGGCTTTCCAAGTAATCTGCGCAGGGCTTCACGCGGAAGCCTTCCAACTTGCGGCTGAGCAAGTTATTCTCAACGGCTGCCTTGGGGCGAACGTCTTTGGACGCGCCCACGCGCTTGACCATGGTGGGTCGATGGAGGTGGTACAGCAACGAGCTCATTCCCACAAAACCAATCGTTCCGAAGAGCTGCTCGTGGTGCAGGCTTCCGTCGGCTTTTCGAAATTGGGTGTGCCGTTTGTCGGGCACTTGACCAAGTTTGTGGTAAAACGGCATGGCTGAGGGTTTGCTCGCTAAGTTAGGCCACCTGCGACCAAAATTCCGTGCCGAAACCAGCGGATGCTACTCGGTGTTGGGCCCGCGAATCATGCGCACCCAATCGGGCAACTTGCCCTCTTCCGTCACGCGCCACCGGAGCGATAATTTCCCGTTCGGAGGGAGCGGGGATTCGGGGGTGAGACGGTTTTTCCTGACGATGGCTTTGACACTGACGCCGCAGCGCTGTGATGCTTCCCAGATGCTTTCGCCCGGCAGCATTTCCAACCAGGTGGTTTGGCCTCGGTTGCGCTTGGGTTGAAGGTAGATGACTTCGCCTGCTTTCGGAGCGTATGTGCCTTCTTTCCGGTTGACGTCGTTGTAGGCATACAATTGCCACGGCATCATGTCCAGTTCTTTCGCCAATGCACTGTACGAATCTCCTGGCTCCGCCAAAATGTATTGGATGAAATTGTCACTCACTTGCACAGATCGTCGGCCAACATTGGTACTGGACTTGGCCGGATGGAGGTCCTTGCTTTGAACCGTTTCCAACACCTCGTTTCGTGTGATTTCTTGGGCTGTCTCTGCGGCAGCAAAAGCCTCGCGGTCTGCCTTCAATGCCAATCCTTGTTCGTCAAATTTGTCGAGGCCGTACCGCTCGATGAGGTCGATGAGCAAACGCGCGTATTTCGGGTTGGTGGCGTACCCGCATTTCTTCAATCCTTTTGCCCAGCGTTCGTAGTCGGTGGGTTCCAGTAAGAAAAGCTCCTCGTAGCGACTGCGCTTCAGGAATTCGCTGTGGTCGTGGAAGCTTTCAGAAGCGTTTTCATAAGAACGAAAGCATTCACCGCGGCGGTCGTCATCGTGGTAAACCCGCTGCCCGCCCCAGTCTCCGTGGCATTTGATGCCGAAGTGATTGTTGGATTTGGAGGCCAGCTCGCTGCGGCCGCTTCCGCTTTCGAGGATGCCTTGGGCCAACGTAATGCTGGCAGGAATGCCGTGCACCGCCATTTGGTAAACCGCTTCTTCGCTCCATTGGGCGATGTACTGCTCGGGGGCGCTTGGCGCTTGGGGTTGGGCGTTGGCAATAAAGCTCATGCCAAGGGCCATCCAAACAAGCATCCAAAGGATCAAGGCGGACAGGGATTTGGACCAAGAAAGGGGCATCACATTGTTCATGGGACGAATCTGGATGCAAAATTAGCGCCAGGTCGCGCTGGCCGTGCGGTTCAGACCCGCTCGCTATTCACGGTTAATTGTGAATGGAGCCCCCCTCTTCTTCTCGAATGAGGGTTCCACTTTCGTCAAAAAACCGCCAGGTATCCGTGGCCGTTCCACGGTCGTCGTATTGCCCGGTGATGAAGGGCGTTCCGTTGGGATGCCATGTTTGATAGGGCCCTACCTGTACACCGTTCTGGTAGTGGTGGACGGACCACGGGGTGCCGTCGGGGTAGAAGGCTTCCCATTTTCCGTGGCGCTGACCTTCCGACCACCGCGAAACTTTGGACAAACGACCGGATTCGTCATACACAGCGATTTTTACTGTGTCGCCGTCTACCACGGTTGCTTCCTTCTTGGGCTGACCGTTGGGCCAGCGATCGACCACGTTGCCAGATTCGTCCACCGCGTTGCACGCATGCAGACCAACAATGGCCATCCCCACACCCATTGCAAGGGGGTACTTCATCGCTTGCGGTCCATGGTGTATTCGACCAAATCCACAAGAGCTGTTTTGGCTTCTGTATCGGGATACACATCCAACAACGCAATGGCTTCTGCGGCGAGGTGCCTCATTTTCGCTCGGGCATACTCCATTCCGGGACCCTGTATGATGGCATCCATGACTTCCTGCACGGCCGCGTTGTCATTGTTTCGGTACTTGACCAGCCGGATTAACCTACGCCGTTCCGATGCTGAAGCCACCTGCAACGTATGGATCAGGGGCAACGTCATTTTGCGTTCCCGGATGTCGCCGCCTGTGGGCTTTCCAATGCGTTCGCCTTCGCCTAGGTCCAACAAATCATCCTTGATTTGGAAAGCCAATCCGACCAGCTCCCCGAACTTGCGCATGCGTTCCACGTCGTCTTCGTTCCCTTCGTTCATGGGGCGAACGGAGGCCGCACCGCAGGCACAGCAAGCCGCGATCAGCGAGGCGGTTTTCCGCTGAATGATGTCGAAGTACACCTCTTCGGTGATGTCCAAACGACGGGCTTTTTCAATCTGCAACAGCTCCCCCTCGCTCATCAATCGAACCGCTTCGGAGGTGATTTTGAGCAGGTCGTACGCCTCTTTGTCCACTGCCATCAATAAGCCACGGGACAGCAGATAATCCCCAACCAAAACCGCCACCTTCTTCTTCCAAAGTGCTTGAATGGAGAAAAACCCGCGGCGCATGGGGCTCTCATCCACCACATCGTCGTGCACGAGCGTAGCCGTATGGAGCAATTCGATGAGGGAGGCGGCGATGTGGCTGCGTTCCCCCAGTTTCGGTTGCTCGCCGGCTACGGTTTGCGCTGACAAAAACACGAACAACGGCCGCATCTGCTTTCCCTTGCGCTTGATGATGTAGCGCATGATGCGGTCAAGCAGGGCCACATCGGTGCGCATCGCTGATTTGAAATGGCTTTGGAATTCGGCCAATTCATTCTTGACAGGTGCTTGGATGCGCTCAGTACGGCTCATGGTGCAAAGGTACGGTCCCTCTAACCTTACCGCGTGTACTTATCTTTGTTCAAAATCCCTCTCATGATTCATTCCATGACCGGCTATGGCAAGGCCACAGCGCGCATCGGTTCCCGTCGGTACACGGCCGAATTGCGGTCACTCAATGGCAAGCAATTGGACCTCAGCGTGCGCATGCCTTCGGCATTTCGAGCAAAAGAGATGGAGTTGAGAAAGGCGCTTGGCGCTGCCATTCACCGTGGAAAATGCGACTTGAGCATTCAGTACGCAGTGGAAGGTGCGGAGCCGCGTGAATTGAATAAGCCGCTTATCGGAGCATACCTCGAACGCCTCGGGGGCATCGCACAGGAGCATGGATACCCGACACAGGACAATGCTTTGTTGGCGATGGCAATGCGCTTGCCGGACGTCATCCAGCAATCCAGCGAGGAGATCGATGAAGAGGAATGGACGGCCATTGCAGCCTTGGTACAAGAGGCGATTAGGCAGTTCACCGCCTTCCGGGAAGAAGAGGGCAAGTCGTTGGAGGCCGACTTCACGGAGCGAATTCGTTCGATCCAGTCTTTGAAGGAAGAGGTGGAGCCGTTGTTGCAGGCCCGCGTAGACCGGATCCGGGAACGTATTCAAACGAATTTCAACGAACTCCAGGACAGAGGCCGGTTGGACGAGAACCGATTTGAGCAGGAGGTGCTTTTTTACATGGAGAAGCTCGACGTGTCCGAAGAATTGGTCCGTTTGAAAGCGCATTGTGAGCACTTCACCGACGTCATGAATCAGGCTCCGGCGCAGGGAAAAAAATTGGGCTTCATCGCACAGGAGATTGGCCGCGAGATCAACACCCTTGGAAGCAAGGCCAACGATGCAGACATGCAGCGGATCGTGGTGCAGATGAAAGACGAATTGGAAAAAATCAAAGAACAAGTGCTCAATGCCCTCTGATTCCACTGGCAAGGCGGTGATTTTTTCGGCCCCCTCAGGAGCGGGCAAGACGACGATTGTTCGCCATTTGCTGGACCATTCGGAACTGAATTTGGCATTTAGCATCAGCGCGACGACACGGCCGCCTCGAGGGAAAGAAGTCGATGGCGTGGATTACCATTTTCTGACAGAATCTGCTTTCAGAGAGCGCATAAATACAGGGGCGTTGTTGGAGTGGGAAGAAGTATATCCCGGCAAATTTTACGGGACGCTGCACGCTGAATTGGAACGCCTCTGGTCCGAAGGCAAAACCGTTTTATTTGACGTGGATGTCGTTGGAGGCACCAACCTGAAAAAGGCGCTCGGCGACCGTGCCCTCGCCGTTTTCATCCAACCGCCATCGCTGGAGGTGCTTCGTCATCGGTTGGAGAGCCGCGGCACGGATGCCCCCGAACGCATCGATGAGCGAATGGCCAAAGCCGGGTGGGAATTAGAACAGAGCGTTCACTTCGATCGGGTGCTGATCAACGATGACCTGGATGCAGCTTGCGAAGAGGCCTTGCAATGGCTGACAGCGTATACCAACACTGCACAAGCATGAATGAGAAGGTGACGGGAAACATCGGATTGTACTTCGGGACATTCAACCCCGTCCACTTGGGGCACCTAGTTATCGCCAATCACATGGCGCATTACACGGACCTCGATGAAGTCTGGTTGGTCGTCACTCCCCACAACCCTCACAAGAATCCTCGCGAGTTGATGGGCCAAGCGCATCGCTTGCAGATGGTGCACCTCGCGGTTTCAGAAAACGAAAAACTGAAGGGAAGCGACGTCGAATTTGACTTGCCTCAGCCCAACTTCACTGCGGCCACCATGCGGCACCTGCGTGAAGCACATCCCGAAGCCACGTTCAGCATCATCATCGGTGAAGACAATTTCGACCGCCTGCACACGTGGCAGGCCCATTGGGAATTGGTCGAAAATCACCGCATCCTCGTGTATCCTCGCAGAACCTCCGATGCTCCGGCACCGGTTCCAGCACCGAAATCACCTTCGGATGTGGTCCCGCGTTCACACGCGAACATCCAATGGTGTGACGCCCCCATGATCAGCATTTCTTCGACCTACCTGAGGGATGCCATCAACCACAACAAGGACATTCGGTACCTGCTGCATGACAAGGTGCTGAATTACATCAGCAACAACCACTTGTACGAGTGATCACGTATTGTTGAAGTGGTTCATCGTTCGTTCCAATCCGATGGCAGCGAACGATTGGACGGCTTTTTCGCAACGCGTAAGACGCTCTGCCAAGGCACCCTCTTCTTCCGAAGTCCACTTGCCCAAAACGAAGTCGACTTGTTGGCCTTTGTGGAAGTCATTTCCAATGCCGAACCGCAGCCGCGGGTACTTCGAGGTGTTGAGGACGTTCTCGATGTTGCCTAGGCCGTTGTGGCCACCACCGCTTCCTTTGGCTCGCATGCGCAATGTGCCAAATGGCAGGGCAAGGTCGTCGGTAATGATGAGTACCCGATCGAGGGGGATTTTTTCGGACTCCATCCAGTACCGAACCGCTTTTCCGCTCAGGTTCATATAGGTGGAGGGTTTGAGCAGGATCAAGGTCCTGCCCTTAAAACGGACGGTGGACACCTCGCCGTGCCGACTGACCTCGAACGAGGATTCGCCGTTTCGTGCGATGGTGTCCACCACCTTGAACCCGATGTTGTGTCGGGTGTCCTCATATTCGCTTCCGGGGTTACCCAGTCCGACGATGAGGAACTTCATCCGTTTTTAGGTTGCGTTTCCGTGCTGGAAACGGGTTTATTCAGCAGCTGCTTCTTCGCCGCCTTCAGCTGAAGCCTCGCCGTCACCATCTTCTTCTTCGCTAGCAGCAGACATGGCAGCACGTGTGCGCTTCACAGCAGCGAGCAACGTAGAATCATTCAAAAGGACTGTGCAGTTTGGCACCTCGATGTCCTTTACGCGAACGTTATCGCCGATTTGCAAGTCGCTTACGTCGATGGTGATGAATTCAGGGAGGTCGTCAGCCAAACCACGAACAGCAACGCGACGGAACAACATGGAGAGTCGACCACCGGCAATTACACCCACTGCAGTTCCCGTCGTGCGCAATGGCAAGTCGACCCGTACGGGCTTTCCTGGAACAACCTGGAGCAAGTCGAGGTGTACGATGCGGTCCGTTACGGGATGGAATTGGACTTCTTGGATGATGCAATCGAAGCTTTCGCCGTCGATGTCCAAGTTGATCCGGAAAATATCCGGGTTGACTACGAGCTTGGAGATGTCCAGCTCTTTGACAGAAAAGTGCTTTTGCTCACCGCCGCCGTAGAGAACACCCGGTACGCGGTTGTCCTTGCGGAGTTGGTTCGCATCTTTCTTTCCTACGCTCCCGCGTGGGGAGCCGCTCAATGATGCAGTTTTCATGATTAATGAATTAGTAAAGTGTCGCTGATGGAACGGTTTTCCACCAGACAGGTTAAAGTCTTGGCAAACATTTCATGGACCGAAAGGACCTTGATTTTGTCTGTGTTTTTCTCGGTATTCAGCGGGATGCTGTTGGTCACAACAAATTCTGTCAATACGGAATCTGCGATGCGTTCGTATGCGGGTCCACTGAGAACAGGGTGCGTACACAAGGCACGAACCGACTTGGCTCCGTGCTCCATCATCAAAGCTGCGGCTTTGGTGAGGGTCCCAGCGGTGTCGCACATGTCGTCCACGATGACCACGTCTTTCCCTTCTACATCCCCGATGACAGTCATGCTCTCAATCTGATTTGCTACTTTTCGCTGCTTGTAGCAAATGGCCATATCCACGCCGAGGTGCTTGGCATAGGAGTTCGCACGTTTTGTTCCACCTGTATCCGGGGTGGCAATGCACAAATTTTCTCGGTCCAGTGTTTCCAGGTAGGGAATGAACAACGAGCTCGCGTATAAGTGGTCGACAGGAATCTCGAAGAATCCTTGGATTTGGTCCGCATGCAGATCCATCGTGATCAGGCGGTCAATGCCTGCAGCCGTGAGCAAGTTGGCAACCAACTTGGCTCCGATGGCAACGCGGGGTTTGTCCTTGCGGTCCTGGCGGGCAAAGCCGAAGTACGGAATGACCGCGATGATGCGTTTCGCGCTCGCACGCTTGGCGGCGTCAATCAGGAGCAAAAGCTCCATCAAGTTGTCCGTCGGCGGAAAGGTCGATTGCACGATGGCAACCTCTTGGCCGCGAATGGTTTCTTCGATGCTCACAGTGAATTCACCGTCGCTGAATCGCGTGGTTTTTACAGGTACCAATTCACCCCCGAAAGATTCAGCTACTTTTTGGCCGAAGGATTGGGATGCTGAGCCAGCGAGGATTTTGAGCATAGAAGACACGGATGCAATGCGTTATAGGGCGTGCAAAGGTAGTGTTTCATTCGCTTAAACCCAACGGATTTCACTGCTGCTTCGCAGGAGTCAACGAACGGTGAACCGAACGGGGATGGTGTACGTCACCCGCACAGGACGACCTTGTTGGGTTCCAGGGACCATTTTTGGAATGCACTGAAGGGCGCGCAGTGCGGCTTCGTTGAGTTTGGGATGAGCAGGCTTGAGGACGGTTTCGTCCTGTACTTCGCCGAATTCGTTGATGTTGAATTGCAGGTAAACAACGCCGCCTACTCCCGTCTCTCGAAGGATGGCAGGGAATTTTGCGCAGGATTGGATGATCCGAATCATCTGTCCCTCTGTGCAGGAGCGTTCATCCGAACGGTCGAGCACATTCGAACAGTCTTCGAAATGCGGCATGTGTTCGGCAATGAGCACCGTTTCAATTTCGCCGTCGTCGCCGTCACCGAATTCTTCGAAGTCAAACGTGTGCAATTTGCCTGCGAGGGGGTCAACACTTGGGTCGGGGTCCGGCAGCGGATCCGGCCCCACAGGAGGGTCCGGATCGATGATCGGTGCAATGTTCATTGGCCGCACAGGGGGCTTCGGCTTGGACGGTGCACTGGGAGGAACCACCTCGGGTTCAAGGGCAATGCCCTGGGCATGCACCCATTGCGTGGAGGAGTCAAATTCAACGGCGGTCCATTCGAACGCAGCCAGAACAAATGCCAATGAGGCAATGAAACCGAGTTCAAGCCGTCTGCGGGGGGCGGGGTGTTTTTTCATGGCGTTGGGTTTCAAACTCTAACGCCAACACCGTGCCACGTTTTGTTAATCCGGGGTGATCATCTTGAACCCTTTCCCGTGAACGTTCAGAATTTGAATGGCTTCGTCGGGCTTCAAGTGGCGGCGGAGCTTCGCGATGTAGACGTCCATGGATCGGCCATTGAAGTAGTTGGGGTCGCCCCAGATGGATTTGAGTGCATACGTACGCTCGAGCAGGCTGTTGCGGTGCTTGCAAAGCAAGAAGAGCAGCTCATTCTCCTTGGTGGTCAGGCGTTGTTCCTCTCCATTGCGGCGGAGCATCTGGGTATTGTAATCAAAGCCAAAGGAACCGATTTTGATTTCGCCCACTTGTTCGTCTTCGTCCGGAAGGGCTGCAGCACGGCGGAGGATGGCTTGGATGCGCACCAACAATTCTTCCATGCTGAACGGCTTGGTCATGTAGTCGTCTGCGCCGACTTTGAACCCTTCGAGCGTGTCTTCGTTGGTGGAACGCGCAGTCAAGAACAAGATGGGCAGGTGCCGGCTTTCTTGTCGGATCTCTTCTGCAACTTGAAATCCATCTTTGCGCGGCATCATGACATCCAAAATTACAAAGTCAAACGCCCCTCGGTGGAATTCCTTGATTCCCTCCACACCGTCTTTGGCCCAGGTTGTTTCGAATCCTTTGGCTTTCAGGTAGTCCGAGAGGAGGCGTCCGAGGTTGGGGTCGTCTTCACACAGCAGGATGGAAGGTTGCGTAGCTTCACTCATGTCAATCGGTTTTCTTCAATTCAATTTCTGTGCGCGGCAACATCACGATGAAGGTGCTTCCCTTGCCGGGTTCGCTTTCGACGCGAATGGATCCATTGTGGCGGTCGATGACGGTTTTGACATAACTCAATCCCAATCCAAATCCTTTCACATCGTGCACGTTACCGGTAGGCACGCGATAGAGTCTATCAAATACCTTGCCTAAATGCTCTTTGGCGATGCCCATGCCGTTGTCACTGAAACGCAATTCCACTCCATCTGTTGTCTGAACGCTGGAAATTGTCAGCCTCAAATCTCCGTCCGCGTATTTGATGGCGTTGTCTACCAAGTTGAAAACGACGTTGCTCAGGTGCACCTTGTCCCCGTGTACCATGGGTTCTTCTGCCTCCAACTCGAGTTCGACCTTGCCGCCGTGTTTGCGAACTTGAATGGCGACATTCTTCAAAACCTCTCGGATGAGGTCGTGCACGTTCAAGGTGTGCTTGAACAGTTGCATTTTTCCCGACTCTGCCAAACTGGCCTGCAGCACGTTTTCGACCAGCATGCCGAGGCGTTTATTTTCTTCATTGATGAGGCCGATGTAATAGTTTACCCCTTCCGCATCCTTTTGCATATCGGGATCTTTGAGGGCTTCAGAGGCCAATCCAATCGTGCTGATGGGCGTTTTCAGCTCGTGCGTCAGGTTGTTCATCAGGTCCCGTCTGATGCGATCAATCCGTTTGTTTCGTGCAGCGCCGATGACCGCGGTGAAAAATCCCCAAGCAATGATGGCGAGCATCAACCCTGTCAAAGCAAATTGACCGAGTAGGTTGTGCAGCAAAAACCTCCCTTTTTCAGGGAAATAAAGGCGGAGGCTCAAGCTGTTGATGGAAATGCGGTGCACGGAGTTCTCCAGCGCTTCGCGGTACGGCACGTCTTCTTCTTTCAGACGCACCGGCTGTCCGTACCGGTCAAATACCGCCATCACGGATGCAATATCAATGCCGTGTGCTTCCAAAATCTCAGGAATCACGCTGTCAATGCGCAAGGCTTCGACGCGGTTGAGCATGCGAACTTCGTCGGCATCCAAACCGCTTCCTATGGATTTTTTTTCTTGGATGATTCCAGACGATCCCTCCGTCGGTGCCAAGGCTTCCAAATCAATCTGCAGCATCCCCGTAGACGTCTTTGTCAGCATCTCGCTCACCTGATTCAACGAGTGATATACGTTGTCATCGAAAAGCTGTTCCCGCATTTGAACCGAGGAGCGAAGCCAAACAATTTGAATGGTGCTCATCGTGACGAAGGCAAGCACCATGGCAAGCAAGAACCAGGGGATGGTGGGTTTCTTTTTCGCACTCATGGGTTGAGCGAAGTTAAGCCCTTGTGCATCGAGCGGTGCGGCGGCCATGAAACTTCAACAACCGTTAACAAATCCGTCACATGGCCAACAACCCAACGGGATAGGTTTGCGGAGAGTTTTCTCACCTGTTCGAACGCCGCAGGTCGTTCAAGCAGTCAGGTTTTAGGTTCGGTCTCATCAGACCAAGAAAGAGGACCCCGGGCAACGGCGTGGGGTCTTTTTTTGTGCGCTACAATTTGCATGTGTCGTCCGTACATTTGGTCAATCCCTGAATTGCCATGATCCCCGCTTCCACCGTTGACCAAGTGTTGCAGACCGCCGTAATCGAGGAGGTCATCGGTGATTACGTGGAATTGAAGAAATCGGGAAGCGCCTTGCGGGGCTTGAGCCCATTCACCAACGAGAAGACGCCATCTTTTTATGTGTTGCCGGAAAAGGGCATTTTTAAGTGTTTTTCGAGCGACAAGGGCGGCAGCGTTGTGACCTTTTTGATGGAACTCGAGAAATTGAGTTTCCCTCAGGCGATCAAGCAACTGGCTGAACGATACGGCATCGAAATTGAAGAGGAGGAGATGACGCCCGAGCAGCAACAGGCGCGCTCTGAACGCGAAAGTTTGCTGGCTTTGAATGCGTGGGCGCAGAACTGGCTGACCACCCAATTGCACGAGACCGAGGAGGGCCGAGCGATTGGGTTGAGTTATTTCGAAAGCCGGGGGTTCCGAGCGGAGACATTGAAGACGTTCAAAATTGGCTATTGCCCCGATAGCTGGGATGCCATGAGCACAGCGGCGATTGAGGCGGGGTATGAGCCGGAGCGACTGTTGGCTTTGGGATTGGCAAAAGACAAGGATGGCAAGCTCTGGGACTTTTTCAAGGGGCGCGTCATGTTCCCCATCCGGGACATCACGGGCCGGTCGATTGCATTCGGAGGACGAACCCTGAGCAAGGAGAAAAAGGTTGCCAAATACTTCAATAGCCCGGAAAGCATCCTGTACCACAAGGGCGATGTGCTTTTCGGCATGCATTTGGCCAAGCCGGCCATCGCGAAAGAGGACCGGGTGCTGCTGGTGGAAGGGTACACGGACGTCATGGCCTTGCATCAGGCCGGAATTGAGCACGTGGTCTCTTCCAGCGGGACGGCGTTGACCGTCAACCAGATCAAGCTCATCCGGCGGTACACGAAGAACATCACGGTGCTTTTTGACGGCGATGCAGCGGGCATTCGTGCCTCGTTGCGAGGGGTGGATTTGTTGCTCGCGGAGGGCTTGAACGTCAACGTGGTTCTATTCCCAGACGGCGACGATCCCGACAGCTACAGCAAGAAAGTACCGGCAGACGTCTTGAAGCGCCACATTGACGAAGAAGCCAAGGATTTTGTGGCGTTTAAGTTGGATCTGTTGGGCCGTGAATCCGCGGATGATCCGGTGAAGCGGACGGAGATGATCCACAGCATTCTGGGGTCCATTGCGGTCATACCGGATGCCATCCAGCAAGGGGTCTACCTGAAGTTGGCTTCGGAAGAGTTGGCCTTGTCGGAAGATGTGCTCCAGTCGGAAATCAACAAACTGATTCGGGCCAAATTGCTGGAGGAGCAAAAGGCCCTGAAGCGAGAGGAATTCCGAAAACAACGCCTGGGGGAGCAAGCCCCTCCACCGCCCGTGCATGCGGCGCCAGATTGGTCGGACGAGCACGCGCCGCCTTCTCTTGACCCGGTTTTAGGCGGTGCTGTGGCGGAAATGGACGCCCGCAGAACAGTCATTGAACGGGACCTGGTTCGCCGCATGCTGAAATTTGGCGAATTGGACTTCACCCCGCCAGCTACTCCGGAAGCCGAAACTCCTGCAACCATGGCGTTTGCACGGTACGTCGTCGCTTACATGCAAAGCCTCAGTTTTGAAGTAAAACACGACGTGTTTCGGGAAGTGTACGGGGTCTTTTTGACCCACGCTGCTTCCGAATCAGTGCCGAAGATGGAGGACTTCATGAAGCACCCCGACCCGGAGGTACAGGCCTTCGTGGTCGGAGCCTTGGTCGATAAGCACAAGGTCAGCGTTCGGTGGGCAGAGGTGCACCAGATCTACAGCACCCGAGAGGAAGACCAATTGAACAAGGCGCTGATGGATTCCCTCCATTTGTTGAAGCTCAATGACAACCTCCGGGAGATCGCCGAGATTCAAGATCAGTTGTCCGATCTGAATGAGGCGATTGAACAGAACGATGAGACGGCGATTTCCAGCATGCGCCAATTGCTTGAACGACGGAAAGCTCTGGACGAACAAAAGCGCAACATCACCCAATACACTGGAACCACGATTCTTCCCTAATTTCAACCGATGAAGGAATTCCTTGATACCACCATTGACATCGGCTCATTCGAGTTGTCACTGCACTCCATTTTGATGTTCTTCAGCGTCATTGCTGTGTCGCAGGGGGTCATTTGGGCGCTTCGTTACGTGCTGCGAAAGTTCCTTCGCAATGCCAATTTCGAGGAGGGGACGCGCTTCATGGTGATGCGGCTGGTACGCACCGTCGTTTACTTCATGGTCGTCGTGATTGCGTTGGAAACTGCGGACATCGATCTGACCGTATTTTGGGCGAGTTCCGCGGCGTTGTTGGTGGGCGTGGGCATCGGGCTGCAAAACTTCTTCAATGACGTTGTCTCGGGATTTGTGCTGCTTTTTGAAGGCGGTGTTCGCGTAGGTGACGAGCTGGAAGTAGACGGCATGATGGTGCGTGTGGAGCGCATCGATTTGCGTTCGACGCGTGTGGTTACCCGATTTGGCAACCTCATGGTCATCCCGAACGGGCTTATTTCGGGTCAAACGGTCCGGAATTTCACCCAGGGCGAATCCGCGACCCTGATTTCAGTGGACGCGGGTGTGGCTTATGGAACAGATGTTGAGCGTGTGAAAACCATTTTGCTCGAATCCGCGAATGCAGAAAGTGAAGTCATACGGCGAGATCAAACCGCTGTCTTGTTCAACGACTTTGGCGACTCTGCCCTCCAATTCACGGTTTACTTCTGGATTGAGAAGCCTTTCATGCGCAAGTTGATAGCCAGTAACATTCGCTTCAGAATTGAAGAGGCGTTCCGCACCAACGGCATCAAGATCCCTTTCCCTCAGCGGGAAGTTCACGTGCATCAAGCGGAGGCTCCTGCCGCACCGTCTGCCGGCTGAATGGCTCGCAAGTGAAGGTTGAGCTCCGTGCGGTTTTGCCAACCGCGCGGTTTCCAAGTGTTTTTTACCAAGGTAAAAGCCAAGTCAATGGGCTTGTTTTGCTTGATTTGCGGCGCCATCTCGCCCATGTTCCACCCGATGGCGTCGATGGTAGGCCCGTCGAACTCGGGGTCTCGGATGGTAATTTTCAAGTGCCGTCCTTGGTTGCCGATGGTGCGCGGAGGACGGACGGAGACCACGTTGCGGAGGATGAATACGGGAGTTGCATTTCCCGGGCCAAACGGTTCCAGTTGCTCCAGCTCCTTCAGCGCTTCAAGTGACAACTCGGAAATGTGAACCTCCCGGTCGCATCGGATGATGGGTTTGGGCGGATTCCCTTGGAGCTGGCTTTTGACAGCGTTGTTGAGCCGTTCTTTGAACGCATCGAGATGCGTCAATTCAAGGCTGAGTCCGGCGGCCATTGTGTGCCCTCCAAATTGCAGCAAGAGGTCTTCGCACGTCTCCAAGGCTTCGTGGATGTCCACGCCATCGACGGATCGAGCGCTTCCAATGAGGATGCCATCTTCTTCAGAAAGCACCACTGAAGGGCGGTAGCGGTGTTCAATCATCCGACTCGCCACAATCCCCACTACGCCTCGGTGCCAATCCGTTCCGTGAACGATGTTGCAGAAGTTTTCTTCTGGGGTCTGCTCCAATTGGATGAGCGCTTCATTCGTGGTGGCCTCGTCCACCTCGCGGCGGCGGTGATTCATTTCCTCTATTTCTCGAGCCATTTCAGCTGCACGGGCATCACTTTTCTCCATCAGCAGGTCGACCACGCGTTGGGCATGGTCCATTCTTCCTGCGGCGTTGATTCGAGGCCCCAATGTGAAGCTGATGTCCCGGATGGTGCGAGGGGCTTGGTGGATATCCGCGGCGCGCATTAAGGCGAGAATGCCGGGCCGTTGACGTTTCCGCAATTGACGCAGTCCTTGTGACGCCATGATGCGGTTTTCTCCTTGCAGATCCACGAGGTCTGCTCCGATGCTAATGGCCACCAAATCCAGTTCTTCGTAAATGCCACTTTCCGGCAAATCCATCCGATTGGCGAGGGATTGCAGCAGCTTGAAGGCCACGCCACAACCCGACAATTCTTTGAAAGGGTAAGGGCAATCTGATCGCTTGGGATTCAGAACGGCGAAAGCAGCAGGCAACGTGTCTTCGGGCAGGTGGTGATCGCACACAATCACATCAATCCCGCGCTCGGCAGCATCGGCCAAAGGCTCAAAATCCTTGGTCCCGCAGTCGAGCGTAATCATCAGTGAAAATCGATTTTCAGAAGCGTATTTCACCCCCTCCATGCTCACTCCGTAACCTTCATCGTATCGGTGAGGGATGTACGTCTCGACTTGGCCACCAACTCCTTCTAGGTAGCTGGCTACCATCGCCACCGCCGTGGTGCCATCCACGTCGTAATCGCCGTAAACAAGGATGCGTTCCTCGTCTTCAATGGCTTGATGAAGACGGATGACAGCTTGCGTCATGTCCTTCATTAGCAGCGAGTGGTGCATGGCGGAAAGGGCGGGATTGAGGAATCCCAAAACATCCTCTTGCGCTTCAAAACCGCGCTGAATGAGCAAGGAAGCAACCAATTGCGTGAGGCCGGCGTTTTGCATGAGGTGCGCGACGGCGTCCTGGTTTGGTTGCTCTTTCACAATCCAAGAGCTATTCGATAATTGGAGTGGTGTGGTCATTCTTCAGGCTGTGCCACAGGGATTTGCATCAAACCGTGGCTTTCAAACGCGTTCAACTTATCTTGCACTGCCTAAAATACGGTAAACACCCTTGCCAATGTTGCGCTCAAATTCATTCTCGATGAAGAAATTCGGTTCATTCTCTCTCGCTTCTGCTGTCATCATGTTGCTGGTAATGGCAACGGGTTGTCTGAATGATGACAACTTGATTCCTGAAAATTGCTACGACGGCATTCTCAACAACGGCGAAGAATTGGTGGATTGTGGTGGCCCCATTTGCCCTGCTTGCGATCCTTGTGAAAACGGCCAATACGATGCCTTGCTCGGAGAGACGTGGGTGGATTGCGGCGGTGAATGCGATCCGTGTGACCCCAGCTTCAATGGGGTTCAAGATCCAGGAGAGTCGGGCATCGATTGCGGTGGAGACACCGGCGTAGCGTGCGGTGAACTCTGTGGCGACGGTTTGCTCAACGGATTGGAGCAAGGTGTGGATTGCGGCGGACCGGATTGCGAGCCTTGCCCCACGTGCTGCGATAATATGATGAACGGGGACGAAATCGGCGTGGATTGCGGTGGCAACTACGAATCGAACATCTACCTCCCTTGTGATAACCCCAACATCACCTGCGGCCCTTGCCCAGACGGCGTCAACTGCGCCAACGGCATCATGGACGGCGACGAATTGTACATTGACTGCGGCGGTGCAAACTGCCCTGAGTGTGAGGCGATTTTGACCTGGAAGGCAAACGGAACCACGTTAGTAGCAGAGGTTGGTGTTTCGGCTACATTGAGCGGGACCACCATTGAAATCAGCGGTTTGACTGCTACGGGCGCAGGCCTTGCACTCATCCTTGAACAACCGATTACCGGTTGGATTGATGGGGCTCAGGTACAGTGTTCAATGGCGACCGGCAGCTCGTGCTCTTACGCCGACCCTGCAGCCAACGGCTACAGCACCAACTTCGGCGGAGGCGTCACTGTGGAAATCACGTACGTTGATCCTCAGGCGGGAGGGTTCGTTGTAGGCACCTTCATGGGCACTACGGTTGGAATGACCGGTGAGAGCATGAACATTGCTCAAGGTGCCTTCCAGATGGAAATCCAGTAAAAACTGAGGGCGTTATTCCGCCCGAATGATATCGAACAGCGCATCCAGGTTGGGTGCGAGTACAATTTCGATGCGGCGGTTGCGTGCCTTATCGTCTGGGTCCACCGGATGGTACTCGCTGCGGCCTGATGCTGACAGCGCTTCTGGCGTCACGCCAGCGGATGTCAGTATTTCAACCACAGCTGTGGAACGCAGCACACTCAACTCCCAGTTGTTTCGGGGAATGGTGCCCGATCGCAGTTGATCCGTGTCTGTGTGACCTTCGACGATGATTTCCAAGTTGGATTGTGTGCTCACCACTTGGGCCAGGTCCTTAAGCGCTTGCTTTCCTTCTGCATTGATAGCAGTAGACCCAGAAGGGAACAAAAGCTGTGCTTCTAAGCTCACGTATACTTTCCCGTTGCGTTGTTCGACAGTCAAGCCCTTGTCAGCAAATCCGAGGAGGGCCTGAGCCAATTGAGACCTGAGGGCTTCTGCAGCAGCATCTCGGGAAGCCAACAATCCTTCAAGTTCTTGAACGCGTTGCGAGCGTTGGGCCAATTCGGCCTCGCGTTGATTCAGGTCGGTGTTGAGTTGCAGCAAATCATCCTCTTGGGCTTGCAACTCAGCCCTGTTCTTGCTGAGTTCTTCCAAGAGGGCGCGATTTTCTTCGTTGATAGCTGCCATACGGGACGAGCTCTCCGATGTCAGTACATCGTTGAGGTCTTCCAGTTTTTTGACGTCTTGAAGTGCTTCATTGAGGGATCGGCCCAATCGGGTGGTGTCTTGAGCAAGTTGTGCGTTGGCTTCGGTCAAAACATCCACGCGTCCAGCCAGTTCTCGCCGCTCGATCTCACCATCTTGGTTCGATAACGTCAGTCGTCGATTTTCTTCCGCAATTCGGTCCAGGTCCATTTGAACTTCGTCGAATTGTTTCATGGTGACACACCCGTTTAACAACGCCAAAGTGGCGATGGCTGCGGAAATGAGGAGCGTATTTTTTTTCATGGCAGGTTGGGAATGGAAGAATCGCTGTAGCCTCCGAAGGTGAAGGTTTTCGGGAAAATCTCCCCTTCACATCAAAACATTTTTCAAAAACTGAACGTTGATAAAGTGTCTTCTCTACACTAGATTGCCATCCAAACCGACTGCTTTGAGAAACGCCTGTCAATATTTCTGCCACTTGATCGACCACTATTTGGGGTGGTTCTTCACCAACGGGAACAAATCCCGTGTGATGGTGGACGACTGGTATTGGGACTGATGAGTTTCGAGGCGATTAAGCCGTTGGGATGCAAACACTTTGGGGTTCAGTAAAGAACCGCAACGCTTCAAACCCACCTTCTCTTCCTACACCGCTGGATTTGACTCCACCGAATGGGGTTCGCAGGTCCCGCACCAACCAGCAATTGATCCACGCAATGCCGCTTTCGATGTTGCTGGCCACACGGTGAGCCTTTTGCGCATCCTGGGTCCAAATGGTGGCCGCCAATCCGTAGGTGCTGTCATTGGCGAGTTCGACTGCTTCCGCCTCGGAATGGAAGCGCTGAAGGGTAATGACGGGGCCGAAGATTTCTTGCTGATTGATGCTGCATTTTGGTCCCAATCCCTCCAGCACGGTGGGCTGGACAAAGTATCCGGTTTCGCATCGTTCGTTGGGAGCCAGAGCTGCCTCGCCGCCGCACAAAACAGTCGCACCGAGCTCTTGAGCCTCCCGGATGAAGCCAAGAACTTTATCGCGATGGGGAGCTGAAACAAGTGCTCCCATTTTGGTTGCTTGATCGGCAGGATCACCGGGAACAATGCGACGTGCCTTCGCCACCAAGGCATCGCGGAAATCATCGTAGATCGAGTCTTCAATGAGGATGCGAGAAGAGCACAAACAGATTTGGCCTTGGTTCGCGAAAGAGGAACGAATGGTGGTTGCCACAGCCTTTTCGAAGTCGCAGTCAGCAAAAATCACCGCGGGATTCTTGCCGCCCAACTCGAGGCTGAGTTTTTTGAACATGCCCGCGGTTGTACGGGCAATGTGGGCGCCGGTCTGCGTACCGCCGGTGAAGGAAATGGCTTTGACTTCAGGGTGTTCAACCAATGCTTGGCCCGCTTCATGGCCCAACCCGTGAAGCACATTGAATACGCCCGGTGGGAACCCCGCTTCTTCGGCCCATTTGGACAGCATCCAAGCGGTCACCGGAGTTACTTCGGACGGCTTTGCAATGACACAATTACCTGCCGCCAGGGCGGGAGCGATTTTCCACGTGAACAGATACAGAGGCAAGTTCCACGGCGAAATGCAACCGACAATGCCAATGGGTTTGCGGTGTGTGTAGTGAATGTGCGTGGCGCCTGCCGGGATGTGCGCGTCGGAGGCAAAATGCTCAATCGCCCCGGCAAAGAATTCCAAGTTTTTTTGAGCGCGGGGAATGTCCACGGCCCGCGCCAGTGAAACGGGCTTCCCATTGTCCTGCGACTCAGCTAAAATCAACGCTTCGCTGTGTTGTGCAATCAGCGCTCCCCACTTGCGGAGGCATTCTGCGCGCTGTTCAAAAGGCGTGACGGACCAACCGGGAAATGCGGACCGAGCGGCTGCTACAGCAGCGGCAACGTCGGCTGCGTTCGAACGGGGAATGCGGGCGAATGGTTTGCCGGTGGCGGGTTCGACATTATCCAACCATGCCTTGCTTTCGGACGCGCGTAATTCTCCGCCGATGAGATTCTCCAGTTCCAACATGGTCCGAAGATAAATGATGCGTTACGGTTGCGGAATTTTCGAGAAATCCTTTTTATCTTTGCGCTCGCTTTGTGACCTTCGGGTCGCTGGTACTCCCCGATGGTGTAATGGTAACACACCGGTTTTTGGTGCCGTTTTTCCAGGTTCGAGTCCTGGTCGGGGAACCATAGTCCTCAGCTCAGCTGGGGACTTTTTTTGTGCCTAAACGTCGAGAAACGGATGGCCGTTATTCGCCTCCAGTGAGGGCATCCAATTGGGCCTGCATTCCTTCAATTACGCTTTGGAGGGAGTCGATGGTTGCGACAAGCGACCCCAGCGTCTCGGCGACATCGTAGCCCCCTGTTTGGACACTTCCTTCCACAATGGCGTTACCGTGGATGACAGCGTCACCAGATGCATGTACCTCGAATGCGTTGGAGCGCATGTTTGTGCCGGTCCCGTTTCCTACAACGAGCAGTGCCCCAGTTGTTTCGAGGGCGTTGTATTGTCCGATTGCGGTCCCGTTTTCTTGATCGGCAACCACCTCGAAGCCAGCCGCGAATGAGGCGGTGGCCGCAGCGGCGCTGTTGCGTCCGATGGAGCGGCTGTAAAGGCCTGTGGCTGAAGTGGCAAATCCGCCTGCATGGCTCGCATATCCTTCGGCCAAGGTTTGGAATCCTTCCGCATGGGATAAATCGCCGGTGGCTTGTCCATTCTGTCCTTCGCTGTGGGATGCAGAGCCGCTGGCCTCCGTTTGGCGCCCTTCCGCGTGAGAATACAAACCCGTCGCATCGGTGAGGTACCCCTCTGCGTGTGCTGAAGTGCTGCTGGCCTCCGTTCCATAGCCTTCCGCGTGGGTGTAATTGGCGGTAGCCTGGGAGGAGTAGCCTTCTGCATGGGCGGTCAACGCCGTGGCCGAACTGAGCATGCCTTCTGCATGACTCGCTGTTCCACTTGCTGTAGTTCCTTCGCCTTGAGCGCTTGAGCAGGTGGCGCTGGCCGTGGTCAATCGGTTTTGGGCGTTGCTGAATGCGCCACTCGCGGTGGTGTTGGTGCCGGAAGCATGGGCGTATGTGCCATTTGCTGCTACACCAAACCCTTGGGCAAATTCTTGCTGGATTCGAATGGATGTCTGCACCCAAGCGAAATTTTCATTGCCGATGGTCGAGTCCTGGATGGCTGAAAGGCCCAATGAATCCCGGGCTGCTGCGGCCGAACTTGCCCCGGTGCCTCCGAAGGCAATGGGGATGACACCGGTCGGGATGAAATCCTCACCGTAGTAGGGCAAAAATGTCAGGAGATCATTGACGTCGATGGAGCCGCTGTTGTCGCTGTCCGGGTTGTAAGGAAGTCCACTTCCCAGTGTTTCTTGTCCAAAGGCAACGGATTGGACGAACACAAGGACAAAGGCAAGGGTGAAGAATTGCAGGGTTGAACGCATGGCGCGAATTTTCATTCAATTTACGAAGCAACAGCCGAGGAAGCCAATTCGTTTCCACGCTGCACTTGGGAAGTATGGAATCAGTGCTGAACCGCCCAACGCAGGGTCTCACGGATACCTTGGCACTCTGCTCGAACGAGGTAATACCCGGAAGCCAATCCCTCGGCTGACAGCAGCACACGTTGTTCCGTTCCGTCGTTTCCAAACATGGAATGCAGCGGTCGTACCCGTTTGCCTGTCAAATCAAAAACTTCCAATGTGAGCTGTTCATCATGGGGCACATGGACCGTCAAGACAGATGAAGAGGAAGTAGGATTCGGAGCCAAATTCCCGAGCAAGGAAGGGTGTTCAATGTTGATGGCCTCTGCAGTGGCTTGGCGGCTTGCTGGCGCTTTGTCGGCGCGTGGTTTCTTCATAGGAGACAAAGGCGCTTCGGGGCAGGACTCACCATCGAATGTCAAGGTCTGAACGAAAGAACCCACGTTTCCAGTGCAATCCGTTCCAGAGTACGTTCGCTCAATGGCAAAGGGCTCTCCGGGTGCTGTGACCGGGTCGCCAAAGACGATGGCATCCGACCATGTTGCATCAACGGCTTCTCCGCAGCCGTCTTCGAACAGGAACGCACACGGGGCCGGCAATGTCGTCTCGCCGGTGATTTCATCAAAACACAGCGCCGCCTCCTGGGCGCACACACCTTCGGTGTCGATCCATTCCGGAGATTCCGTATCGACGCGCTGGAAAACTTGTGCCACTTCCGTGAACTTTCCACAGGGTTCATTCAAGGCGTGGTGGAAGTGGATGGTCATTTCTTCACCGCAGCTCACTTCCGTATGAATGTCTTCCCCGAGGTCTATGACCAAATCACCGGTCATACCACTGACCGATTCTCCCAAAACGCGACCGCTCCAGGCAAACCAGCCTCCGAAGCCATAATTGCAGTTCACGCTGTTTCCTCCTTCTCCGAGTTGGAAGCGCTTGCTTTCGTTGAATGGCATGTGCGAAAGTTGGAGGTAGGAGCCCTCATATCCGCCGGCACCGATGAGGAAGGAATGCTCGCTGTTCAAACGGTAGGTCGTGGTATTGGCTGTATCCATGCTGCAACCGAATGCAGTGACAAAGCCGTGGCTTGGGCTTTCTGACAACCACTCTTCGCCTGAACGGGGGTCTTCCAGTACCAAGTGGACGTTCCATACAAGGTTGGGGTTCAGGGTGTTTTGCACTTGGCCGTTCACAACGGCGACTCCATTGGCATAACGGGAAACAAGCAAGGGATAGGTCTCCACGAAGTAATCGGAATTGGCCAATCCAAGCGCTGTCAATCCGAAGACACGAATCGCACCGTCGGGACCAATCCCATCGGCTGTCGTACCCACATTCAAGGTGTAGTCCGCTGAGGCGTCGATAACAAAGGTGCTGACGTCCAAGGTGTCGTCGCTGCAACCGGAAACGGCAAGCATGTCTCCAATGGGCTCCAGTGGAAGTGCGTCGGCGCATTCGACACTGACCGCGCTGTAGTCGGTCACGAAAATCGGCTCACAGCCCCCGCAGCCTGTGGGATTCCCGGCACAGTCGAGGTTGGGCAGGGGATAGGTGCATTGACTTGGATCGCTGAGGGTGGCTTCCGGATCGTAAGAGCAAGCCGTGAAGTCGGTGCAGCCTACACACGATTCAAAATCGCATGCGGCTTGGTTGGGGATCAAGGCTTCAGGATCGAAGTTGCACGCTGCTGCAACCATGCAGCCCACGCAACTGAGGTATTCACACGAGCCGTCGTTGTAGATGGCACCGGTATCGTAGTTGCAAGCGTATTGGTTTGTGCAGCCAATGCAGCTTTGGTAGTCGCAACTTCCGTCGTCTTCCGTGGCGAGTGGATCGAAGTTGCACGCCCAGACATCGGTGCAACCGATTCCGTCTGCTTGGGCTTGGGCAGGAGTTGTCCATCCCAGTGCTGCAAGGAGCACAAGCCATACGGCGGTTAACAGTCGATTTTCAGGCATGCAGTGACGTGGTTAATTCAAACACAACGGTTTGAGCTAACAATGTCCTGCTTTTTTAGTGAATAATCAAGACAAAAGCGTTAAATCTGCGGACTAATGGTGGGTTTTGTGTAACGAACGACCTTATCCTACGACAATGTTCACAATTCGGCCCGGAACCACAATGACTTTCCGGACGGTCTTACCTTCCAAATGCTGCTGCGCTTTTTCATGCTGCAGGGCCAATGATTCCACGGCTTTGGCATCGAGATCGGCCGCAACAGGCAGCTGGAAACGAACCTTGCCATTGAACGAAACCGGATAGGTGATTTCGTCGGATACGAGCCACTTCTCTTCATGCGCAGGCCACGGTTGGTCCAGTACACTGCCATTCGCTCCACTTAGCGACCAAAGCTCTTCGGCCAGGTGGGGCGCAACAGGGCTTGCCAAAACCGCGAGCGGTCGAATCGCTGCAGCGTTTTGGGCCTGGGCATCGAGCAATTCGTTGACGCCGATCATGAGCGCGCTGATGACCGTGTTGAACGCATGGCGATCGAGGTCATCGCTGACTTTTTTGATGGTCTTGTGCAGAATGCGGTGGTGTTCGTCTTTTGCATGGGCGTCGCCTCCGGCTTGTGCAAAGAGGCGATGAAGTTTGCGAAGGAAGTTGTGCACGCCACTGATTCCTTGGGTATCCCATGGTTTGTGTTGGGTCAAGGGGCCGAGGAACATTTCATAACAACGCAGGGTGTCGGCACCGTAATGTTCCACCAAATCATCCGGGGTTTGGACGTTGAATTTGGACTTCGACATCTTCTCGACTTCGTGGCCGCAGAGGTATTCGCCGTCCTCGTTCAGGATGAATTCTGCATGGGCGTACTCCGGCCGCCATGCGCGGAAAGCCTCGACATCCAGTTTGTCAGACTGCACCAAGTTGATATCGACGTGCAGGCGCTGCGTCGTGTACTCCTTTCGCTTTTCGAAGGTGACAAATTGGTCGGTGCCTTGAACGCGGTACACAAAATTGGATCTTCCCAAGATCATGCCCTGGTTGACCATGCGTTTGAAGGGCTCATGGAACCCAATCCACCCGCGGTCATGCAAGAACTTCGTCCAGAAGCGCGAGTACAAGAGGTGACCTGTGGTGTGTTCAGCACCCCCTACGTACAAGTCCACCTGTCCCCAGTAATCCGACTTGTCGCGGGCGCAGAACGCTTGATCGTTGTGCGGGTCCATGTACCGCAAGAAGTACCAACTGGATCCTGCCCAGCCCGGCATGGTGTTGTATTCCATGCGATCCCCGCGGTTGACATTCCAATCGCCTTGTTGTGCCCGAGCGAGTGGCGGGTCGCCATCTTCTGTGGGCAGGTATGCGTCGACAGGCGGCAGCGTGACCTGTTCATCTCGAATCAACTGCGGCAAGTCGTCCACGTAGCAGATTGGGAACGGCTCCCCCCAGTAACGCTGTCGGCTGAAAACGGCGTCCCGCAGCCGATAGTTAATTTGTCCTCGGCCCACCCCTTTCGATTCAAGGTAGGCGATGGCTTTGGGAATGGCGGTTTGAGAGTCCAATCCGTCGAATTCACAAGAATGGCGGAGGGCCGCATTTTTTTCGGTGTAGACGGCCTGATCGGTGTCGATTCCGTCGAAAATCCCGGGAATGGGCAAATCATACGCCTTGGCGAATTTCCAGTCCCGCTCATCGCCGGCGGGGACGGCCATGATGGCGCCCGTTCCGTAACCGGCCAAGACGTAGTCCGCGATCCAAACAGGAATTTTCTCACCCGTCAATGGATGCAGGGCGTAACCGCCAGTGAAGCAACCACTGACTTCGTGATCTCCCGCGCCTTGGCGTTCACGTTCCGATTTCATGGCTGCGGCCTGTTGGTATTCCGTGACGGCTTCACGATGATCTGCACTGGTAAGGACTTCAACCAACTCATGCTCGGGGGCGAGCACCATGAAACTCACGCCGTAGATGGTGTCGGGGCGTGTGGTGAAGACCTCAATGGTGTGGTCGGAATGGCCTTCGACGCCAAAATGTACCGATGCACCTTCGCTGCGGCCGATCCAATTGCGCTGTGCCTCCTTGATGCTGTCCGTCCAATCGAGCCCGTCGAGGTCGTCAATCAGACGCTGTGAAAACGCAGAAATGCGCATGATCCACTGACGCATGCGCTTGCGTACGACCGGGTGCCCGCCGCGTTCACTCAGTCCGTCTTTGACTTCATCATTGGCCAAAACTGTCCCGAGGGCTGGGCACCAATTGACTTCGCTGTCGGCCAGATAGGCCAGGCGAAATTGCATGAGGATGTGCGACTGTGCGGCGGCGTCACATTGCATCCATTGCTCGGCAGTCAATTGGCCGTCAAAATCGCTCCCCCAAGGGTATGCGCCATCTGGTAGTCCCTTCCACCAAAGCCCATCGCTGGCGGCGTGAACGCCGGTCAATCCGTTCGCATTCAATGCGTCTGTCAATTCACTGATGGGGCGAGCTCGATCCGCGTCCACGTCGTACCAGGACTCAAACAGTTCCGCAAAAATCCACTGGGTCCAACGGTAGTACTTGGGATCGCTGGTGCGCACCTCGCGCGACCAGTCGTAGCAGAAGCCCAATTGATCCAACTGTTCTCGGTACCGAGCGACGTTTGCTTCCGTGGTGATGGCCGGGTGTTGACCTGTCTGGATGGCATATTGTTCGGCGGGCAGACCGAAGCTGTCGTAGCCCATGGGATGAAGGACATTGTACCCTTGGTGACGCTTGTACCGGGCGAATACATCGCTGGCGATGTAACCGAGGGGATGCCCCACGTGCAGCCCTGCTCCGGAGGGATAGGGAAACATGTCCAGCACATAAAACTTCTCCCGTGACGGGTCCTCTGTGACCTTGTAGGCCTCGGTTTCATTCCAACGCGTTTGCCAGCGTTGTTCAATTGCTCGAAAATCGTATTCCATGCGGCGTCCCTATTCGCTGCAAAGGTAGTTGCTCGGTATCTTTGGACCGTGTACCTGAGGCAGACTCCCCCGATCGTGAAAGCGATGGCTTCCCAATTGACGTGGCACGGTCCTGAATTCGTGGACGACGAGCCTGCGGTGTACCTCACATTCGACGACGGGCCACACCCCGTGATCACCCGTCAGGCCACTGAAATCCTTGGGCGTTATGGCGCCCCGGCGACGTTTTTCTGCGTTGGGGAAAACATCGAACGCCACCCCGATGTCGTGGCGGAATTGGTGGATGCGGGCCACCGAATTGGCAACCACAGTTTTGCCCACGAATCCGGTTGGAGCACGGCAAACCACGCGTACCTGAAAAGCTTCCTAAAGTGCCAGGCCCTCACAGATGCCGCCTGGTTTCGACCGCCGTATGGCCGCATCACCAAGTCACAGGCGGACGCATTGTCCTCGCGGACTGAGATCGTCATGTGGGATGTGTTGAGTGCTGACTTTGACACGAAAAAAACGCCCGAAGATTGCTTCGAGCAATTGCTCGTCAATACGCGACCAGGGGCCATCGTAGTGTTCCACGACTCCGACCGGGCCGCTCCGCGGATGCTGCCGATTTTGGAACCGTACCTGAAGTGGTTGCGGGAGGAGGGCTACGTCTGCCGTTTGCTTCCGTCGCGCGATTAAAGGCCTGAAGGGTGTTACGATGCTTCGCCGTCAGCGGGGGTATCAGCCTCCGGTTTTTGTGCGGCTTGTCGGAGCATTTTCAATTTCGCCTTGATGTCGTCGACTTCTTTCCGGTCAGCGGCCATGGACTTTTCGTACTGGCTTCGGATGCTCTCGGCACCTTTGCCTGTAAAACGCTCCAAGTTCTCTTCGGTCTTGTTGATCCGACCCATCAAGCGGTCCAATTTCTCTCGCAAGATGCGCTGCTCTCTGCGAATGCCCTGCGCGTCGGCCTCCATCAAATTATCGACGCGCTGTTTGTAGGTCTCCATTGCGCGTTCTGACTTCTGCGCGCTGAGGGCATCGTAGTGGCCGTCCATCGCCGTGCGGTAGGCCTCCATGACGGAATCAAGTGACTTTCTGGGGATGAAGCCGATGGCATTCCAACGCACAGAAAACGCTTTTAAGGCATCCAAGTCATCCTTTCGTTTTCCGGTAAGTGCGTACCATTTGATTTCCTCAATGAGGGCTTTCTTCTGCTTGAGGTTTTCCTTCTCTTCTTCAATCTTGCCGGCCATCTGGGCTTTGCGTGCATTGAAGAAGGTGTCCTGTGCCTTGCGGAAACTACGCCAGAGCTTCTGCTCATCACGTGGAGCACACGCTCCAACGCTCTTCCAGCGCTTTTGCAGGTCCATCATTTTGGGCGCATCCTCTCGCCAGTTCGTGCTCGTTGAAAGCGATTCAGCCTCTTCAATCAAGGCCAATTTTTCTGCCTTGAACTTGTTGCTCACCTCTTTCTGAGCGTCGTAGAAGAGTTGCTTTTTTCCGAAAAAGACGTCGGCCAATTCGCGGAATTGTCCCCACAATGGTTCGTTGTGTTCCTTGCCGGCAAAGCCAGTGGTTTTCCATTCTTTCTGCAAGTCCAAAACGACCTTGGTGGCCGCTTGCCAAGCTTCGTGGGACGCTTCGACCTCTTCGGCTACGACGCCTCGGAGTTTCTCGATCAGTGCGGTTTTTGCTTCCGCATTGACTTTAAACGTGGCTCGGACTTCGTCATAGTGCGCCTTTACTTCGTCGAAAATCGGGCGGATGATTCCGAAGAAGGAATCAGCCAAATCTTTGTAGTTCTCTCGGGGAGAAGGACCGACGTCCATCCACTGCTTTTGGAGCACACGGGCTTGTTTTTGCCGTTCATTCAAGGAATCGACACTGGCCAATCCTTTCGCAGCTTCGATGAGGTCTTCCTTTTTCTTCAGGTTGACTTTGAGGTCGTGGTCCTTGAGTTCTTTGTAAATATTAATGTTGTAGAAGAACTCGTCTTGCAGTCGGTAGTATTGGTCGTGAACCTCTTTGTATTGGTCACCGGGAACATCGCCTACCTCTCCCCACGCCTCGCGCACTTCATTGAAAACTGCGAAGGCCGCGCCAATGTTTTCTTCCTCCTGAATCGTGTGCCGGAGGCGTTCGAGCATGGCCTGCTTCTTCTCGAGGTTGGCGCGCTGCTCGTCGGCTACTTGCTTCCTCCAAGCTTTTTCGCGCTCCTTGAACGCCGATACCGCCTCTTCAAAAGCAGCTTCTTCAGGCGCCGCTTCGTATTCGAAGACGGCGTCTGGTTCCTTGGACGATGCGGCCCAAGCTTCTCGTTGCTTCCGGACCTCTTCCTGGGTCAGGGTTCGGAACTGCTCGATGGCTTCACGCATTTCCACGCGGATGCTTTCCAAATCTTCTTGGGCAAGCAAACTTTGAATACGGGGCAAGATCTCTGACCTCATGGGTCGACGCTTTTAGATTTTCGGATTGCAAATATCGTGTATAGCCTTGTTTTCCCGGCATTTTGACCCAATTTCACCCCATCATGTACGAGGAGTGGTTGGAAAAAATGCGCAGGTGGTGCAGCCTACGGGAGCGGTGTACGTGGGATGTGGAGCAAAAGTTGCGCCCGTACATTTCGGACAAAACAACTGTAAATCATATAGTTGAGTCGCTATCCAAGGAGGATTTTCTTTCGGATGATCGATTTTTGGCTTCGTACGTAAGGACCCATGCCGAACACAAATCGTGGGGGCCGAGAAAAATCGTTCAGGGCCTGCGAGCCAAAGGGTTTTCGGGCACACGTGCCCAGCAAGCCGTGGCGAATTTCCCCGAATCAACCTTTCAAGAAATTTTGGCGCACCTCATTCAACGGAGAAAGGAGGACCTCGCCAACAACCGGGAAAAAGTCATTCGCTTTTTAGCATCTCGGGGATTCAGTGTGAATGACATCTTGAGGGGCATCGAAGAAGCAGAGGGGCGCTGAGTTAAATTTGCACCGCATGATTACGATTGACCAACTCAACGCGCTGCGAACGCGGGTGGATGCCCTCAAAGGTTATTTGGCCATCGATGCCAAGCGCATCGAAATTGCCGAGGAAGAGAAGCGCACGCAAGACCCCGAGTTTTGGAACAATTCGAAAGAGGCCGAGCTGGTGATGAAAAAGCTGCGAACACTCAAATCGTGGACGCAGAGTTTTGACGGCTGCCTCTCTTCGCTCGACGATGCACAGGTGCTATTTGAGTTCATGAAGGCGGGTGAAGCGGAAGAATCCGAGGCGCAAGAAGCCTACGATGCTGCTGCCGTCGCTGTGGAGGAATTGGAATTCAAGAACATGCTGAGCGCCGAAGAGGACAACCTGAACGCCATCATGCAGATTACCTCGGGGGCCGGTGGAACAGAGAGTTGCGACTGGGCATCGATGCTGATGCGCATGTACAAGATGTACGGGGACAATGCCAACTTCAAAGTCAAGGAGCTGGATTTGCAAGAGGGCGATGTCGCTGGAATCAAGCAAGTCACCCTCGAGTTTGAGGGGGAATTTGCCTTCGGCATGCTCAAAGGCGAAAACGGGGTGCACCGGCTGGTGCGCATCAGCCCGTTCGATAGCCAGGCCCGTCGGCACACGTCGTTCGTCTCCGTTTACGTGTATCCTCTCGTAGACGATAGCATTGAAATCGAGGTCAACCCTGCAGACATCACTTGGGAAACCTTCCGTTCAGGCGGAGCCGGTGGTCAGAACGTAAACAAGGTGGAAACCGGGGTTCGCGTGCGGCACGCGCCGACCGGAATCGTCATTGATAACACGGAGACACGAAGCCAGTTGGGCAACAAAGAAAAGGCCATGCAATTGCTGAAGTCGCAGTTGTTCGAAATTGAATTGGCCAAGCGCAACGAAGCCCGCGCAGAGATCGAGGCCGGTAAGAAAAAAATTGAGTGGGGCTCGCAAATTCGTTCGTATGTCATGCAGCCATACAAAATGGTCAAGGACGTCCGAACCAACCACGAAACGTCCAATGTCGATGCCGTCATGAACGGCGACATCGAAGGCTTCCTCAAGGCGTTCCTAATGCAGGCGGGGTCGGGAGCAAAACAATCAGAACAAGCTTAAGAAAATGAGTGCATTTCGCATTGAGAAAGACACCATCGGCGAGGTTAACGTGCCCGCTGAAGCGCTGTGGGGTCCGCAAACGGAACGTTCGCGCAACAACTTCAAAATCGGTCCTTCGGCTTCCATGCCACGGGAAATTGTCGAAGCGTTTGCCTACCTGAAGAAAGCGGCGGCCTTAACCAATGCGGAGTTGGGGGGGCTGGACCCGCTAAAGCGCGACCTGATTGCCCAGGCGTGTGACGAGATCATCACGGGCCAGTGGGCAGATCAGTTTCCCCTGGTTGTATGGCAAACAGGTTCCGGCACCCAGTCCAACATGAACGTAAACGAGGTGGTGGCCAACCGAGCTCACATCATCAACGGAGGGACCTTGGGGGAAGGCGATAAGCCCGTTCATCCCAACGACGACGTCAACAAGTCGCAGTCATCCAATGACACGTTCCCCACGGCCATGCACATTGCCGCATACAAGGTCATCGTGGAGACGTCCATTCCAGGCGTTGAGCGACTGCGCGATGCCTTGCAGGCCAAGGCCGAAGCGTTTGCGGACGTGGTCAAAATCGGCCGCACACACCTTATGGACGCGACACCCTTGACCTTGGGGCAGGAGTTCAGTGGCTACGTCGCACAGTTGAATTTTGGGTTGAAAGCTTTGCACAATTCCATGGCGCACTTGAGCGAATTGGCATTGGGTGGGACGGCGGTGGGAACCGGAATCAACACGCCCGACGGCTATGCCGTTCGCGTGGCGGAGCACATTGCGGAATTGACCGGTTTGCCATTCGTCACGGCTGAGAACAAATTCGAGGCACTTGCCGCGCACGACGCGATCGTTGAAACCCATGGAGCGCTGCGTCAATTGGCCGTGAGCTTGAACAAAATCGCCAACGACATTCGCCTGATGGCCTCCGGTCCTCGATCGGGCATCGGTGAAATCATCATCCCGGCCAACGAGCCAGGTTCCAGCATCATGCCCGGAAAGGTGAATCCTACTCAGTGCGAAGCGGTGACCATGGTTTGTGCACAGGTGATGGGCAACGATGTTGCGGTGGCAGTAGGCGGGGCGCAAGGCCACTACGAACTCAATGTGTTCAAGCCCATGATGGCACGCAACATCCTGGAGAGCGCTCGCTTGATAGGAGATGCCTGTGCCTCGTTCAGCGAACACTGCGTGGAAGGCATCGAGCCCAACCACCGCAGAATCGATGAATTGGTGCAGAACAGCCTCATGCTCGTAACCGCACTCAACACCAAAATCGGCTACTACAAGGCGGCTGAAATCGCCAACAAAGCCCACACCGAAGGAACGACATTGAAGCAGGCAGCCTTGGCTACCGGCTACCTGACAGAGGAGGAGTACGACGCGTGGGTCGTGCCCGCCAACATGACTGGACGCTAAGCCTGCGGATTACTTCTGCTTGCCCGCTTTCATTTGGGTAACGAGTTGCTTGATCCACTGTTCTTCCGCCTTCGGGCAGATCAGCAGGGCATCTTGGGTGTCCACTACAATGAAGTTGTCCAAGCCCCGCAAGGCAACGAGCTTCTTTCCGGCAGTGGCGTCACTTACGACCACATTGCCTTCGGCATCGGTGATTTCGAGGGAAACGCCTGCGCTTCCATTGCCGTTGGCGTCTTGGGGCAATTTCTCGTGCAACGACCCCCATGTGCCCAAGTCGCTCCAGCCAAAATCGGAAAGGACTACTGCTACATTGGGCGCCTTCTCCATGATGCCATAGTCAATGGAGATATTTTCACACTCCCCATAGATGCCTCGAATGGTGGCAGCCTCACGCTCGGTAGCAAAATCAGCTGCATGCTCTTCAAAGAGTCCTTGCATCTCTGGTAAATGCGCTTCGAAAGCGGATGTGATGTTGGCCAAGCTCCAGATGAAGATGCCTGAATTCCAGTAGAAGTCTCCCGAAGCGAGGAACTGCTCTGCCAATTCCAATTGGGGCTTTTCCGTGAAGGTTTTGACCATCCGAATTCGCTGGTCGTCGACGTTTGGTAAGTCTTCGAATTGGATGTACCCGTATCCGGTGTCCGGCCGGGAGGGGTGAATGCCGAGCGTGACCAGGTGGGTGGTTTCCCGGGTGTGGTTCAATGCGACTTGGGCGATCTCGAGGAAGTCATCTTCTTTCAGGATCAAGTGGTCAGACGGAGCAACAATGACCGCTGCGTCTGCGGCATCGGCGCCTGCTTTGTTGGCAATCCAGTGGTTCGCGTAAGCTATGCAGGGCGCCGTGTTGCGCATGAACGGTTCGCACAGGGTGTTCTCACTCGGAAGCTGAGGCAGATGTTCTGCAACCAATTCGCGGTAGCGTTCTTGCGTCACCACAAGGATGTTCTCTGCGGGGACCAGGCGAGCGAGTCGATCAAATGTCATTTGAATCAACGAGCGACCGGTGCCTAGGATGTCCAGGAATTGCTTCGGCCGAGATTCCTTGCTCATGGGCCAGAAACGACTGCCAATTCCGCCGGCCATGATGACCGCGTAGGTGTTTTGGTTTGAACTCATGGTTGGGAATGCCAATCGGCAGGAGCAGAGGTAATTGCGTTGGCGGGCGTTTCGGTTTCAGACCATTGCGGGCAGTTGCAATCGCGGTGACCGCGCTGCGAGCCGCATGCCTGAAGTGCGAGGACGCACAAAGCGAACCCGAGAGTCTTGATGTGTTTGGCTAACATGCACCGCGAAAATACAAACTGACCCCTACCTTAGCATCATGCGCTGGATGTATCATATCGGCCGCTACATGCGGTTGTTGGCGAAGAGTGTTCGTCGGCCCGAAAAGTTCGGCGTTTTCAAGGAGCTCTTGATGACTGAATTGGAGTCCATTGGATTGCAGTCTGTCGGGATCGTGGCCTTGCTCAGCATTTTCATGGGAGCGGTGATTTGCCTGCAAACTGCGCACCAAATCGGCGGTTGGATTCCCGTTTACACTATTGGGTTCACCGTGCGTCAAACCATGATTTTGGAGTTTTCACCCACCTTGATCCCGGTCATTTTGGCGGGAAAGGTCGGCTCCAACATTGCCTCACAGATTGGCACCATGCGCGTCACAGAGCAAATTGACGCGCTGGACATCATGGGCGTAAACAGTGCAGGTTACTTGATTCTGCCGAAGGTGGTGGCAGGCGTATTCATCGTACCATTCTTGGTCGTTTTGAGCATGGTCCTGGGCGTTGGTGCCGGTGCTTGGATTGGTGTAGCGACTGGACTCAGCCCGTTGGCGGACTTTGAGTACGGCATGCAGGTCGATTTCCGGGTCTTCGACGTGGTGTATGCCTTGACAAAAACAGTCGTTTTTGGGTTCATCTTGACCAGTGTCTCAGCTTATCACGGTTATTATGCGGAAGGTGGAGCTTTGGAAGTTGGAAGGTCCAGCACCAAGGCGGTGGTTTGGTCTGTGGTAATCATCATGGTCTCGAATTTGGTCCTCACTCAATTGCTTTTGAACTGATGATCGAACTGAAAAACCTCGACAAATCATTTGGCGACCACCATGTTTTGAAGGACGTCAACGCCACCTTTGAGCGCGGAAAGGTCAATTTTGTTATTGGCCGCAGCGGCAGCGGAAAGAGTGTCATGACCAAGTGCACAGTGGGACTTATAGAGCCCGACCGAGGAAGGGTCATTTATGACGGCCGGGACTTCACCGCGATGAGCCAAAAAGAGCGCAAGGTCATTCGGCAAGAAATTGGCATGCTCTTTCAGGGTTCAGCCCTTTTCGACAGCATGACGGTTCAAGAAAACGTGGAGTTCCCGCTGCGCATGTTTAGCGACATGAGCGATGCTGAACGTGTGAAGCGCGCTGAGGCTTGCCTTGAGCGGGTGGAACTTTCCGATGCCAGTGGCCGGTTTCCAGCCGAGTGCAGCGGGGGTATGCAAAAACGCGTGGGCATTGCGCGGGCCATTGCCATGAATCCTAAATACTTGTTTTGCGATGAGCCCAATTCGGGTCTGGACCCCCAGACGGCCATCGTAATCGACAATTTGATTTCAGACATTACGGCTGAGTATGGCATCACCACCGTGGTGGTGTCCCACGATATGAACAGTGTGATGGAGGCGAGTGATACCATACATTTTGTGCACCAAGGGAGCATCTGTTGGCAGGGTGACCGGGCCGAGTTGTTGCGGGGCGGTGTCCAAGAATTGGAGGACTTCGTTTTCGCGAGTGATCTCATGCGGAAAATCAGAAAAACCGGTCACTGATGGAAGGCGCGCCACACATCCCATTGGATTTCCAGCGATTGGATGAAGCCCAAATGGAGGCTGCGGCGGAAACGGCATTGAAGCGGTTTCAAAAACGCAGAACGGTGAGGCATTTTTCTACTGAACCGTTGCCCATGGATGTGCTCAGAAAGTGCATTTTGGCGGCCGGTACGGCTCCATCAGGCGCGCACAAGCAACCTTGGCATTTTTGCCTCATCACGGATACTGAAGTCAAGCGACGCATTCGAGAGGCTGCGGAGAAGGAGGAGTACGAGAACTACCACGGGCGCATGAACGAAGCGTGGATAGACGATTTAAAACCATTTGGTACGGATCATCTCAAACCGCATTTGGAGGAAGCTCCTGCGCTCATTGCTGTTTTCCGTTCTTCTTGGTCGCCTGATGCTTCGGTTTCATCTGGGAAAGCCCAGCATTATTACGTGCAAGAATCAGTGGGAATCGCATGCGGTATGTTGCTCGCTGCTTTGCATGAATGCGGCATCGCGACCCTCACCCATACGCCCTCTCCTATGGGATTTTTGGCGGATATTCTGGGACGGCCTGCACAGGAAAAGGCCTACCTCTTGATTCCGGTTGGATACCCTGCCGACGGCTGTCAAGTTCCTGATATTCAGCGAAAAGGTTGGGATGAAATCGCTTCGGAATACGGATTAGAAGAGGCCCATTAACACTGCGATTGGAGAAAAGTTTTTAGAAAAGGGCTCATGTTCCAAAAGGATGTGATTACTTTGCGCCCCGATAAACAGCTAAGCTATGTCTGATATTCAAGAAAAAGTCACGGCGATTATCGTCGATAAGTTGGGAGTTGATGCAGGAGAAGTGAACTTGTCTGCAAGCTTCACCAACGATTTGGGCGCGGACTCATTGGACACCGTAGAACTCATCATGGAGTTCGAGAAGGAGTTCAACATCGCCATCCCAGATGACCAAGCTGAGAAAATTAGCACCGTAGGACAAGCGGTCGACTACATTACCGAGAACGCGAAATAATCCTGGCTCCATGGAGCTCAAAAGGGTTGTTGTTACCGGCTTAGGGGCGATTACGCCCCTTGGAAATGACATACCGTCGTACTGGAAAGGACTGATCAACGGTGAGAGCGGTGCCGCTCCCATCACTAAGTTCGATGCCACAAACTTCAAGACGCAGTTTGCCTGCGAAGTGAAGAACTGGGACGTGTCCGAATTCCTCGACCGAAAGGCATCGCGGAAGATGGACCTATTCACGCAGTACGCGGTTGTTTGTTCCGATCAAGCCTTAGAAGACGCAGGTTTGTTGGGAGAGGAATCTCCTGTCAATCCAGATCGAGCGGGTGTCATTTGGGGTTCGGGCATTGGAGGTTTCCAAACCTTTATGAACGAAGCACTCAACTTTCACAAAAGCGAAGGGATCCCCCGTTTCAGTCCGTTCTTCATCCCCATGATGATTTCTGACATCGCAGCGGGTCACATCAGCATGCGCCACGGATACAGAGGTCCAAACTTCTGCACCGTCTCGGCATGTGCGAGTGGCACGAATGCGATGATCGATGCATTCAATTATATCCGCCTCGGAAAGGCTGACGTAATGGTTACAGGGGGGTCTGAAGCAGCGGTTACGGAAGGTGGAATCGGCGGCTTCAATGCATTGAAAGCGTTGTCAACTCGCAACGATGAACCCGCAACTGCTTCTCGTCCATTCGATTCAACCCGTGACGGGTTTGTCTTGGGCGAGGGCGGCGGTGCCATCATCTTGGAGGAGTACGAACACGCAGTTGCACGTGGAGCTACCATCTACTGCGAAATGGTAGGCGGCGGTATGAGCGCGGATGCGCATCACATCACGGCACCACACCCGGAAGGACTGGGTGCATTGAATGTGATGAAGTCTGCACTGGATGACGCCGGAATGGCTCCAAATGAGGTCGACTATGTCAATGTGCACGGCACATCGACTCCACTTGGAGATGTGGCGGAGACCAAAGCCATCCAAGGCGTGTTCGGTGACCATGCGTACGATTTGAACATCAGTTCGACCAAGTCGATGACGGGACACTTATTGGGAGCAGCGGGTGCCATTGAGGGCATTGCCTGTATCCTGGCTATCAAACACGGTGTGATCCCGCCGACCATCAACTTTGAACACGCCGACGAGGCGTTGGATCCCAAGTTGAACTTCACCTTCAACAAAGCTCAAGAGCGCACTGTGCGTGCAGCCCTTTCCAATACGTTTGGATTTGGCGGCCACAATGCGTCGGTTTTGTTCAAGGCCCTGGACTGATATTCGTGGCACTTTTTGGAAAGAGCACGTGGCGCCTGAGAAGGAGGTCACGTGCTCTTTCAGTTGAATTCCACCGCTTCATCAAAACCGAGTTTGGCCTTCGGATTCGAAATGAACGCTGGTACACGGAAGCCATGACGCACGCGTCCATGTCGGATGACTTGCCAGAAGGGGAACAGCCAAACGAACGCCTGGAATTTTTGGGGGATTCCGTCCTCGGTACGGTTGCTGCGGAATTGGTGTTTTTCCGGTTTCCGAAGGTGGATGAAGGTCCATTGACGCAAAAGCGTTCAAAATTGGTGAGCCGTAAAACCCTGAATCGTGTGGGAGAGGCCATGGGCTTGGGGCAGTACATTCGGTCTAGGATTGGTAAATCGCCGCTGCCTAGCACTGTTGTGGGCAACGCCTTGGAGGCACTCGTCGGTGCCCTTTACCTGGATCATGGATACAAGAAAACGCGAGCAGCGGTTTCCGCGATGCTGTTGCGGTACGGTGCGGAAGTGATCATGGAAGAGGCGGCGGATTTTAAATCGCGGATGCACCATTGGGCGCAGGTGGAAGGCGTTGAGTTGCGGTACATGGGCACGGAAGATTCGGTTGGTGACCGAACAGCGGAAGAACGATTTGAGGTGACGTTGTTCATTGGTGACCGTGAAATTGCCAAGGGGATGGGACGCTCCAAAAAAGCGGCGGAACAGGCAGCAGCACGAGAGGCACTTGAGCGGGGAGAATGGCGTGAAAACGCGCTGTAATTACCAACGTAGGCGGTATATTCGCGCAGAATGCAGTGGCTTGAAGAGGATTTTGCCGACGCGTGTGATTTCGAGCTCATAGGTTTGAGCAGTCACTTGCCTCCTCACCGGTTGGCATGGGAGCTAAACCAACACCTAGAATGGGGTTTGTGCTTTCACACCGTGCTGGAAATTCCTCAACGTCAAGGGTGTTCTGAACACGCAGTCTACCGCTTCGAAGACGAATCTACCGACCATCCACAAACGTGGTATGTCATTGAGAATAAGTCACCGAATGGGATGATTGCGCGGTTCAAAGGCGGAGCGGAGATGGATTACTTGATTCAATCCATGGACGAGGAACGTCCGCTGGGAGAGATCATCGAGCGCATTCGACCGTTGAAGGGGATCAATTACATCCTCCAGCTGGATCCCCTCCAATCCGGGGCCATCGAGCACCTTGCACTCATAGACTTGGCACCAGTTGCTGAAGAAGACGAAAAATGATGAAGAGAACGAAAATTGTAGCGACCATGGGCCCAGCCTCCAATACAGAGGAGAAGCTTGTGGAACTGATCCAGGCCGGTATGAACGTGGCCCGACTGAATTTCTCACACGGGGAACATGCCGTTCACGGACAAACCATTGCCAATGTCCGTGCAGTGGACGAGCAGTTGGGCACACACACCGCTTTGCTGGCTGACTTGCAGGGTCCCAAGCTGCGGATTGGTGAGCTAGAAGGGGGGCAAATCCAGCTCGTTGATGGCGAGGAATTGCTCATTCGTACAGGCAAGGAGGTGGGCAGTCAAGGAGTCGTCTACACGAGTTATTTGGAATTCGCGCGTGACGTCAAGCCCGGTGAACCGGTGCTCATGGACGACGGCAAACTCGAGTTGAAAGTCATTGAAACGGACGGAAAAGGCGAGGTCAAGTGTGAGGTCGTTCACGGAGGGGTTCTGAAGCCTCGGAAGGGCATCAATTTGCCTTCAACCGCGATCTCGCTTCCATGCATCACAGAAAAAGATGCCGTGGATTTGGCCTTTGCATTGGAACAGGATGTGGATTGGGTAGGGCTGTCATTCGTGCGGAATGGCCAAGACATTGTTGAATTGCGCCAGCGCATCGAAGCCGAAGGCAAACACACCCGCATCGTCGCAAAGATTGAGAAGCCGGAGGCGCTGGAAGACCTCGATGCCATCCTTGAGGAGACCGATGCGGTCATGATTGCCCGAGGAGACCTCGGTGTGGAGATTCCCAAACAAGAAGTTCCGATCGTTCAAAAGGACATCATCAAGCGGTGCATGCACTTGGGAAAGCCCGTGATCGTAGCAACGCAAATGATGGAATCCATGATCGAAGCCTCGGTGCCAACACGCGCGGAGGTGAACGATGTGGCGAACGCTGTTTTAGATGGCGCCGACGCGGTGATGCTGAGTGCGGAAACGTCCGTTGGGGCTTACCCCGTCGAAGCGGTTACCGCCATGACCGACATCATCGAATCGATGGAGCGTCAGGATCGCATGTACTACCACGAACGTCCTCCGTTGAGTCCAGAAGACGATCGATTCATCAGTGACAGCATGTGCTACAATGCGTGCCGATTGGCCAAACGCGTGGATGCTAAGGCAATCGTGACCATGACCTTCTCGGGCTACACCGCCGTTCAGGTTTCAAGCCAACGACCGAAGGCACACATCTTCATGTTCACAGCGAACAAGCGCGTGCTGGGTCAGATGTCTTTGGTGTGGGGCGTGTCGGCCTTCCCGTATCAGAAGATGGTGAGCACCGACCACACCATTGCGGACATCAAGTTTGAATTGACAAAAATGGGTGCGGTGGCCAAAGGAGAATTCGTCGTTCACTTGGCCAGCATGCCGATTGCAGATGCGGGGATGACGAACATGCTCAAGTTGAGCCAAGTGTAGTTAAACCAAGGGGTTGGATGGGCGCGGGGTTGTTATCTTCGCGGCACTGAGCTTTAGACCCCGCTATTTCGATCCGCATGAGCCATTCTGCCCCCCAAGCCAACTTTCCCGAACGCGGCTCCTTGAACCTTCCGGAGATTGCAAATGAAGTACTCGCCCAATGGGAAGCAGACGGCACGTTCAAGAAGAGCATTGAATCCCGCCCAGCCGATCGTCCTTATGTGTTTTTTGAAGGGCCGCCATCGGCCAATGGAAAGCCGGGCATCCACCACGTGATGGCTCGTGCCATCAAGGATATTTTTTGTCGCTTTCACACGTTGCAAGGCTACCGAGTGGATCGGAAGGCAGGCTGGGATACCCACGGGTTACCGGTGGAGTTGGGGGTTGAGAAGGAATTGGGGATTACCAAAGAAGACATTGGTGTGAAGCTGACTGTCGAGGAGTACAACGAGGCGTGCAAGAAGGCCGTCATGCGGTACACCGACATTTGGAACGACCTCACTCGGAAAATGGGCTACTGGGTGGACATGGATTCCCCCTATGTCACGTACGAGAACAAATACATCGAGAGCGTTTGGTGGCTGTTGAAGCAACTGGACGAAAAGGACTTGCTCTACAAAGGCTACACCATTCAGCCATACAGCCCAGCTGCCGGTACGGGATTGAGCTCGCACGAGTTGAATCAACCGGGTGCTTACCGGGATGTAAAGGATACGACCGTTGTTGCTCAATTCAGGGCATTGCCGGAGTGTGGTGCACGCATTTTGGAGCACGCCGGTCCAGAAGCGGCCCAAGCGTATGGACACCTGCCCGTCTACTTTTTGGCGTGGACGACCACCCCTTGGACCTTGCCCTCCAACACCGCACTGACCGTGGGCCCTAACATCACGTATGCATTGGTCGCGACTAAAAACCGGTACACCGAGGAAGAAGGGTTGGTGGTGCTGGCCGAGGACTTGCTGAGCAAGCACTTCGGCGGAAAGAAGGACCCTGAGCACGAAGTCATTGCCCGCATTTCGGGAGGTGAATTGTGTGGAGCTCGGTATGAACAGCTGCTGGATTGGGCAGAGCCCATGGATGGAATGAGCGAGGCATTCCGGGTGATTCCGGGTGATTTTGTCACCACGGAAGACGGGACGGGAATTGTCCATACTGCGCCGACCTTCGGTGCCGACGATGCCCGCGTTGCATCTGCAGCCGGGGTTCCCCCCATGCTCGTCGATGATGGAACGGGACAGGGGGTGCCGCTGGTGGACATGCAGGGCCGAATCCGTGAGGGCGTCGGGCCATTGGCTGGCCGGTTCGTGAAGCAGGAGTACTACGAGGACGGTACGGCACCGGAACGCTCAGTGGATGTCGAGATCGCCATTGACTTGAAGGGCCGCGGATTGGCCTTCATGGTCGAGAAATACGAGCACAACTACCCGCATTGCTGGCGCACGGACAAGCCCGTCTTGTACTACCCGCTAGACAGCTGGTTTGTGCGGGCAACTGCCGCCAAAGAGCGAATGCAGGAACTCAACGACACCATCCGCTGGAAGCCTGCGAGCACCGGATCGGGACGCTTCGGCAAGTGGTTGGAGAACCTCAATGATTGGAACCTGAGCCGTTCGCGATTCTGGGGAATTCCCATCCCGATTTGGTCGACTGAGGACGGCGCGGAACGCCGGTGCATCGGTTCTGTGGAAGAACTCAAATCGGCGTGCGATGAAGCCGTAGCCGCAGGGCTGATGGAGGAAAACCCGCTTGCAGCATTTGCACCGGGCGACATGTCCAAGGAGAACTACGAACGTTTCGACCTCCACAAGCACGTGGTGGACCGCATCACCCTCCGGGCTTCTGACGGCCGACCCATGCGCCGCGAATCAGATTTGATTGACGTTTGGTTTGACAGCGGTTCGATGCCCTACGCACAATGGCATTATCCGTTCGAGAACGAAGAGAAAATTGACAACGCCCAAGCGTACCCCGCGGACTTCATTGCGGAAGGCGTGGACCAGACGCGCGGATGGTTCTACACGTTGCACGCAATCGCGACCATGGTATTTGATTCCGTCGCGTACAAAAACGTGGTGAGCAACGGATTGGTACTGGATAAGAATGGCCAGAAGATGTCCAAGCGATTGGGCAATGCCGTTGATCCGTTTGAAACCTTGAGCCAATACGGTCCCGACGCGACGCGCTGGTACATGATCAGCAACGCGCAGCCTTGGGACAACTTGAAATTCGATGCCGCTGGAATCACGGAAGTGCAACGCAAATTCTTCGGCACGCTTCATAACACGTACAATTTCCTTGCGCTGTACGCCAACATCGATGGCTACGCAGCAAGCGGCGAGGAAATCCCATTGGCGCAGCGCCCTGAGATTGATCGGTGGGTGCTGTCCCGCTTGAATTCGCTCATTCAAGAAGTGACGGCAGCTTACGAGGACCTCGAACCGACCCGCGTAGCACGTGCCATCCAGGCATTTGCCATCGACGAATTGTCCAATTGGCATGTTCGCCAATCGCGCCGAAGGTTCTGGAAAGGCGAAATGAGCACCGACAAACGAAGTGCGTACCAGACGCTCCACACGTGCTTGGAATCCTTGGCAGTCATGGTTTCTCCAATTGCTCCGTTTTACGCGGATCGGTTGTACCAGGACTTGACCGGAACAACCGATTCCGTCCACCTGGCAAGTTTCCCCGTTGCAAATGAGGAAGCCATCGATCGGGAGTTGGAAGCACGCATGGCCTTGGCTCAGCAAATCAGCTCTCAAGTTCTGTCTCTGCGAAAGCGAGAACGCCTCCGCGTTCGTCAGCCATTGCGCAGGGTACTCGTGCCAGTCTTGAACTCCACCATGGCGGGCCGAATCGAGGCCATGACGGATTTGATCCAAGGAGAAGTCAATGTCAAAGCCATTGAAATCGTCCACGATGGTGCGGATTCGGAGGTACAAATTGTGAAACGGGTTAAGCCGGATTTCAAGGCGCTCGGTCCCAAGTTCGGCAAGCGCATGAAGGCGGTTGCTGCTGCGGTGAATGCACTGGACGCCGAGGGCATCGCCACGTTGGAGCGCGAAGGCAAAGTATCCGTTCTCCCAGCCGATGGCGAGGGCGAAGCTTGGGTGGAAGTGACCGAAGTGGAGATTTTGACGGACGACATCCCGGGTTGGTTGGTTTCCAGTGTTGGCGGTGTGACCGTGGCATTGGACATTACCTTGGACGACCAATTGCGTGGAGAGGGATTGGCCCGCGAGCTGGTTAACCGCGTGCAAAACCTGCGAAAGGATGCCGGGTTGGAAGTGACCGACCGCATCGCTTTGACCGTTTCTGCCGAGCCCAACGTGGAAGCGGTGATGAAAGACAATTTGGGGTATATTGCTGACGAGACGTTGGCGGATGAGGTGAATTGGGGAGGGACCCCCGGAGCGGAATCCATTGAATTGAGCGAAGGCATCAACGTGGCCTTGGCAGTGACAAAACTGAATTAAACACACCCGTTATGGCAGAAACACGCTATTCGGATACGGATTTGCAGGAATTCCAGGCCCTCATCGAGGAGAAACTGGAAGTGGCACGTGAGAACTACGAAGAACTGCAACGCGCGTTGTCGCACGCAGACGACAATACCACGGACGACACCTCACCGACATTCAAAATGATGGAGGATGGCTCTGAGACCATGAGCCGTGAGGAGACGGCACAGCTCGCGGCCCGTCAGCAAAAGTTCATCGTGAACCTGCAAAATGCGCTGTTGCGCATCAAGAACAAGACCTACGGAATCTGCCGTGTGACGGGAAAACTCATCCCGAAAGAGCGCCTGCGTTTGGTGCCCCACGCGACCATGTCCATCGAGGCAAAGAACAAGCAATAAGCTTCTTTTGAGCGCAAATCGCACATTGATGTGGTGGGTTGGGACGGTGGTCCTTCCTGTCTTGGTTGCAGACCAATGCATCAAGGTGTGGGTCAAGCTCAATTTTTCCTTGGGCGAGCGCATGGCGTTCATACCCGGACTTTTAGAGCTCCAATTCATTGAAAATGAGGGCATGGCCTTTGGCTGGGCGTTGCCGGGAATGGCGGGAAAGCTGCTGCTCACAGGTTTTCGACTCGTAGCAGCAGTTGGGATTGGTTTCTACATCAAGAAACTGATTGAAACCGGAGCGCACCGCGGATTCCTAACGTGCTTGGCGTTCATTTGGGCGGGTGCAATCGGCAACATCATCGACAGTGGCGTCTACGGCCAACTCTTTACCGCGAGCCATTGGGGAATGATCGCCGAATGGGCGGGCGAAGGGTATGCGCCGTTTTTCATGGGCTACGTGGTTGACATGTTCCACTTCACGGTGCGCTGGCCTTCCTCGTTCCCGATTGAATCGTGGGCAAACCGCGAGGTGTTTCCCCCCATCTGGAACTTGGCCGACGCCGCCATTTCATGTGGAGTCATTGCCATCTTGATCGGGCAACGGGTGTTTTTTGCGGAGGAGGCCCAGGCCTGATTCAGTCCTGAGCAGCGGGCTCCACCCAATCTCCGTGTGAGCGAATGAGCTCAATGAGAGCATCTACAGCTTGTTCCTCAGGGACGTTTTTCTCGACCACCTCTTTTTCCTTATACAAGGTGATTTTTCCAGGACCGGTGCCGACATACCCGTAATCTGCATCCGCCATCTCACCGGGTCCATTGACGATGCATCCCATGATACCAATTTTGATGCCTTTCAAGTGGGACGTGACTTCGCGGATTTTGGCGGTCGTATCCTGTAAATCGAATAAGGTCCTGCCGCAGCTGGGGCAGCTGATGTATTCTGTTTTGGAAATGCGCGTACGGGTCGCTTGGAGAATGCCAAACGCTGTCGAGTTGCGAAGCTGAAGCGGAAGTCCTTCGCCTTCCAACCAGATGCCATCGCCGAACCCATCCAAGAGCGGAGCACCCACATCCGTGGAGGCGTATAACTGGAACCGCTCAGCATCCAATCCATCGTACGATCGACGGAGGATAACAGGTACATCGCACCCGGCTTGGTCGAGCAGCATGCAGCAGGCGCGGAGTTCGGACATGGCGTGATCTGTTGCCGCTTCCAGGACCAAAATCGCCTGGTCGTGGTGCGCCAGCTTTTCAATGAATGCAGGGGTTAAATCCGCTCTGCTCGAGCGTACGAAATGCCACCGGGCAGGGTGCGCTGCGTCCCATTGGGCAGCAGTACAGATGGGATAATGTCGTTCTCGGTCTTCCCAGTGCGCAACGTCTTGCAACACGCTCAGCGTACCGGGCAGCTCGAACGGCACCGACTGTTCGCCGGCATAAACGAAATCGCAAGCGAAGTCATCCAGGTTCCATTTGTCCAAAGGAACCGAATAGCGGTAGCCACAGCCAAACAAGCGGGCCTCTGAAATGGCATCGCCGCTCAGGTCGTGGACGACTGCGGGGACGTGCTTTCCACCTACATTGCCTGCCTCCCGTGATGTGCGACGGGCATAAGCGTATGGATTGAAGGTCAGCGGAACGGCGTCCGCTTTTGTTCCTTCCCGTTGGTCATAGCGTTCAACCAGCATGCGCGCGACGGGCAACTCGGCTTCTGGGGCTTCTGTTAAGGAGACCCGAATGGTGTCCCCCAGGCCGTCCTCAAGCAAGGCTCCAATGCCAACAGCGCTCTTGATCCTACCATCTTCCCCATCTCCTGCTTCCGTCACGCCGAGATGAAGCGGGTAGTTCATTCCTTCTTCATCCATGCAAGCCACGAGCAACCGGTATGCTTGCACCATGACCTGAGGGTTGGAGGCCTTCATGCTGATGACCAAATCGTGGTAGTCGTTTTCCCGGCAGATCCGCAGAAATTCCATGGCGCTTTCGACCATGCCTTTCGGGGTATCCCCGTACCGGCTCATGATGCGATCGGAAAGCGAACCGTGGTTTGTACCGATGCGCATGGCGCGGCCCAATGCCTTGCATTTGAGCACCAATGGCGTGAAGCGTTCCCGGATGCGTTCCAACTCTTCTGCATAGGAAGCATCGGTGTACTCGATGTCCTCAAAGCGCTTCTTGTCGGCGTAATTGCCCGGGTTCACACGGATTTTCTCCACGTAGTCTGCTGCAATCTCTGCTGCATTCGGTGTGAAGTGAATGTCGGCCACGAGCGGAACATCGTGCCCGTTGGCGTGCAACGCATCTGAAATGGATTTCAGCGCCTCCGCCTCTCGTTTCGAAGGAGCGGTAATGCGCACCAGCTCGCAGCCCGCATCAATCATGCGCTCGCTTTCGGCCACGGTTTTGGTGATGTCCATGGTGTCCGCCGTGGTCATCGATTGAATGCGTATCGGAGCTTCCCCCCCGAGTTCCAAGCTGCCTACGTGGATTTTACGCGAAGTGCGGCGGCGGTAGTTGAACCAGTCGATGCTGGTCAATGAAGGTGAAGCGTCGTTGTGGTCTTGATCCATGATTCAGGGCTCTGCTAAGGTAACCTCATTCCTCGCTCAAATGTTGGGGCAGCTCTGACCGATTGTAAATTCGTTCGGTCGAAGGAATTCTCATGGCTGAGTCGCTAAACGTTGATAGAGAACCGTGCATTGTGCTGTCCGTTGTCCCTTACAACGATGGGCGACGGGTGGTTCGTGTGATGGGCCAGAGTTTGGGAACCATTGCCTTGTGGGTAACCGAGGGAAAGGGCAAGAACCGCCAAGTCGGTAAATGGCACCCGGGCGCCATTTTGGACTTGCACGGAGTCACCCGCAAAGGTGCGGAGGGCTTGGTCCGTTTCAAGGAGGCCAGGCGCACCTTCATCCCTGTCGCTATGTTTCAGGACGTACGCAGAAGCGCCGTGGCATTTTTTCTGTGTGAATTGGTGTCGAAGCTCTTTCCCGAGGAGACTGCACATCCGGATGTGTACGCCCTGTTTCATCGGGCGCTGATTCGGGTGGAAAAAGAAGAACAAGTGGGCTGGGTGCATGTCGAGTTCATGGGACAATTGATTGAACTCATGGGCATCGCCCCGTTGCCACCCACGCATGCCAGCGAGGACGTCTTGGACCTGCAATCCGGGGAATGGAAACTCAGCATGGGGACGTTGGAAGATCATTTGCCGCCGCCGTTGTCGCATTGGTTCATGGAGCTTCTCCATGACCAAAAGCGCACCTTCACCTCTTCTTTTGAGGAGCGTAAAGAGCTGATTCAAGGTCAATTGCGGTATTTGAAGCACCAAATGGGAGGCCTCCGTGACATCAAGAGTTATGAGGTGCTCGAACAGGTGTTTGGCTGATGTGCGGGGTGAAGAAATTGGCTTGATATTTGCCCAGAGCGGGGTACCATGGAGGCACAGACGAATCAACGACGGAAATTGAACTGGAAGGTACTGGGTGCATTGCCCTTCTTTTTCGTCGCTGTGTCCGCCTGGGCCCAGAACACGGCCTCGAAGCCTGACTCAGCTAAATCCACCGCAGCGACGCCTCAGAAAATTCAAGCCGTCTCATCGAACGGTGCTGCCCCAGTGCCATTTGCCGTCATCGTCAATAAGAACACCGGCGTCCAAGTCATGACTGACGAGTCGGGGAATGCGATCATCCAGCGGGACCTGAACATGGATACGTTGCTTCTGCGATCAGTAGGGTATATGGACATGGTCATTTATCCGGGACAGGTCGTCGGCGAGAAAGTTCGGATGGTACAGGACATGATCAGCTTGGACCAAGCAGAAGTCGTAAGCCAAGGCGTGGTTAGTGCCGAAACCGCTGCACTGTCAAACGTGTCCAAGGTATCGGTTCAATTGCCGAAACCGGTCGTGCAGTTGGAGGTTCCTCAGACTGCCGCCGAATTGCTCTGGTCCACGGGCTCTGTTTTGGTGCAGCAAAGTCAACAAGGGGGTGGTTCGCCCATCTTGAGGGGATTTGAAGCCAACCGGGTGTTGCTCGTCGTGGACGGTGTGCGCATGAACAACGCAATTTATCGGAGCGGCCATTTGCAAAACGCCATCACGGTTGACCCGAATATTCTGGAGCGGACCGATGTGCTTTTAGGGCCGAACAGCATCTTGTTCGGCAGCGATGCCATGGGGGGCGTGATTCACTACCATACGCGCTCACCGAGGGTGGGCCGCCACGGTGTACACGTGCGTGCTTCAACGGCCTACCGTACACCGAATCAGAGCACCATGATTCACGGCGATGTGGAGTATTCAAGGGGCAAATGGGCATCACTGACTTCGTTTTCGCATGCCCGGTACGGCGACCTCCGCATGGGGAAATGGCGACGGCACGGTGACCCTGCCTGGGGGCTGGACTCTGTGTACGTAGTGACCGAGGGGGGCATGGATGAGGTGGTAGTGAACAATGATCCTGAAGTGCAGGTGGGTTCGGGGTACGATCAGACGGATGTCTTGCAAAAATTCCGGCTGCAAACCTCCCGAGGCGTGTGGGACTTGAACCTGCAATGGAGCACGAGCAGTGACATCCCTCGTTACGATGTGACGTTTGAGGAAAAGGACGACATGCCGAAATGGGCGGAGTGGAACTACGGTCCGCAACGGCGATCACTGGCGGCATTGCGTTACGGTACCTCCCTTCCCCGTTGGGACATGAGTTGGAGCACCGTTGTTTCTGTCCAATCCATTGAAGAGTCCAGGATCAAGCGCCGGCTGGGTTCTATGTGGCGCGAAACCCAGACGGAAAACGTGCACGTGTGGAATGCGTATTCCACGTTATCCAAACGCTTCTATTCAGGGGTGAATGTCACAGCTGGCGTCAACCTCGGCTGGGACGATGTCGCGTCATCCGCAGAACTCACGCATGTACAAACCGATGCCGTTGAAGCTGCTGACACGCGGTACCCCAACGGAGGCAGCGCCATGCGCACCTTGGCGGGGTTTGCAAATGCTCACAAGCGGTGGCGATCTCACCGCTTCACAGGGGGGGTGCGATGGAGTCATTCTATGTTGGACGCGGCGTTTGAACCTGGTGTGAATTACACCTTGCCCTTCGAATCGGTTTCCATGAGGAACAGCGCACTCACGGGAGGGATCTCCGATCGGTGGATGAGTCCATCGCGCGTGTGGTCTATGAGCACCGGCTTTTCTACGGGATTCAGGCACCCCAACGTCGACGACATGGGCAAGGTCCGGGAGAAAGGAGGATATGTGTTGGTGCCTAACGATAAGTTGCGCCCGGAGTATTTGTACAGCATTGAACACTCCGTCCACTGGGATTGGCAAGCACGCCAAATCCTTGCGGTGACCTTGAGTGGGTTTGGATCTCGGTTGAACGATGCAATCGTCCCTCAGCCAACCGAACTGGATGGAAACGACCTGTTTTGGATTGACGGCGATAGCGCTCAAGTCCAAACCAATGTCAATGCGAGTCACGCCTTGATTGGTGGATTGCGCGGGGAGGTTCAAGCTAAACTGACCAAAAAGGTTGCTCTGGAAGCAGCGGTCAATTGGACGGTCGGGGACCAATTCATTCCCGACGAGGATGGGACCTTGCAAAAACGGCCGATGTCCCACATCCCTCCGTTATTTGGTCGCATTGCTGCGGATTGGGAAGGACGTTGGTGGACCTTAGAAACCTATGTGTTGTTCAGCGGGGCCAAGCCGACTTCAAAGTTTGGTCCGTATGCGACCGACAACTTGGATTTGATGCTGGACAGCGGGGCACCAAATTGGTGGACGTTGAATGCAGAATTCAGCTCTAAGCTGCACGAAAAAGTCGAGTTTAGGGTCGGCGTGCGCAACCTGCTGGATATGCATTACCGTGTGTTTGCAAGCGGCATCAGTGCTGCAGGGCGTGGGGTTTACACCTCGCTGCACACCGCGTTTTAACCGTACTTTCGTTGCATGCGTTTTGAACAGGTCATCGGGCACCAAGCATTGGGTGAGAAGTTGCGGGCAGGGGCCCAATCCGGCCGCGTGGCGCATGCTCAATTGTTCAACGGTCCCGAAGGAAGCGGTGCTTTGGCCCTGGCCATTGCCTACGCTCGGTACCTGCACTGCACCTCACGAACGGAAGCCGACGCATGCGGATCGTGTGCCTCGTGCAAGCAATACGACACGTTGCAACATCCGGATTTGCATTGGTCTTTTCCATTTTTCAGGAAAGACGGATCCGACCATGCGCTCTCCCAGCCGTTCCAAGCTGCTTGGCGTGAGCGGGTGCTCCAGGGGCCGTATTTCGGGCAGGAAGAATGGCTAACGGCGATCGGCGGGGACCGTAAGCAACTGTTTATCAGTGTTCAGGAGGCGATGGAACTCAACCGTAAGTTGGGCCTCAAGGCGTTTGCAGGCGGGTGGAAGGTGCTGATTTTGTGGTTGCCAGAAGCGATGCGTGTGGATACCGCGAACAAGATGCTCAAGTTGATTGAGGAGCCCACAGACCGGACAGTGATGTTATTTGTCAGTGAGCAGGCCAATCAATTGCTCGCAACCATTCGCTCCCGCGTGCAGCAGGTTCAGGTCCCCCGACTCGATATCGATATGGCAGCTGCGGGCATGGAGACGCATTTCGGGGTAGCGGCGTCAGAGGCAGCGAACTTGCTGCATGTCACCGATGGCAACATTGCGGCGGCGTTGCGCATGCGCGGCGAAGCCGGTTCGGATGAAGACCACCGGTTGTTTGTAGCGTGGATGCGGGCTTGCTACGCACACGACTCGGTTACCACGGTGGCCTTAGCAGATGATTTTGCGAAGCCTGGGCGGGAAGGCATGAAGCGCTTTTTGCGGTACGCGCTGCACATGCTTCGCCAATGCATCGTGGGCAATTATGGAGCCCAAACCCTCGTGCGTCTGACGGAGACAGAACGCCAGTTCGCACAGAAATTCGCCCCGTTTATTCACCACGGGAATGTGCTCGATATGCAGGAATTGCTCGAGCGGGCGCACCGCGATATAGCAGGGAATGTCAATGGCAAATTGGTGTTCATGGACATCAGCGCTCGGTTGAATATTTTGCTGAGAAAGGCTGGCTGAACCGCCTTATCTTCGTTCCAATGAGTTGCAGCAATTGTAGAAATGGAGCAGACGGCAAACCCCGCGGTTGCCGGAGCAATGGGAATTGTGGAGTCAATGGTTGTGGTTCGTTGACGGTCTTCGATTGGTTGGAAGGCGTCGCCCTGCCTTCCGGACAACGTCCTTTTGACGTTGTTGAAGTTCGTTTCAAGGCGAACCGCAAGGGGTTCTTCCGCAAGCCATCGGCGTTGGAGGTTCATGTGGGCGATGTCGTCGTTTTGGATGCAGACCACGGGTTGGATGTTGGAGTTGTCAGCCTCACGGGTGAGTTGGTCCGGGCCCAGATGAATGCCAAAGGCGCGAAGGACGACCACGAATTGAAGCGAATCGAACGCAAAGCGACCCAAGAGGACATCGATGCATGGCAGAAGGCCAGTTTGCGCGAGCCGGATACAATCAAAGAGGCGCGTGACATCATCAAAGGCCTTGGCCTGGGCATGAAGCTGACGGATGTCGAGTTCCAAGGGGACGGTAAAAAAGCAACGTTCTATTACACCTCGGAGGACCGGGTGGATTTCCGTGAGCTCGTGCGCTCGTTGGCCTCCGCCTTTGGAGTGCGCATTGAAATGCGCCAAATCGGGGCGCGCCAGGAGGCCGCCCGGGTGGGTGGCATCGGAGTGTGCGGTCGTGAATTGTGCTGCTCGAGCTGGCTCAAGGATTTCCGAAGCGTGAGCACGTCTGCAGCCCGTTACCAGCAGTTGTCATTGAACCCGCAGAAGTTGGCCGGTCAATGCGGCAAATTGAAGTGTTGCTTGAACTTTGAGTTGGATCAGTACGTGGAGGCGGTCAAAGAATTCCCATCGCCCAACGCTAAAATCAAGCTCAAGGAGGGCCGCGCGTTTGTCTTCAAAATGGACATCTTCAAGCGATTGGTTTACCTCATTGCGCCCGATGGACCGACCAACGGACCGGTCGCGGTGACGCTGGAGGACATGAACGAATTGCTCGAAATGAACAAGCGCGGTGAATACCCGCACAGCTTGACCGAGTTCGCTATGGAGGAAGGCCCAGATGAAGTGGATGAAGTGTACTCCAATGTGGTCGGCCAAGACAGCTTGACCCGTTTCGATGAGCAGCGCCGCCGCCGGAAGCAACGCTCAGGCCGCAAGGGCCGATCCGGCGGAAAATCCGCTAAAGGAGGAGGCAACAACGCTCCTGCCCAAACTAAAGCAGGGGGCTCGGATGCCTCGGGCAAAAATCAAGGAGGACAGAAGCCAGGCAAGCCGCGTAAAAAGCGCCGTCGACCAGCGAAGAACGCCAAGCCGAACGCCGAAAAATCGTGAACTACGCGACCGTGAAGTACGCCGTTGTCGGAACGCTCGCCGTGCTGTTGGGGACGGGCTGCGGTACCGATGCCTTTTTTGCGGAGACACAACCGTTGGATCCGGATGACGGATGGACGGTTGAGGATGCGGCCGAATTTGAATGGCAGGTTACCGACACCTTAGCGAAGTACGATTTTTTCATCGACCTCCGTCACGACCAGCGGTACCCGTTTAGCAACATCTACCTCTTTGTGGATTTTACCTTCCCAAACGGCCGCACGTTGAGGGATACATTGGCCTGTGACCTGGCCGATGAACGCGGCCGGTGGCTGGGCACAGGATTCGGCAATATGGTGGATCACCGGATCGGATTTCGGCGCAACACCGGATTTCCAATTGCAGGCGATTATGCGATCGGCATTCGTCACGGCATGCGGTTGGACCCGCTTCCGGGCATGTCGGATGTGGGATTCAGGCTTGAACCTGCCGTGCCCCGTTAAGGCAAAGCAACGGGCTCCCCGAATGCGACGGGCCGCTCGTTTTCCGTCCACGACTCCATCCCTCCGATGAGGTCAACGATGTACGGATGGCCGATGATGCGCAATTCCTCTGTAATGACACCGCTGCGCCCGCCTGCCTCGCAGTAAACAAGCACCGGCCGATCAGTCGGTAACGCTTTCAACGGCTCTAATCGGTGATCCCAGTCAAAGGAAATGTACGCGGCTCCCTCAAGGTGCCCGCCCGCCCACTCCTCATCCGAACGAACGTCGAGTAAGATGGCATTGGGCAGCGCCTTCTGCAGCGAGTCGAGTTGGAGGATGGAAATTTCCTGGACTTGGGGGCGTCCACCTGATTCTGCGGTACTCGATTCTCCCCCTCCGCAAGCAACGAAAAGGAAACCAAATGCCATTGCGGCAACTGTAGGCATAATTTTCATGTGCTAAAAGTACACGCATGGGCATGCAGTCCCAACCTTGCCACCTCTCTTTCCTTACAACCCTCTAAAATGTGGTATTTTGCCCCTGCAAGTTTGAAACCATGCCGTACCGAAACCATCATGCCCTCCCCATTCTAGGGGCCCTTCTATTGTTCACTGGCTTATTGCAAGCCCAAGATGCGCCTTCTACTTCTGAGATTCGCTACTGCGGTCAATGGATGATGGAAGAGGCCTTTTTCAATGCCCATCCCGGTGCGCGAGAAGCTGCTGAGGAGGCCGAACAGCGCCTAGAGGACGAGACAGCCGCGTTTGAATCGATCAACCGAGACGAGCTCATCGTCATTCCGGTCGTGTTCCACGTGATCCATTACAACGGCCCGGAAAACATCAGCGACGAGCAAATTTTCAGCGGCATCGAGGTCATGAACCGCGACTACCGTAAGCTGAACCCGGACATCGATGATGTCATTACGGAGTTTGAAGACATAGCAGCCGATTCGGAGATTGAATTCCGTTTGGCACAAATCGATCCCGATGGCAACTGCCACACGGGCATCAACCGCATTGTTTCCCCGCTGACCTATGTTGGAGATGGTGATGTGAAAGACCTAATCCAGTGGCCGCGCAACAGCTACCTCAACATTTGGGTGGTGGAGAATGCAAACGGGGCTGCAGGCTACAGCCTGTATCCAAGCTCGGTGAATGGTGCGATGGGTGCCGGCAACGATGGCATCGTTGTCGCCCACGATTACACCGGCAACATCGGAACCAGCAACAACTACCGCTCACGCACGCTGACGCACGAAGCCGGGCACTGGATGAACCTGCGCCACCCGTGGGGCAACTCCAACAGCCCAGGCGATCCAGACAATTGTGACATGGATGACAACGTGGACGACACGCCGCTTTCCAGCGGATGGACCACCTGCAACCTGGACGGAGAAACGTGTGGTTCGTTGGACAACGTGCAGAACTACATGGACTACTCCTACTGTGGACGCATGTTTACAGAGGGACAACGCGAGCGCATGCGTGCGGCCATGTACAGCAGCACAGCCCAACGCAACCAATTGTGGACCCCTGCCAACCTCGAAGAGACCGGGGTGAGCCAAGAGCCCATTTTGTGCGAAGCGCGCTTCACGGCTTCCCGCCAAACCATTTGCGTTGGGGATTCCGTGCAGTTTTTTGATGCAAGCTACCACGGCGTGACCGGTTGGTCATGGAATTTCGGCGATGGGGGCACTAGCGCCGATGAGACGCCTTGGCATACTTTTGACCAAGCGGGAATTTTTGATGTGGCACTGACCGTTTCCAACGGGGTGAACGAGGTTTCCCTGACCGAGCCCGCGTACATCCAAGTCCTCGAGGTGGGCGCCATGGAAACGCCCTTCTCGGACAGCTTCGAAGCGCCCGAACTGGGTGAAGATTGGTTCATGGTGGACGTGGCCAATGATGGCGACGGCTGGGAAGTGGTCACGGCGGCGGCATACACGGGCGACCGCAGTTTGCGCATTGAAAACTGGGGCAACGACATCGAGTACAACACCGACCAATTGATCACCAGCAGCATGGACATGTCCAACGCCGCTGAAATCCTGGTCTCCTACAAGTGGGCATATTGCTACAAGGGCAATAACGAAGACGAGGACGACACCGACGATCGCTTGAAGGTCTATGCGTCTCCCGACTGTGGTGAAACGTGGAGCCTTCGCCGCATGCACCGTGGATTCACCGATTTGCCATCGGCTCCACCGCACGTGTTCCCGTTCACACCGAATGGGCCAGACGAATGGAACAGCTACACATTGAGCATCCCTTACACCCAATTTTTGACGGAGAACTTCCGCTTGAAGTTTGAGTTTGAAAGCCGACTGGGCAATAACATTTTCCTCGACGACATCAACATCGAAGTTCTCACGGCCTCTGAGGTCGAAGAACGTGAGCGCATGCAAGGGTTGGATTTGGCTGTGTACCCCAATCCAGCATCTGCTTCAGCGACGTTGGCATTTGATACGCATCAAGCCTTTGACGAAGTCTCCATCGAATTGCTGGACTTGACAGGCCGGGTGATTTGGAACGGATTCCGCGGGGCCATGGCGATGGGTGCCTACCAATTTGAAGTCCCAACCTCCGCATTGGCTCAGGGCAATTACGTGCTGGTAGTGGAAGCAGACGGCCGACGATCAGCGACGAAGTTGATGGTCCAATAACCCTACACGTTACAGCATAAAAAAACGGCCGCACTGAGCGGCCGTTTTTGTTGAATGAGGGGGTCGACTCGGGGGCTTAACTCTTTGAGCCGACCAAAACGGTGACACATCCTTCGTGCATGATGGCGGTTTTACTTTCCGGCACTTGCACATGGATTTGCAATTGCTGTGTGGTTTCGACTTTGAAGTCGACGTAGTTTACATCCGGTTCATTTTTCCGGCTGTCAAACAAACGCTTGCCACGGGCATCGTTGATTTCATAAGTCACTTCACCGAGAACAGGGTGGCTGCAAACGATGAGTCGGTAATCTTGGCCTGCGAGGAACGTCAACATCAATTCCGCTTCATCACCTGGAATGAGGATGGCGCTGTTGTAGTTGTCGTTTTGGATGTAACCATCCAATGTGGAGAGGCAATTTTTCTTTGTGAACGATCGGCACTGAGCGTCAGCGGTCGTTGCAAAGAGCCCGAAGGCCAGCAGGAGGATGAGTGTATGTTTCATTGCTATTCTACTTCTCTTTTATTGAATGCACCCAGTACGCACCGCTTCAACTGCTGAAGCAATGGCTTGGATGGTGGCATCGTCTGCAGCAAAGGAGGGGCCTCCACCGATGACAAATGCGCCTGATTCTTCGCGTGTTGTGGTTCCTTCACCTTCTGTGGTTCCCACACCGGCGTATGCCGCTTCGATGGATTCCATGGAGGTGAGCAATCCGGTCAAGGCCGGCGTTTGTTCGTAGCTCTTGCACAAGCGCATGACGTCATCAAGCACGAGCTTTTGCTCAGCGATGCGCGCTTTGAGGTCTTCTGGGGCCTCATCGAGGTGGCGCGTTGCGAGGTACATACCTTCGACCCACCCAGCGGCGACAACCAGACCTGCAAGGTCTTCTTGGCCATTGAATTTCAATCGCTCGTTCAGCTCGTAAAATGTGTCAGAGACGATGTCGATGAGCATGGCGCGGTCGTTGCGGTTGGCTTCCACTTCGTCCATCACTTCGCCGCTCAAAACGTCGTCTACTCCGAGTTGGGCACTCAGCGATTTGATGACGTCGAGGTACTCGAGGCTCGTTGAGTTTTCTTCAAAGATGGTTGCGTAGCTCAAGTCCGCACCGTAGATGCCAAGGTTGATGGCTTGTGCATCGCTGGTGGTGTAGTCGCTCGCACGATCGGCGCCGTTCAAGGCGTCTGCGTGGAAGCTGGCGCCGCTGCGCTTGATGAGCGAGGCGGTTTCCATGGGCGATGGCGCCGCATGGAAAATTTTTGTCAAGGTGTTTTGACGGGACGTAACGGCCATGCCGTCGGCGTCCATGCCTTCTACCACTTGCTCTTCGCTACCGTGGTCGTGACCGGCGTGTTCGTCAGTACCTCCACCGCAACCAGTGGCTAAAAATGCTCCCAGTCCGAGGACGATGGGCAGGGCTTGAATTCGTTGATTGAAACGCATGATTGTTAGTCTGGATATTGAAGTCTAAGATGCTTCTCACCGGACACCTATACGGGAACGAATCAAAAAAGTTCCACACACCCGTATGTGCAGAGCAGAAACCGCTCTAAATCAATGCGCTTCGAGCCAATTTTTTCCGGTTGACATGTCGACGACGAGGGGAACAGTCAATGCTACAGCCTCGGACATGGCGGTCTTGATGAGTCCCTCGAGTTGTTCGATTTCATCCTTTGGAACATCGAAGACCAATTCGTCGTGCACCTGCATGATCATGCGGCTGCGAAGCTGATGTTGGTCAATCGCCTCTTGCATCCGGACCATGGCCACCTTGATGATGTCAGCCGCGGATCCCTGAATGGGCGCGTTGACGGCATTGCGTTCAGCAAAGGCGCGCACCGTGGCGTTGTTGGATTGGATGTCGGGCAAATACCGGCGCCGACCGAGGACCGTTTCGGCGTATCCCGTTTCGCGGACGCGGTCCACACAATCCGCTGTGAAGGCTTTAAGTTGGGCGAATTGGACGAAGTAGGCGTCGATGATTTCTTTGGCTTCTCGGCGGGAAATGCCCAGGTTCTGGGCCAATCCGAATGCTCCTTGCCCATAGAGGATGCCGAAGTTGACGGCCTTCGCCTTGCTCCGCATGTCGCGGTCCACCGCCTCCGTATCCACTTGGAATACTTTGGCAGCAGTAGCGGTGTGCACGTCTTGGCCCTGTACGAACGCGTCAACCAATCCAGGGTCTTTGCTCAGTGCCGCAGCAATCCGCAGTTCCACTTGGCTGTAATCCGCTGCCAGAAGAACGTGGTTGTCGTCCCGGGGAATGAAAGCCTTCCGGATGGCGCGCCCCTCCTCGGTTCGAATGGGGATGTTTTGCAGGTTGGGATCCTTGGAGCTCAATCTGCCTGTAGCAGCCACGGTTTGTTGGTAGGTCGTATGTACGCGGCCGCTGTGTTCGTTGACCAACTTGGGCAGGGGGTCCACATAAGTGGATTTGAGCTTTTTCAATTTGCGGTATCGCAGCACTGCCGGGACGATGGGGTGGGCATCGGCGATTTTCTCCAATACTTCCTCGCCGGTGGGGTATTGACCGGTTTTGGTCTTTTTGATTTTCGCCTTGATTTCCAGCGTTTCGAAAAGAATCGGACCCAGTTGTTTCGGGCTGTCTATGTTGAACGCTTGGCCTGCGTGCTTGTGAATGCCCTGCGTCAACTCCTCAATCAGCTCACCGAGTTCGGCGCTGTATCGATTCAATTCCTCGGAATCAATCCGCACCCCTTCCAACTCCATATCTGCCAAAATTTTGACCAAGGGCATCTCAACCGTCTGGAACAATTCGACGGCAGCCACTTCTTGCAGCTTGGGCCCGAAATGTTGCCGCAATTGGTAGGTGATGTCGGCGTCTTCGCAAGCGTAATCCGTGATGGATTCTACCGGCAAGTCCGCCATGGACTTCTGTCCTTTTCCAGCCTTCCCGATGAGATCGGTGATGGGAACGGTTGCGTAGCCCAATTCAGTCTCGGCCAACCGATCCAGCTTGTGGGAGGCCTCTGCTTGGATCAGGTAATGGGCGACCATGGTATCAAAGACGCGGTTTTTGAATTCGACTCCCCGGATGGCGAGCATCTTGTAGTCGAACTTGAAGTGGTGCGCGATGACTTCTTTGGAGGGGTCTGCGAAGATGGGCTGGAGTTGTGCGAGGAGTTCTTTTTCAGACCACGCCTCGCAATGCGCAGGCACCCAGTAACCAGTTTCTGCAGCTGTCGAAAAGGAAATTCCAACCAATTCCGCCGTCATCACGTCCAGCGAAGAGGTTTCGGTATCGAAGGCAAAAGAGTCACAGGCTTTGAGCGTTTCGATCAAGGCTTCGAGGCTGGGCAAGTCTTGGACCAAAGTGTACGAGGTGGATACGTCCTTGATGGTTCGGTAGCCATTTGCACCGTCGGTGGAGGCTGCCGTGTCTCCTTCTCCGCCGCCAAACAAATCGAGCTGAGCGGGCTCTTCTGTACTCACAGATAGGGAGGGAGTGGGGGTGGACGTCCCTGCGCTTTCTGAAGGGGATGCTCCCAAGATGCGACGTGCCAACGTCCGGAATTCGAGGTTCTCAAGGGTGTCCCGCAATGCGTCTGCATCGGGTTTTTCCATGGCCATGGCGTCCCAGTCGTATTCGAGGGGAATGTCCAAACAAATTGTCGCCAGTTCCTTGGAGAGGAGAGCCAATTCTTTGTTTTCCTCGACGCGCTCCTTGAGTTTTCCCTTTAGCTCATGCGAATGCGCAATGACCCCTTCCAGACTTCCATATTGATGGAGCAGTTTGGATGCGGTCTTGGCCCCAACTCCCGGAATGCCCGGAATGTTATCGGCACTGTCGCCCATCATGCCCAGCAGATCAATGACCTGTATGGGATCGTCCACATCGAATTTTTCGCGGATTTCGTCGGGCCCCCAGACCTCTGCAGGATTGCCGCCGCGACCGGGTCGAAACATGCGAATCTGCTCGGTAACCAGTTGGCCAAAATCCTTGTCCGGGGTCATCATGTACACTTCGTACCCCTCGACCGCAGCCTTTTTGGCCAAGAATCCAATCACATCGTCTGCCTCGAAACCCACCTTGCTGATGGCAGGAATGTTCAGCCCTTCGAGCACTTCCAGGATCCAAGGAACGGAACGCTTGATGTCTTCAGGGGTTTCGTCGCGGTTGGCTTTGTATTCGGTGTAGGTCTCGTTGCGGAACGACCCTCCCGGCGCGTCGAAAACCACGGCCAGGTGAGACGGTGATTCGTTGCGAATGACATCCAGCAGAGCGTTGGTAAAGCCGAAAATGGCGCTGGTATTCAGCCCCTTCGAATTGATCCGTGGATTCTTGATGAACGCATAATAGGCGCGAAAAATCAAGGCATAGGCGTCGATGAGGAACAGCTTGCGTTCGGCAGGAGAAGTGATCATGGAAAAGGGGTCCTAAGTCGTGACCCCAAGGTACCAACCACCGGCGGAAATCAGCCCTCTTTTCGGGGCCGTTTGTACACAGGAACGGTCGAGCAGGGCTCGCCGTAGAAAATGGATTGGGCTACGGGTTGGAGGCGCTGGATGATGCGCGCCAAGCTTTCGCTCGTAGTGCCTGCTGAGCACCCTTTGATGACGAGCCGACCCCCTTCAAATGGACTCAAGTCCAGAGCGTCAATGGCTCTGAGAAGCAGTTGCTCCTGGGTATGGGCCAGGTCGCCGATGAAAACCTCAGCCCCCAAGGCAATCAATTTGGACGTGGCCAACATCCAAGCCCAATCCGGAACGATGGCATCTGAGGCACAATGCAGCGCCACAGTTTTTTCCGCCCAATCGGTCGCAGACAGTTCGGAGATGGCTTGCCGAAAGGGCTTTTCACGGAGGATCAGGCCTTGTTCGAGGTATTGGCTTAAATCGAGGACACGCACATCAGCACGGGGCGTGAGGTGGTCTAAATCCAGTGCAATCAAGCCGCTTTCTTCGACGCGGTTGCGGATGGGTTCAGATGGGGGTGTATCCATGGAGTTGGGTCACGCGGACTGGGATGCGCTGCCCGCGCTCGCCTGTGCCGCCATTTCTTCGGCGCAAGCTACAATCGCAGCGGCATCGTATCCACTTTCGGCGTACAATTCCGCTTGTGTACCGTGTTCGACGTACCGGTCAGGCAATCCCAATCGGCGAACCTGGGCTTTGTACCCTTGGTCGGCCATGAATTCGATTACGGCACTGCCGAATCCGCCGACGATGCAACCGTCCTCCAGAGTGATCACGTGTTCGAATTTGCCAAAGACCTCGTGCAACAGCATCTCATCGATGGGTTTCGCAAACCGCATGTCGTAGTGTGCTGCACTGATGCCTCGTTTGGCCAAAGCTTCGCAAGCATCGGTGGCTTGGGTACCGATGGCGCCAATGCTCAAAATGGCCACATCGGATCCGTTTTGCAATCGACGTCCTTTGCCCAATGGTAGGGCTTGGAACGGTTGCTTCCAGTCCACAATCGATCCGGCACCGCGTGGGTAGCGAATGGAATATGGCCCATCGTGCAGTTGCGAAGCCGAATACATCATGTTGCGCAAGTCCACTTCATCCATTGGGGCAGCCACGACCATGTTTGGAATGCAGCGCATGTATGCAATGTCGTAGGCTCCATGGTGGGTGGGACCGTCAGCACCAACGACGCCACCTCGGTCGAGGCAGAACACCACGTGCAAGTTTTGCAGCGCTACGTCGTGGATGACTTGGTCATAGGCCCGTTGCATGAAGCTCGAGTATATGTTGCAGAACGGAACCTTGCCTTGGGTTGCCATGCCAGCACTGAACGTCACGGCGTGTTGTTCTGCGATGCCCACGTCGAATGCGCGATCGGGCATTTCCTGAATCATGTACTTCAGGGAGCAGCCAGAAGGCATGGCCGGTGTAACGCCGACGATGCGGGGGTCTTGTTTGGCCAACTCAATGATGCTGTGCCCGAAAACGTCCTGGAATTTCGGAGGTTTTGGTTGGGTTGCGACGGCTTTTTTGATTTCGCCGGTGGCCTTGTCAAACAAGCCCGGAGCATGCCATGTGGTGGGACTGCCTGCTTCCGCTGGCCCATACCCTTTGCCTTTCATCGTGACGCAGTGCAACAATTTTGGGCCGGGAATATCCTTGATATCGTTCAGGATTTGCGCCAGGTGTTCGACGTCATGCCCATCGACCGGGCCGAAGTACCGGAAGTTCAATGATTCGAACAGGTTGGATTGCTTGAGCAAGGCAGACTTGACAGCGGATTCCACCTTTTGGGCGATGGATTGTGCATTGGGGCCAAACTTTGAGATGCGCCCGAGGAGATGCCAGACCTCATCCTTTACCTTGTTGTAGGCTTTGGACGTTGTAATGTCCGTCAGGTATTCTTTGAGGGCACCGACGTTGGGGTCAATGGACATGCAGTTGTCGTTCAGGACGACGAGCAAGTTAGCGTCTTCAGCGCCCCCGTGGTTGAGCCCTTCAAAAGCCAAACCTGCGGTCATGGCACCGTCTCCGATCACGGCGACGTGCTTTTTCTCGTGCTCGCCTTTCAGCTTGCTCGCAACTGCCATTCCGAGTGCTGCGGATACTGAGGTCGAACTGTGCCCAACACCGAACGTGTCGTATTCGCTCTCACTGCGTTTCGGAAATCCACTCAATCCACCGTATTGGCGGTTGGTGTGGAATTGTTCCCGGCGACCGGTCAAAATTTTGTGCCCGTACGCTTGGTGTCCGACGTCCCAGACGAGTTGGTCTTCCGGCGTATTGAATGCGTAGTGCAAGGCAACGGTCAACTCCACAACTCCCAGGCTGGCGCCGAAATGCCCACCCTTTTCCGACACGACATCTACGATGAAGTCGCGAAGTTCGTCGCAGACTGCAGGCAGGTCTTCAATCTGAAATTGTTCACGCAAGTCGGACGGGGTCTCGATGCGTGAAAGGTGAGGGCCAGCAGGGTAGTGATTCATGGAAGTAGGGTCTTATTGCGCCTGTGGGATTCAAACAAAGCTAACGGCAATCATGTTCACCTGCGTGTGCAGATGGACCAACATTTGCCAACATGCCGTCCCACAAGTGAATCGTTCCCAACGGTTAAGCCTCGACCAACGCGGCCAGTCCAGCAAGGATGGCTTTGCCGTCGGAATTGCCCAGATCGTCGCTGGCGGCGCGTTCTGGGTGGGGCATCATTCCAAATACATTCATGCTTTTGTTTGCCACGCCTGCGATGTTGGCTACAGCTCCATTGGGGTTGGACCAACTGTTGACTTCGCCTGCGGCATCGCAGTATTGGAAGAGAATCTGGTCGTGATCTTGCAGTGATTTCAGGCCATCTTCCTGGATGAAATAATTGCCCTCTCCGTGTGCGATGGGAATGGTAACAGGGGTGTTCACATCCAACGCGCTGGATACCGGAGCCTTGCGGGAAACCGGCTTGAGGTTCACATTCTTGCAAATGAACTTGCGGCTTTCGTTGTGCAGCAATGCTCCGGGCAGAAGCCCTGTCTCACATAGAATTTGGAAGCCGTTGCACACACCGAATACGCGACCGCCCTTGTTGGCATGTTCGATAACCGATTCCATGATGGGCGAGAATCGCGCGATGGCGCCGCTGCGGAGGTAATCGCCGTAGCTAAAGCCACCGGGCAACACGACGACGTCGGCCCCCTGGAGGTCGCGGTCTTTGTGCCAAAGCTGAACAACGGAAAAACCCAAGTCGTGCTCCAAGGCATGGACCATGTCCATGTCGCAGTTGGAACCAGGAAAAGTGACCACTCCAAATTTCATGGTGCGAAGGTCGTGATTGTTTGGAAATCAGTTCAACAATTGCTGAACAAAAAGAACCAACACGGTACCAACAAGGGCCCAGAATACACCGTCTACCCAGGTGCGATTTCCACGGCGGGTACGTTCGCGTTTTGGGACCAGACAGACCGTGGAAAAGGCAAGGGCCAGTCCGAGGGCTGGAGAAAAGGCCAAAGATGCTGCCGTGATGCCCGAAGCGGACCAATTCAGCATCCCACCTGCAGCGATTAGCCAGGTAACGGCTAAGACACTCAGCCGTGCATTTTGGGCGCGGAGGTTGTAAGATGATTGCTGGCGCAACAGCACCAATGCACCCGCCAGCGCCCACGCGAGCGTGGCCCAGTGCATACCGTTCTGCAATTCAAAGGCGGCGAACGTGCCCATGGATTGCCACTGGAACCCCGGAATGAAATGACCCACCCCTGCTGCAATGCCCATTCCCCAGAGCCAGCCAATCAAGAGCATGCCCCATTCTCGCCCGATCCCTGGCCGCAAATTGATTTGCATCACAATCAGGCCGAGCAGGATGCCCCAAGTGCTCGGGTTGCAGCCCGTGGCCAATGCGGCCAACGCACCGGAACGGAATTGGATTCCACTTGTCGAGGTCTGCCGGTGCATTTTGAGTGCGGTCGCCAGGCTGAAGCACGCCAACAACCAGCCCATCCACATCCGCACGCCCTCCAGCCAACCGACAGGCTTCAACGACCCAACGCACCAGAGTACAGTGAGCCAAGCTAGTGCCGAATCTCCGCGGTCCACAAAATGCCGGTTCACATAAATCTGGTGCCCTGCAAAGGCGAGTGCAACCAATCCCAATCCGTGCACAGTCGCTGAAATTCCGTCCAATGTTCCCATGCCCACCTGTACCGCGATGCCGCACGCGATAGTGACTGGAACAGTGGCCCATGCAATTGGTTGGTTTGAGCGGAGGATAGAAATCAACGGTTGCTTATTTTTGTTCCGAATTTAGGACCCATGAACACGCAAGAAATCATAACCCCCGTAGCGAAATTCATTGAGTGGACGTTTGAAACCGTTCTCGTTCCCATCAGTTCGCCGTTCAACATGGCGGTCATCGCCCTCGGGTTTGCTGGATTGTTTTTGTGGTTGCGTCTGCAAAAGAAGTACACGGCCAAAGCCGAAAAGGAAGGCGGAATCGTCTGACCTGCGTACTTCGTCGCTTTCTCTGAATCTAACGGCCTAGGCCAAATCCAAGACGTCGGCTCCGATGTCCTTTCTGTGGTAAGCACCCTCAAAGCTTACTTTCTCTGCCAATTTGTAGCTGTTTTTCAGCGACTCTTCGACATCACCGCCTCGGCCTGTTAGGGCCAAAACGCGGCCTCCGTTCGTGTAGATTTTGCGGCGGCTCAACTTAGTGCCTGCGTGGAAAATCAGCCCATCAATGTCTTCGACATCTTGTAGTCCCTTGATTTCCTTGCCTTTTTCATAGCTGCCGGGGTACCCTTCGCTGGCCAGGATGACCGTTGTCGCAGCCCGTTCATCCGTCACCAAATCATATTCAGACAGAAGCCCGCTGCACAAGCTTTCGAACAGGTGGAGCAGGTCGCTCTTCAACCGTGGCAGGACCACTTCCGTTTCGGGGTCTCCCAGGCGGCAGTTGTACTCGATAACGTATGGATCGCTGCCCACTTTGATGAGGCCGAAGAAGATGATGCCCTTGTAAGGGATGCCGTCCTTTCCCAATCCTTTGATGGTGGGAATGATGACTTGGTTGAGGGCTTTCTCGGCAAATTCTTCTGTCAAGAACGGCACCGGCGAGACCGCGCCCATGCCGCCTGTGTTCGGCCCTGTATCGCCCTCTCCAATGCGCTTGTAGTCCTTGGCTGAGGGCAACAGGTGGTAGCTCTCGCCGTCCGTAACAGCGAACATGCTCAATTCCTTGCCTTCCAAAAACTCTTCGATGACGACCTTTCGGCCGGCGTCTTTGAAAGCTTTACCGCTCAACATCTCCTCCAACGTTTGCACCGCTTCTTCTTTGGAAGAGGTGATGATGACCCCTTTGCCAGCAGCCAATCCGTCGGCCTTCAACACGTAAGGAGGCTTGAAATCGTCCAACGCAGCAATGGCATCTTGCAGTTGGGTGTCGTCAAAGCTGGCGTAGCGAGCTGTTGGAATGTTGTGCCGCTGCATGAAGGCCTTGGCAAATTCCTTGCTTCCCTCCAGCATGGCCCCTTCTTTTTTGGGCCCTACGACCAGGACATTCGTCTTATTCGAGGCTTCAAAATAGTCCGCAATGCCGGCCACAAGCGGAGCCTCTGCCCCGACCACAAGCAACCCAATTTCGTGTCGCTTTACATACCGCTCCACTGCAGGGAAGTCCATGGGATCCAAATCTGCAGTGACCCCGAGCGCTTCCATTCCGCCATTGCCCGGGGCAATGTGGAGTTTGCGCAGCAAGGACGATTGACTCAATTTCCATGCAATGGCGTGCTCACGTCCGCCGCTTCCCAACAAGAGTACATTCATGAAAACAAAATTAATGGCTTCCTTCGCGGGTGCAAGCAATCGTTGGAAACTTCCTGTTTGTCCGCAGTAACTTGCGGGGTAACATTCTGTCTTGGATTTCGCTTCATGAATTCACCTTTTCTATCCGCCGTAGTCATTGCTTTCAATGAAGAACGGAACCTGGGCCGTTGCCTGGAGTCGTTGGCGGGTGTGGCCGATGAATTGGTCGTGGTGGATTCGGGGTCAACCGATGCGACAGTGGCCATTGCAGAATCGCACGGAGCTCGGGTCTTTACGCACCTTTTCGAAGGCCACATTGAACAGAAAAACTGGGCAGCGGATCAAGCGCGGGGTGAGTGGTTGCTCTCCCTGGATGCGGACGAGGCACTCAGCGAGGAGTTGCGCCAATCCATTCTCGAATGGAAATCCGCGCAGTCGGCATCACCACTCGTTGGGTTTCGGATGAACCGCCTGACCTCCTATTGCGGACACTTTGTGCGCCATGGGGGATGGTACCCGGATACAAAATTGAGGCTTTGGAAAACGGGCCATGCGCGTTGGACCGGTGAAAACCCCCACGATAGGCTGGAGTTGGTGGACGCATCCCGCTCGTCGGGCCACCTCAAAGGGGATTTGTTGCACTACAGCTACCACACCGTAGAGGACCATCGGCGACAGATTGCGTATTTCTCGGACATCGCGGCTGGGGCTTATTCCGGGGCAACCTGGCTTGCTGCACCCGGCATTCGCCACCTGAAAGGCGCATTTCAATGGACGAAAAATGCCTTGATCCGGGGAGGCTGGCGGGATGGAAAAACGGGCTGGACCATTGCGCGTTGGAGTGCGTTTGCTACGCTAGAGAAGTACCGCAAGATTGCACACTTGCGCCGCCTGCATCGGCTGTTGGAAAAGGCGGATCGGACAACCATCAAGCGCGTGTTGGTGTGCAGGACAGACGCCATTGGAGATGTGGCCGTAACGCTGCCGATTGCAGGTTTTCTGAAGTCGGTCAATCCAGATTTGGAAGTGGATTTTCTGACGCGACCATATGCCGCACCTGCTGCAAGGGCTGCTGAGTCGGTGGACCGTGTGGTCTTGTGGGAGGACAATTCAGCTCCTGATTTGGCCGGGTACGACGCAGCGATTCTCGCGTTCCCGGATGTGGATGTTGCACGTCAGCTCGAGGCAGCAGGGGTGCCCATCCGTGTAGGGACCCGTCGCCGGTGGCCGTTCGCTCGGTTTATGAATGTGCACAATGCCGCTTCCCGTAAATCCTCGGGTCGGCACGAGGCATGGCACGGATTGGACCTGGCTTTATCGTTGCATCCGGCACCGGGCTGGAGCAAGGCGGGATTGCGCGTTCCAGAGGATGAGGGAGCATGGCATGCTTGGTCCCGCTTGGCGACAGAGCCTTGGGAAACCGTGGCCCAGAAAGTACAAGGCGCCGATTCTTGGTTGGTTCCGGGGAAACAGCACGTGATTTTACACGCCGGATCGAACAACAGCGCGACGAACTGGCCGCTTGAACGGTACCTGGCGTGCATGGAAGCTTTGGTGAAGAGCGGCTGTCGGGTGCTCTGGACAGGCACAGCGAAAGAAGGCGCTGCACTGAAGGACGCTTGGATTCCGAATGAGGAAGTCGTTGACACCACAGGCAAATTGACCTTGGATCAATTGATGTCATTGATTGCAGCTGCAGATGGGCTTGTTGCTTCGAGCACAGGGCCTTTGCACTTGGCGGCTGGTCTAGGGACGTCGTGTGTGGGGCTTTATGCGCAAGAAGCACCCATGTGGCCGGAGCGCTGGAGGCCCTTGGGGAGGCATGCCCGATGGCTCTCTACCAGAGTGCACACGCCGTCGGGTCATTTGGACATTCCATTGGAGGCAGTGCTCCAAGCATTAACCAACATCGGGAAGGCTTCGGCGTCCGAATAGTCCAATAAAGAATCCGGCAAAAGTCACACCCGCTTGGGTTTCGAGTGTGTCCTCGGTGAGGCAGGACAAGGCGAGGACCACGAGGAAAAGCATGGCCTGTGACGTGGGGTGCCCTTGGCGGGTGGCTGCCATGGGAATCAATGTGACGAGTAAGACCAGCCACAAGATGAGATTCAGCGGCCCTCCGGCCACGAGGTACGTTGCATACTGATTGTGTGCCCGCAACCGGAATTCGGGGGAAAGGGGTGAGTTCAACGTGTCGTAAGCCTCAGCATAGGCCGCGGGTAAGTCACCTACACCTACGCCCAGAACAGGATGCTGTTGGAAGATGTGCCGAGCGGCATTGAGGAAGGCAAGCCGCTGGATGAGCGAGTGGCCACTCGGATTTCCGCCGTCCATTGCATTCCATACTTCAAATTGCACCACAGCTAATCTTCGCTGCAGGCCGCGGTATTCGATTTCCGTTACCGTTGGAATTCCGGACTCGATCCAGCCAACTTCCTCCTCTGTCAATGCCATGATGCCCTCAGCGTCCTTTCTCAAGCCTTTTGAAGAAAGGAAACGGATGAGGGTCATTTTCAACTCCTGCCCCCGCTGGTCCGCTCCATTGAAATCGACCTGGCTGCGTTTGGACCAGGTTTCGAACATCTCATTCCAAGCAATGTACGTCCAGACGTGGTGACCATTTTCACGCAGGCAGCGCTCGGGGTAGTGGACATACGTTTCGCCTGCTGACGTCTTCGTTTCAAGCGATTCCCCGTCGGGGTACACCGGCCGCAAGCCCCAGACCAAGGCCACGGCCACGAGTCCAGCTGCGAGCCAAGCCGCACCCACGATTTTTCGAAGTTTGGGAACTTGCCAACCCGCCACCAAGAGCATGACGGGAAACAACATCGCACCTGTCAAGGAGGCGACCTTCCAGGTAAACCATCCACCGAAGAGGCTCAGCAAGATGACCATCCAAGCGGAAATTCGTTCTTGGCGTTTGAACCATCGCTGAAGCCACCAACCCCAAACGAAGGTGATGAGTAAGCTGAAGCGGATGTGGGAAATGAAAGGAGACCAATCCCGTGGGCGCAGAGGTCCTTCTTTTTGCATCCCCAACCACAAGCAGCTGGCGCATGCAGCAATAACCGATACGGCCAATGCCCATTGCACGAGGAGCAGTCCCCTCTGGCGGTCCCAGCGACCGGTCGTGAGGATCAATGGGAAAGCAAGCAGCGGAAGTTGGATGCGCAAGGCGCGCCACCCGTATCCCCAATTTTCCGACCACAATTGGCTCGTCAATTGCCAAGTAAACAAGGCGAGCACCGCCCATAGTACGGGCTGCGTTTGCCAAAACCGCCAACCGCGGTTTCTGAAAATGGGGCCATTTTTCCATCGATCAACGCCCCAAGCCAGCACCAACAGGAAGGCGCCTTGGCTCATCAAGAAATTGGAAAACGGCAGGGCAACGGCCGTCAAGATCAGTGCGGCATCATAGAGCCGTTGGACTGTGTGAGACGAACCGAAGGCGGAGGACTGCATGGTTATTCCGCTGTTCCTGCTAGAATCCGTTCATTTTGACCGCTGATCATCAAATCGATGGCCTTGCTGAGCGTGCTGTCACGGGGAACAGACCAAGCGATTACACCGGTCTGAAGGTGGTAGCGCATCACCAATTCTTCCTCCAATGCCCAGGTGATTTCATCGCGGAAGCGATTGAGGTCCCGTTCAATTTGCGGCAACAGGATGCCCTCAAAAGAGGCAAATGCTGCCGAGTCCAACGCGTAGAATCGCTCCTCGCGGGCGAGCGATTCCAACTGCTCCCATGCCACCAAGGTGCGCGATTCAAATGCGGTGGCTTTGTGGTTCTTCGCGAACGCGACAAATTCCTGCCAATCCTCATCTGTCAAGTAGAAGGATTCCGGTGGTCCAATGCTCTCATGCCGTGCACTCCAGTCGTTAGCAAAGTCGAAAACGATGCCGTTCAGGTACAACCCTTCCAACACGTAACTCATGTACGGCACCTCCACTTCCACATCCGGCTGAACCCCCGTTCCGTCCGTGACCGGACGCCCATTGCGGGTGTAAAAAACCTGCCGTGTCGAGTCCGAAAAGGCCTGTGCAGAACCGTCCTCTGCCCGTTCACCACCGTAGTCGAGTCGCTGGATGCACCGTCCACTGGCCGTGTAGTACTTGGCCACGGTGACTTTTAATTTGGTGCCGTACGCCAGGGGTTTGGTTTGTTGTACCAACCCCTTTCCGAAGCTCTCTTGTCCCACAATGATGGCGCGGTCAAGGTCTTGCAGCGTTCCCGAGACAATTTCCGAGGCGGAGGCGGATTGTTCGTCTATGAGCACGGCAACGGGCATGTCTGGGAGGAGGGGATCGGCCATGGTGGAGTAGGATTTCATCCATTCCTCCTTTTTTCCCCGTGTGCTCACCACTTCTTGCCCCTTTTCCACGAAGAGGTTGACGATGCTAATGGACTCCTGCAACAATCCGCCGCCATTGCCCCGAAGGTCCAGCACCAATTGGTTGATGCCCACGCTGTCCCGGAGGTGGCGGATGGCCTGCCTCAATTCGAAGGAAGAGCCTCGGGTGAAGGCGCTCAGTATGACATATCCTGTGCTGTCCCCCACGACTTCGCGGAAGGGCACAGCGGGCAGTTTAATTTTTTCGCGTTCGACCGTCACGTCTACTGGGGCGAGAGCACCGTTGGGAATGAAGCGGATGCCGACGGTGGTTCCGCTCGCTCCTTGCAGCATTTCAGGAACCAAATCCGGGTCGATTCCCTCGAGAAGCTGTCCGTCGACTTCGAGCAATTCGTCTCCAATCTTCAGTCCGGCCTTTGCCGCAGGAAAATCGGGGAGGACATCTACGATGAGGTGGCGGTCGTTTACAAACTGCATCGATGCGCCAATCCCTCCGTATTCACCTGTCGTCATGAAACGGAGGTCTTCGACCCGCGACTCGGGGTAGTAAACCGTGTAAGGGTCCAAGCTTTCGACCATGGCGTCAATCCCGGTTTCCATGAGTTCGCCGGGCTGAATTTCATCGACGTAGTAGATGTTGAGTTCCCGGAAGAGGGCCGTCATGATTTCAAGCTGCTTGGACAACTCGAAGTAATTCTCCCGCAATGGCATTGCCGCAGCTAGTAACAAGGCCAACGAGACCGCCCAAACCCAACTCAATTTTCGTTTACGATTCTTCATCAGGTGCGCCGGGATTCTTGGTGTTTTCAGATGCAAGCGATTGGTTCATTTTGCCGATCAGGCGTTCCACGCATGCCTGTATCTCTTCGAAATTAGGCAATTCTTTCCCCACATAAATGAGAACGAGCCCACGTTGTTTTTCGTGTGCATTCAGTGCGTCGTAGAGGCGGTGCTTTTGCAACCTCCATGCCTCTTTCATGAGCCGTTTGATGCGGTTGCGGTCCACAGCACGCTTGAAAGAACGCTTGCTCACAGAGACGACAACTTGGCAGGGGACATCCGCAGAAAGCGGAACGTCCAGGTGCTTCGAAATCAGTGGCCACGCTTTGGTTTTCTGGCCATCAGCGAACACTGCCTCGATCAACTTTTTTGATTTGAGGCGCTCAGTTTTTGGAAAAGAAAAGGACGGCGTTTCCGGCAACGTGGATTATTTGCCCTGAATGTAATGCTCGATGGCCATAGTCATGGATGGCGCCTGCGGAGTCGGTGCAGAAATGTCGATGCGCAAATTGGCTTTTTCGGCTGCTTTTGCCGTGGTTGGTCCGAAAGTGGCAATGCGTGTTTCTCCCTGCTCAAAGTCCGGGAAGTTTTTGAACAAGCTCTCGATTCCGCTTGGGCTGTAGAACACCAAACAGTCGTACTTGACATCGCTCAAGTCACTCAAGTCGCTGCACACCGTTCGGTACATCATTGCGCGTGAGTAATCGATCTTGGCTTCATCCAACAGCGTAGGGATCGAGGGCTTCATCAAATCGCTGCACGGCAACAAGAATTTCTCCTGCTTGTGCTTTTTGATGGAGTCCATCAAGTCTTGAAAACGGTGTTTCCCGAAGAAGATTTTGCGCTTGCGGTAAACCACGTACTTCTGCAGATAAAATGCAGTGGCTTCACTGATGCAGAAGTACTTCATGGTATCCGGCACTTCGTACCGCAAATCCGCCGCCAGCCTGAAAAAGTGATCCACCGCGTTTCGGCTGGTCAAAATGACTGCAGTGTGATCCGCAAGATCGATGCGCTGTTGGCGAAAATCTTGGGGTTCGACGCCTTCGACGTGAATGAATGGGCGGAAATCGATGGTCAGTTTCTGTCGCTCGGCCAAATCGAAGTACGGAGATTTCTCCGTGGTGGGTTTCGGCTGCGAAATCAGGACGGTCTTGAGCTTCTTCGCCATATCGGTTCTTCAGTGCTTCCTCATCGGCTCATCCCAGGTACTCGTACAGCAACAGGGATGGTCCAATTTCGAGGGTGCAAATGTACACAATTCCCCAACCAATTTGAAGCCGTTTCTGCAACAAAGATTGGATTTGACGCACCCATTTCAAGGCCAACCACAACCACCACAAGCCCGTGACATGGCCCCACATATTTTCGCGGTGTTCGAATCCACTGAATTGGCTCAATTCCCAGCAGACCAGAGCGATGAGTAACCACAGAAGCCAATTGCGCATGTGCCGGTCCACTTCGTATCCGCGTTGAACCGCCTCCCATTCAAGGGTTACCCAAGCTCCAACCCAGCCGGCGAGTTGTCGGCCCAACAGCGTGATGAATCCGAGGCCCAACCCCCACTGCGCACCTCGCCACGCCATACCATCCTCGAGGGATTGCGATTGGGTAATGCCCCACAGGCACCCGAGCAGCGCCCAACTCAACACCCCCAGTGCATGGCTTGTAAGCGTTCCGCCTGTTCTTGCCGATTCATCGGCAAGCCGCTGCCAGACGCGCTTGATCTGGTAGGCAGACCACATGGTCAGCGCCCATTCCCGTTCGAATTGCAGCCGCAAAACCGCCGTTGCGCACAAGCCAATCAACGACAGCCAAAGAGGCAATTCATAGACGTGCAAGGGAGCGATTGGTAAGGGCTGTCCTTCGAACATGCCGCGAAGATGGAAAACTTCTTTGGAAGTTCCTTCTGCCTTAACCGGGACTGACGTGAACCACAGCGATGGCTTGTTGTTGCTCCGGTTGACTGATATGGGAGTACGTGACCAAGAGCAAGTGCGGCCCCGGTGCCGATGTGGCGTTGGCGTTTGTTCCATCCCAATAACAACGAACCGCAGTACTTCCCTGCAGGCCAACTGGCATCGAGGAGGCAGCGACGGTTTGTCCCAAGGCATTCATGATCCGCCACTGGCCTAGCCACTGGCCTTCGTTCGGGGCCTTTAAATCAAAGGCCACGGGAATGACTTCGCCGCTTGCGGAGACACTCCACGTATCATTCACGACCGAAATCGTTTGAGGCGAACCCCCCAGTTCAGTGCCGGTTGCCCAACTGTTCGGACGCCCTGCGGTGTGCCCTTCCACATTCAGGGAGGACTTCCATTCCGGCTCAGGGTGAGGAGAAATGCGTTCGAGGCTGTGATGGTCTGCATGCCAAGGCGCATGACGATCATTGTGAATGTGCACGGAGTCCAGAAGGGCGTGTGGACTGCCCAAAAGAACTTCCCTTGGGCCCCAAAGGCTGGGCATGTTGGAAGTATGTACAAGCGGATGACCCGGGAGTCGGTTAGGGCATTCGGCAAAGGCCAGGGTCCCATTCGGTGGAAGGAACCACTGGATGGATTCATGCACAGGTAGCCAGTCATCCGGGAAGGGCAATGATGCCGAAGTCCAGTGCATTCCCTTTGTCGACGTCCAGGTGTCAAAGGGATTCTTGAGTTCAAGAAAGGGTTCGGAATGGGCATATGATCCACCTCGAACTTCATTGATCACCAGCTGAGGAGGATGAACGACGTCCGATCCAGAGGGGCAGAAATGGGAGGGTGCCAAGACCAAGTCCATACCGTGCAGTGAAATCGCGTGCTCGGACAAACGGGGCGAGTAATGTGCATAGGCTACTACGGTATCCCCTTCAAAGTGGCCGCAGGCAATGGCCAAGGCGTCCATTTTCGGCCAGGTTTTGGCCTCCGTGGAGTCTTGAACGGCGTAGGAGCATCCACGGAGGATGTCTCCGCTGGAGTCCCAGGCATACGAAGCGTTCGCGGGCATGCGCCCGAGATCGGGTTGCAACCGCACCAGGCTGAACCCCGCACTGGCTTTGCGGCGATCGCGATGCCAACAGCGGCTGTAATCCACTTCATCAATCGCCAGTCCAAGGTGGTTGGAGAGGCGCACGTTCCCTGATTCAGACGGGAGCGACATGTTGTGGCAAATCCGCGCCTTGGGCGGTAGAATGCCCAGCCTATCGATTGGTACGCCATTGATCTCCAAGCCATCCAATTGCACGGCCCGATCCGGCGAAGGGTTGTACAATTCCACAAAGGTTCCATACGCCTCTGACATCCCTTGGGGGTCATGGGCAATTTCGGTGATGACGATGTCCCCATTCTCAGGGAAGTGGGCAGCTTCCAGCGCAATGGCCATCACCTCGGGGTGGCGACTGAAGCATCCTTTCACCCCGAGGATTTCGAGGTGCCATGTGGTGTTTTCACGCAACGTATCAACGCGCCAATGCAATGCTTGCGTTGAAGCATCCATCCAAGTCCATCCGTTCTTGACGCGTGGGGGATATTGGTCATCCAACGGTTGGTTGAATCGGGTGCGTCCTTCCCCGATTGCCCAAGCTTCAGAGGCCTCAGGTACAGCAGAAAAAAAGGAGTCCAGGGGCCACTCCAATGGGCTTTCCTCTCCGAAAGAAAGATCCGATCCCACCGTGCCACAGGCCCAATTTTCCTTCAGTGCGCAGCCCTGCAATTGTCTGCGCTGGGCATGCTTGATTTGGGTGGCGGTGGGCCACCACGACGACTGGTATTCGACGCGATCGACGGGGGTTCCTTCGGCGGAGTTTATGCCAAAGCTCTCTCCGGCATGGTGCAAGGCCAACGGGATGGATGGGTAGGCGATGCGCCGAGGTTCAGTCCCCATCCATGGCTCCCAGCGATTGACCAAGAGTACACGTTCGTTCGGTAGGAGTACTCCATTCCAATCCATTCCGGGAATGAGCGTGCCTGTGCTATTCGTGCTTCCGTCCCACCAGTGCAAAGACCGGATATCAACCGCTGCAGAATCGAGGTTGACGAGCTCGACCCAATCCTCCATACCGGGAGCTTGGGCAACGAATTCGCTGATGACGAGCGATCGGGGACGGGCTTGGTTGATCGGACGATGGACCTCAATGACGGTATCTGCCAGTGTATTGCCTGCAGCATCTTGAAACCCGTTTAGTTGAAGCGGGCGGGATGTCCCCGGATCCCACGTGAAGGCCTCCAAAAACTGAATTTCATTGCGTGTAGGCTCTGAAAGGGCCCACGGTGTGCTTGGTATGGAGTTCAATGGTTGGACGGTGCCAATATGGGCGAGGAGCGGCTCTGAAAACGCCACGGTGCATGCCGTCCCCGACTCAAAGGTTGCTGCTGTCACGACAGGGGAAACTGTATCGATTTGATGCGGTTCAAACTGCAAAATCTCAATGGCAGCGCCGGCTGTGTGGCTGGAGGTGAATGTTGCCGAAAACCCAATGCCGACGGGCACGCGGTGTGTGAGAACAGCCATGCTGGCTGCTGGCGAGGTGGATTGGTCGTCGTAGACGGTGCGGACCGTGAGCCGTGCTGTATCAACTCCGGGCGGTTGTTGCCATTCCAGTTCGAGGAAGAGGCCATGAGCGAACCCCCCGTATCGGGGCTGGACAACTGCCGAATCCCACAAGCCTTCAAAGGATTGGGCCCACCACCGGATGGAGTCGTTGCTCCCGGACTCCCCAATGTGCAGGAAGGTCAGGTCGGCGTCCGAGGGCATTGCCGCAGAACCGGTAACGGGCAGGGTGGCGAGCGAATCGGAATGCGTCCACTCATCCGGTTCGAGCAGCCAATGCAGCCGCGTGAAGTTGGCCGAGGAACCCGAGAATTCCTGATGCCAACGCAGACGACACGACAGGCCGGTGGAATCGTTGATGGCTTGCATCGGAAAAAGAACCAGTGCAGCGGTTCCAGCTTCAGCGGCATTCAAGGTCCAACCAGCGCTTGAGGCCTGCCAATCGTCACCGCCGCTGATAACCTCCATGACCGATTGGCCATCGGCCATTTTGCTCAGTGCAGCCGTCATCCAAATCCATAATCCCCACCGCCTCAATGCTTCCCTGTTTTCCACGAAAGACGGTCAAAACCTTATGCCCATGGTATTGGATTCATTGACGGCAAGCGGGAATTTGCCAACAGAAACAAATGGCATGAATGGATTGAGATTGGCGGTAATCGGTGCAACCGGATTGGTCGGCCGAACCATGTTGGAAGTATTGGACGAATTGCAGCTTCCGGTGGATGAATTGCTCTTGGCTGGCAGCCCGAAAAGTGCAGGAAAGCAAGTCGAATTTCAGGGCACAACGTGGACGGTGAAGACGGTTGAAGAAGTGTTGTATGCTCGCCCTCAGGTAGCTCTTTTCAGCGCAGGTGGGGATGTTTCGAAAACGTGGGCGCCTCGATTTGCAGAGGCAGGGACGACGGTCATTGATAACAGCAGCGCGTGGCGGATGGATCCGGACTGCCCGTTGGTCGTTCCCGAAGTCAACGGCCAGGCGATTGGCGACCACCACCGCATCATTGCCAACCCCAACTGCACCACCATGCAATTGGTCATGGCATTGAAGCCGCTGCATGACGCGTACCGCATCCAACGCGGAGTCGTGAGCACCTACCAAAGCATCACCGGCACCGGAAAGGCGGCCATCGCCCAACTCGAAGCAGAGCGTGCAGGTGCGGCACCCGATGCCTCGGTCTATCCTCATCCCATCGACTTGAATTGCCTGCCTCATTGCGATGTATTTGGAGAAAACGGTTACACCCGAGAAGAGATGAAGGTGTGGAATGAGACCCAAAAAATCTTGGGGGACGAGTCCGTCCAAGTGACGTGTACGGCAGTACGGGTGCCGGTCATGGGCGGACACAGCGAAAGCGTCTACCTCGAGTTCGAGCGGGAGTTCGAATTGGATGACGTTCGCCGGCTTTTGTCAGATTTCCCCGGGGTTGTTGTGCAGGATGACCCTGCAAAAAACGTGTATCCCATGCCGCGCAACGCCGCAGGAAAGAACGAAGTGTTTGTGGGGCGCATTCGACGGGATTTGGCCAATAGCAAGGGTCTGCACCTGTGGATTGTCGCGGACAATTTGCGAAAGGGTGCTGCGACCAATACCGTCCAAATCGCCCAATACCTCTTGGACCACGGCCGTTGGTTGGCATAATTGCAATCCGCATAAAAGGGGCGTTATCTTGCGTTGCGAACCGCCGCTGCCAGTGGCTTCACAACCAAGTACCCTCCTGATGCGCACCTTGATCCAATCCTTGTTTGGCCTGGCCTTGCTCCTTGCAGCCGGCAGTCAATTTTCCACCCTTTCTGCCCAAACCAAAATCAAAGGCACCGTCCTCGATGCCGCCACGGGAGATGGCTTGCCGGGCGCATCCGTGTTCTTGGAAGAATCCCGTATGGGCACCGTTTCGGATTTCGAAGGGCGGTTTGAATTCACATCGCGCCAAACGGGGGAAGCGGAGTTGGTAATCAGCATGATCGGGTATGAAACGCACCGGCAAGCCTGTGTCTTGGGGGCAGACGCGTGGGTGTTGGATTTGGGCCCAATCCGGCTGGAGTCGTCGACCATTGGCTTGAGTGAGGCGAATGTCATCGCCTCCGTAGCCATCGACCGCGAGACGCCTGTAGCCGTTTCCACGTTGGACGCGAAAACCATTCAAGAGCAACTCGGCGACAAGGAATTGGTGGAAACGTTGAACATTACGCCTGGTGTGTATGCCACCAAAAGCGGAGGTGGATTTGGAGACAGCCGCATCAATATCCGCGGGTTCGACCAACGCAATGTTGCCGTCTTGATCAATGGAATTCCGGTCAATGACATGGAAAACGGCTGGGTGTATTGGTCCAATTGGGCTGGGCTCGGCGATGCAGTGAACACCATGCAGGTGCAGCGGGGATTGGGCGCCTCGAAGTTGGCAATCAACTCGGTGGGCGGCACCCTCAACATCATCACCAAAGCCACGGACACGAAGAAGGGCGGAAGTTTGCTCCAAAGCATCACCGATTATGGACGTTTTAAGACCATGCTTTCGCTTAGCTCGGGCGTGATGGAGAACGGTTGGGCAGTGAGTGCGGTGGGAAGCCGAACCATGGGCAATGCCTACGTCGATGCGACCTTCATTGACGCGTGGAGTTACTTCCTCACCGCAGCTAAGGATTACGGCGCGCACCGACTCGTGTTCACGGCGATTGGCGCTCCCCAAACCCACGGCCAGCGCCGCGGTCAATTGACGGTGGACCGATTCAATGACATCCAAAACCTCGGTTACGAAGCGCACCGTTGGAACGACGATTGGGGCTACCTCAACCGAGGCGGCCAAACGGATCAAGTGCTGAATGCCCGGGTCAACGGGTATCACAAGCCTCAGTTCGCGCTGAATGATTACTGGCAGTTGAGCGAACGCACCAACCTCGCCACAAGCTTCTACATAAGCACCGGCCGCGGCTACGGTTCGCGGTACGACGGGACGAGCAACCCCCGCATCAGCGAGACCTACGTCGACTCCACCGGCACGGAGCGCTCCGTGAAGACCTCCTTGAACTGGGACTACCTCTGGGACTCCAACGCGAACAATACGCAACCTGTCACCTACGCTGCGGACCAGATTGCCTACGATGCGGACGCACAGGCGTGGATTGACACCCTGCACGAGTTCGGCGATCCCATCGTAGTGGAAGGCGACACCATCGTTGGCGGCCGCAGCCGCAGCGTCATTGAAAACGCCCACAACGAACACTTCTGGACGGGAATTTTGTCGACCCTTCGCCACGAAGTCAACGACCGCGTGAGCCTCATGGCCGGCGTGGACGCGCGTTTCTACAGCGGCAAGCATTTCACGCGCGTCAACAACCTCCTCGGCGGCGACTTCTATCTCCAGTCGTTCAGCAGCAGCGACGGATACGGCATCAATCCGGACTATGCCCTCATGGCCCAACCCGGCGATAAGGTGGATTACGATGACATCGGTCGGGTGCAATACGCTGGTGGTTTTGCCCAAGCGGAATACAAAGACGATCGGTTCAGTTTGTTTGGAGCCGGCACCATTTCCTACACCACCTATCGCCGCATCGACCCCTACAAGTACTTCCGCTACGAAGAGACGGGCGTTCAAGAGGTGACCCAATTGAACGAGGCCACGGGCGAACTCGAAACCACCGAGGAATTTGTCTATGGGGTGAAATCCCAGAAGGCCAGCAGCGTCGGGTACAACCTCAAAGCCGGGGGCAGTGTGCGCCTCGGTGAGACCAGCCACCTCTACCTCAATGGCGGTTACTACTCGCGTGCCCCATTCATTCGGTATGTATTCACCAATTACTCCAACATCCTCAGCAACGACCGACTTACAAACGAAAAGGTCGCTGCGGTGGAAGCCGGCTACCGTTTCCGGTGGCGTGGGGTTTCGTTTGATTTGAACGCGTATCACACCCAATGGCGCGATAAGAGCATCATGAGCAGTCCGCTGCTCCGTCCGGACGGGACGGAATACCGGGCATTCATCACCGGGTTGATCCAGACCCATGAAGGCATTGAGGTGGAATGGCGCGCTCAGCCGACTTCTTGGGCGGAAATTGGCGGCATGGCATCGTTCGGCAACTGGCGCTGGGACAACGACGTTAATGCCGAAATCACGGCGGAAGAAGGCGGAGAGGTGCTGGAGACTTTGTACATCTATTCCGGGGGTTTGAAAGTGAGCGACGCCCCCCAATCGCAGGTGGGATTCTTGTCCAATTTCAACATCACCAAACGCCTGCGTTTGGGTGCTAACTACGTTTACAATTGGAACCTGTACGCTCGTTTCCAAGTGGACACCGATCGCACAAACCCCGATCGTGCAGGACTGCAACCGGTCATGCTGCCCGCGTACGGCTACCTCGATGTTCGCGGAAGCTACCGGTTCGAAGCAGCAGGGATGAAGTGGATGGCCAGCGTCAACGTACAGAACGCTTTGGACAACATTTACATCAGCGACGGCTTTGAAACCTTTGTGACCGATCCGCAGACGGGAGAGAAAATCCAGGGCACGGTGGAAAACGGCAAACTCGAAGGCTATTGGGCTTACGGGCGAACCCTATCGGCCACGTTGAAGATGATGTTCTAAACGGAAAAAGCCGCCTCGTGGGCGACTTTTCTGGAGCCGATATGCGGACTTGAACCGCAGACCTACGCATTACGAATGCGTTGCTCTACCAGCTGAGCTATATCGGCAAAGCGTCGGCAGAAATACGCAAAACTTCGGCCTGAGGTTGCGTTCTGGCAGCGGGAAATATTAGCGAATGACGTCGCCCGCTTGCGTGCCTTCTTCAGGCGTCACAAACCGAAGCGATCCGTCAGCTGTTTCGGCCATCAACACCATGCCTTGGCTTTCGATGCCGCGGATTTTGCGCGGCGCCAGATTGACCAGCAACGTCACACGCCGTCCGACCACGTCCTCGGGTTCGAAGTGTTCTGCAATGCCGCTGAGCACGGTGCGCTCGTCGAGGCCGGTGCGGATGGTGAGGTTCAGCAATCGGTCCGCCTTGGGGACGCGTTCACAGGCAATGACTTCGCCTACGCGCAAGTCCAATTTTTGGAAATCTTCAAACGTCATGAGTTCTTTCTGAGGTTCGCATTCGGTGCGTGCTCCGGTGGCTTCTGCACGGGCTGATTCGAGTTTGGCGACTTGGGCTTCTACCACTTCAGGATCGACCTTTTCGAACAAAATGGGCAACGTGCCGAGTACCTGCCCAGCCTGCACCATATCGGGTTGGGCATCGGACCAGGTGCGAGCGGAGATGCCAAATGCCCCTTGCAGTTTGTGGGCCGTCTTGGGTAAGAAGGGTTCCATCAATACCGCGCAATTCGCAGCCACTTGAATGCAGGTGTTCAAAATGATCGCAGTGCGCTCAGGGTCAGTTTTGAAGGCTTTCCAAGGCTCCTGTTCGGTCATGTACTTGTTGCCCAGGCGGGCGATGCCCATGGCTGTTTGGAGGGCATCTCGGAATCGGTTGCGGCGGATGAGGTCGGCAATTTCAGCGGGGGCTTCTGCAAGGGCCTTGAGCACTGAAGTTTCTGCCTCTGTGAGCAGTGCCTGATCCAACTCTGGAACGGCTCCCTCGTAATACTTGCGTGTGAGCACGAGTACCCGGTTGACAAAATTCCCCAGCACATCGGCCAATTCATTGTTCACCCGGTCCCGGTAATCGGCCCACGTGAATTCACTGTCTTTTTGCTCCGGCATGATGCTCGCCAAGACGTAGCGCAGTTCGTCGCTCTTGCCGGGGAATTCGCTGAGGAATTCATTGACCCAAACTGCCCAATTGCGGGAGGTGGAAATTTTGTCCCCTTCAAGGTTCATGAAGGCGTTTGCCGGGACGTTCGAAGGCAAGATGTATCCTCCGTGTTCGCGCAGCAGGATGGGGAATATCAGGCAGTGAAAGACGATGTTGTCTTTACCGATGTAGTGCACCAATTCCGCTTCGTCCGACTTCCACCAATCTTCCCATCGAGTGCCGTTTTTTTCAGCCCATTCCATGGTCGATGTGATGTACCCGATGGGTGCATCGAGCCAGACGTAGAGGACCTTTCCGTCTGCGCCTTCGACGGGAACAGGTACGCCCCAGTCCAGGTCGCGCGTCATGGCACGGCTTTGGAGGCCGCTGTCGATCCAACTTCGGCATTGGCCCGTCACATGCGATTTCCAGGTTTTTGCGTCGTGGTGGGGTCGGTCTTCAAAGGTGCCATTCTCAATGTATTCCTTCAACCATGCTTCGTGATCGCCCATGGGCAGGTACCAAAGCGTCGTGTCCTTCAATATCGGCGTTGCGCCGCTGAGCGTGGATTTGGGATCGATGAGGTCGGTGGGTGAAAGGGTACTTCCACACTTTTCACATTGGTCGCCGTACGCGCCGGCTGCATCGCATTTAGGACACGTCCCCGTGATGTAGCGATCGGCCAAAAATTGATCGGCCTCGGGGTCGTAAAACTGCGCTTCTGTTTTGACCTCAAAACTTCCCTTTTCCAACAAGGTCAAGAAAAAGTCCTGGGCGACCTTGTGGTGGCGTTCGCTTGAGGTCCGCGAATAGTGGTCAAACGACATGTCCAACCCCTCAAAAGCCTGCTGCATCTCTTCGTGGTAGCGGTCCACAATTTCCCGTGGGGTAACGCCGTCCTTTTTCGCACGCAGGGTGATGGCCGCGCCGTGTTCATCGCTTCCGCAGACCCAAACGACATCGGAACCGGCCATGCGTTCGAACCGTGCTCGGATGTCACCGGGCAGGTAGGCACCGGCAACGTGTCCAATGTGGATTTGGCCATTGGCGTAGGGCAAGGCCGACGTCATCATTAAGCGCTTGGGGTACCGAAAGGAATTCGAAGAAGTCATGGGGGCGATTAAAGTGGTGCGAATTTCGGGCATTTTCCGCATCCCTTGCCATCTTGCATGGAATGAGCCCTGTCACTTGTCAATTCCCGAAAGCCCTGCAGCCCGGTGACGGAGTTTTACTTGCTGCACCAGCCCGGTTTGTAACGGCGGAGCAAATAGCTGCTGCAAAGCAGTGGATTGTGCAAGCGGGTTACACACCCATCGCTTACCCTGGACTTTTGGAGCGAGATGGCCAATTTGGTGGAGACGATGCCCACCGAGCGGCTTACCTCAATCGGGGATTCAAGGACGAGGGGGTGCGGGCCATTTGGGCCATGCGGGGCGGTTACGGTTGCGGGCGGATTTTGCCCTTGCTCGACATGGATGGATTTCAGCACGATCCCAAATGGCTCGTGGGATTCAGCGACACAACGGCGTTGCATGCTTGGGCGCAGCATGCAGGAGTGGCTTCATTGCATGCGCCGGTGGCCAATACCTTCAACCAGGCCTCGCAATCGTTGCAACTGCGGTTTTGGGCCGCAATGGCTGCCGGCAATAACAACGCCGAACGCGCCCCGGCTGCACCGGTGGTCGGCGGGAACCTCTCAGTGCTGTACAGCTTGTTGGGAACGCCGTATTTCCCACCGGTCGATGGCGCATGGTTGCTGTTGGAGGACTTGGACGAATACCTGTATCACATCGATCGCATGCTGCTTGCCTTGCGCTTGGCTGGGGTGTTTCAGCGGGTCCGAGGGGTCCTGGTTGGGGCGTTCACTGACCTGCATGACAACACCGTTGCCAGTGGCCAGGCGGTGGACAACCCATTTGGTCGGAACCTCGAGGCGATGCTCTCCGAACACGTACCGAACGATACCCCGGTTGTGTTTGACGTACCGGTGGGTCACATCCGTGAGAACGAACCGGTGGTTTTGGGTGTGGCAACGGGCCAATCCGTGGCTTGGACGCACGGGTTTTGACCTAATTTTGACCGCATGTACGGTTCAATCAAAACCCACCTCGAGGCCGAACTCGAGCAAATCACAGCCGCCGGCCTTTTCAAATCTGAACGCGTCATTGCAGGTGCTCAAGACGTTGAAATTACCCTGACGGACGGCTCCAAGGTGCTGAATTTTTGCGCCAACAACTACCTCGGTTTGAGCAGCGACCCGCGGGTTTGTGACGCGGCCAAGCGGGCCATCGACACCCACGGATTTGGCATGTCAAGTGTGCGATTCATTTGTGGCACCCAGGATATTCACAAGGAACTCGAAGCCAAGATTGCGGAGTTCCATCACACAGAAGACACCATCCTTTATGCGGCGGCTTTTGATGCCAACGGAGGGGTGTTCGAGCCGCTGTTGGGGCCGGAAGACGCCATCATTTCGGATTCCTTAAACCACGCAAGTATCATCGACGGCGTGCGTTTGTGCAAAGCCGCACGGTACCGGTATGCCAATGACGACATGGCGGATTTGGAAGCCCAATTGCAGAAGGCGCAGGCGGCGAATCACCGCTTCAAAATTATTGTGACCGATGGGGTGTTCTCCATGGATGGTTACGTCGCCCAAATCGATAAGATTTGCGACCTGGCGGATCAGTACGACGCCTTGGTGATGGTGGATGAATGCCATGCGACGGGGTTCATCGGAGAGACTGGGCGCGGCAGCATTGAATTGCGCGGGGCCTTGGGCCGCGTGGACATCATCACTGGGACCTTGGGCAAGGCCATGGGAGGTGCCATGGGCGGATTCACCACCGGCAAGAAGGAAATCATTGAAATGTTGCGTCAACGCTCGCGTCCTTATCTGTTCTCAAACAGCTTGGCTCCGAGCATCGTGGGCGCGTCATTGGAGGTGTTCAAGATGCTCGACGAGTCCACGGAGTTACGCGATCGTTTGGAGGAGAATACGGCCTACTTCAAGGCCGGGATGCGCCGAGTGGGGTTGCCCATCAAAGACGGTGAGTCGGCCATTGTTCCGGTCATGTTAGGGGATGCAAAACTGTCCCAGGACATGGCCAATCGCTTGTTGGAAGAGGGCATCTACGTCATAGGGTTCTTCTACCCTGTGGTGCCGAAAGGGGAGGCGCGCATTCGCGTTCAACTGTCCGCGGCCCACACACGCGACCACCTAGACCGAGCCATCGAGGCGTTCCGAAAAGTTGGAGACCAACTCGGTGTGTTGGAAGGAAACGGATGACCACCAACGCACCCCGGGTACTGATTGTAGGTGACGGATTGGCCGGTTGCCTGGTTGCTTGGGAATTGTACCGGCGGGATTGCCAGTTTTCGGTGTGGAGCGACGGAAGTCCGGCTGCTTCAGATGTGGCAGCTGGCATGTTCAACCCCGTTTCGTTCAAACGCATTTTGCCGCAATGGGATGCCCGAGCGCAACAGGATGCGGCGCGCGCCCGTTACGAGTGGATCGGCGAACAGCTGGGGGAAACCCTGTGGCGCGACGTTCCGATTGTCCGAGTCTTCCCGAACGAAGAATACGCTGAGCGCTGGACGGGTCGAGCAGCAGGTGGACACGGCGTATCGCCGTTCATTGAGCGCTACGATGCGGACCAGTTGCACCCGAGTATTTCGGCCCCGTACGGAGCTGGTTTGGTACCGGATGCGGGCTGGGTCAACGTGGTCGCTATGACCTCGGCGAGCCGGGCAAAGTGGCAATCGATGGGTCGATGGGAACAGCGTTCTTGGCGGATGTCCGATGGATGTCCGGATGGATTCGATGCGGTTGTGGATTGCAGAGGTACTGGAGCAGTGGAGGACCTGTCGGAATTTGGGCTCGAGCTGAGACGCAACCACGGCGAAGTGCTACGAGTGAAGCCGGACCAAGACTGGGGCGACCGCATCGTGAACAATGTGACCTGGGCGTTGCCCTTGGGAGACGGCACATACCGCGTGGGTTCAACCTACCGCTGGGACGTGCACACGCCGGTATGTCTGGAGGAGACGCCCGCCCATTTGGTGCAAGGCGCTGCAAAGGCCCGAACCGGAGAAGGAACCGTGGAGGTGCTCGAGCATCGTGCGGGATTGCGTCCGACTTGCTTTGATCGCCGTCCCATTTTGGGGGTGATTTCCAACAAGCACCCGCATTACCATGCCTGTGTGGGATGGGGCACACGGGGGGTGTCCATCGGTCCGACCGTTGTTCGGTGGACCGTGGAGGCGCTACTGGGTGAACGTGAAGCGGTTCCGGATGAGGTTCACCCCAAAAGATTCCGTACTTTCACAGAAAATTGAAAGTTTGTCAAAAATTCAAGTCGATTCCTCTGAAATCCAATGGGAACAGGAGTTTTCCGCCCGCTGGGTGGAAGTAGGTGCGCATTGGGGGGTTCCTAAATCCATGCTGCTGGTGCACGGTTGGCTCATGACCCAGTCCCAACCCGTGAGCACGGACGATGCCATGAACGCATTGCAACTCAGCCGCGGCAACGCCCACACCATGCTGCAATCGTTGGTGGACTGGAAATTGGTGCACGCCTTCAAACCGCTGGGTACGCGGCAAGTGCGGTATGTGGCCGAGACCGATGGGTT
>CALJFZ010000008.1 GCA_938074325.1 uncultured Flavobacteriales bacterium | reverse complement strand
TCGTCGAGCATGACAAAGGGAGAAACCAAATCGTTTTGACCGCCCGCAAAGGCCCTCAATACCGGCACGTTCTGCACCATGCTGCGCCGAGCATTCAACACTTGGGCTACTCGGCGTTCGCCGGGCGAGGCGTACATGCCGGAGGCCGCGCTCACCAGTCGCGGTGACGCGAGGGCGGCACCGACGATGGCGGAGTGTTGGAGGAATTGGATTCGACGCATACTGGAAATTACAGAATTCTGGTTTGGGTTCGATGCCGCGGGGGATTAAATCCTACATTTGGGCATGAAATTGAATACCATGAAATATTTCACTCTGACCCTCGCGGCGTTGGCATGCTTGACCATGAACGCCCAAAACGTACAACGCGAAACGATGTCCGTCGAGTACATCAGCCGCCCTTCTGAGCCCCTTCCAGCTGGGGTGACCACCTACAATGTGGAAGTGACCCAAACCTACCGCGATCAATTCGAAGCGGAGTTGGAGCAGTGGGAAATTGATACCCAGCTCGCACAGGAGACGTACGACGCAGAAATGGAGGCCTACAACTCCAAAGGCACGGGCGCCAAGATTTTGGAGCGTGCGCTGTTGGACGAGAAGAAGCCTCAATTGGTGTTGCCGCGAAAGCCAGTCGCAAACGAGCGATTGTTCGAGCCAGGCATCATCAGTTCGAAGATTGACATGCAAGGCATGACCCGCACCGAAGGTGGGGCCACGGTGACAATTGAAATTCAATTTTTCGAAGCCTCTGCTCCGGAGGACGCCAAGCAGGAAATCAAGGACAAAGAAGGTAACGTGTCCTACAAGTACTACCGCACCATGAAGTACCGTCAGCCACTGCGTTACACGGTCCAGTTGCCCGACGGTTCGGTCATCGTCGATGAAGTTTTGACCAGCTCAGAGGACTTTACGACCCACACGTCAAACAAGTACACGACCAAATCTGCTTTGAACAAAGCGTGGAATCAAACCTCCGTCAACAACCGCTTGAGCCAGACGTCTGTAGAAGCCGGTATGTTGGTCATCAACAACATCCTGAATGATCGTTTCTGCTTCGCGAAGAAGACCCGTCCGATGACCATCTACCACGCGAAGACGAAGAAAAAGGTGGATTACACCGACTTGAACAACGCTGCCTTGGACATGGAAATGGCCATGGAGAAGTACCTGAACAACAACGACGAAGCTGTTGCGGGCATCCAGGCGTGCGTGAAAGTGTGGGAAGCGGCCTTGGCTGAGGCTGACTTCGACAACAAGAAGGCGCGCATCAACCGCAAGATGGCGGGCTTGCTTTACTTGAACTTGATCAACGCCCACATTTGGTTGGAGGATTACGACCGCGTCGATGTCCTGTTTGATGAGATGCGTCGCGTAGACACGAAAAAGAGTGCAGAAGGAACTGCAGATGGGTTGGACACTTTCTCTGAAGACCAACGCCGTCGGAAGGAGATCAATTCTTGATACGCCCGATGACCGTTCAGCTGCCGTGCTGAACCACTAACTTTTCGGTAATTGGCCCGGAGCGCACGACATAGATGCCTTCGGGCCAATTTCGTATGGGCAGCACTGCGGTACCTTCCGCGTTTGCCCGAACCGAACAGACCAAGCGGCCCACAGCATTGAAGACGTCTACTTGTGCGCCCGGCCATGCGTCGATAGCGGTTCGTGCATGTGCAGGGTTGGGGCGAAGGCGCAGCGTGAGGTGGGGCCTGTTTTCCACCGCCAAACTTCCTTGGCCTTCGACGTAGGATTCAGCCGTCGTGGCCGTGCATCCGTCGAAGTACACCGTTGCTGCGTACTGCCCCGTGGTTTCAGGCCACCAAGTCGCCCCCATTCCTGCGGTCACACCGTCCACATGCCATGCAATGGAATCCGCGTAAGGGATGTTTTCCAAACTCACCTCAAGGCCATTGCTGGTCTCCAAAATCGTTGCAGCGGCATCGTCCGGACAGGGCACGAACTGAGCGCGGTACACATCGCTTGAGTGCAGCGAGACGGTATTCAATTTGGCAAATTGGGCCATGTCATTGGACGCGGTATGCTCGTTGGCTTCCCACTTCTCGAACATGTACCCCGGTTGGGCCAAGGCCTCAATTTCAACGGGTACATCCTCGAAGTAAATACCATCCCAAGGCAGTGGTCCCGGAACAATGGTATTGATGCGGACCAATCCAGCGAGTGCAGGAGAGACATCCAACGTGCACTCATAATCATTCGGCAACCCAAAGCTGTCCATCAAATGGTCGCGCGAAGTGTTGACCCGGTTCTGGTTGTGGGTCACCATGGAGTTGACGGAATTGAGCCACGACCCGTACGAAGGAGGAGAATTCCATCGGTCGATGTGGTGCGGCATGGCTGCTTCAATCTGATCCACGGCGATGTTGGCTTCGAGGGAAAACGCCCAAGACTGGAAAATGGTGTTGACCAAATCCGCGTACCGGTTGATGAACCGGCGTCGGAACGGAGCATTGCCGAGCACGTGATCGAAGAGGTTGCTATGCACGCTGGGGAATCCCGGGTAGCGCGCAGCATCGATGTAATTGTCGTAGATGCTGCCCCCGAAAAACCCGAAACCTGCATCGGTATCGTAGAGGAGGTATTTCCACGTGTCCTCTTCGGAGGCGCGGAATACCTTGGTATTGTTCAATCCCCAAGCGATGCCCATCCAGTCCGTGTTCTGGATATAGGTTTCGAATACGAAGTAGTCGATGTAGTTGTCCACGTCGAAGACTTCCTCGAACTCGGCGAGGAATCCGGAACTCATCGTGGAGGTTGACTGCAACGCACTCACTTCGGCGTAGAATTCGGCATCCGATCCGGACAGAGCACCCTGAGGTCCGATGAGGTCCACATCGTCCTTGTCTACACCGTAATCGTAGGCAATGCTGTGCTCATCGTACTTCTCCCGTGCACCGTACAGCCCCCAGTATTCTCCGTTCAAGTACAAGTGGGCAGGCTGCCAAGCGCCGGCGACAACGTGTGTGCGCATGGCCAGTCTGTTGATGAGGGCATCCTGCATTTTCGTCGCCCAGCTGTGCTGACCGCCGTTGCGCAGGTTGATGTTGTTGAAGGTCGTGCTCCCCGGTTTGTCCGGAAACAGCGGCCAATCCAAGTTGCCGGTGTAGTTGTTCTTGAAATCTAGCCGGAACGACCGCTGCGGTTCGGCACGTGACCACCCTCCGTGAATTTCGAGGTCGAGTTGTTCGCGAAATTGCAACGTGCCATCCTCGTCGAAAAATTGCATGCGGGCGAAACGCGACCATGGCTCCCAGAAGTTGGCGCCGAAGTAGGGATAGTCAAGGCCGGCGTTGGGACCTTCGACATAAATGCCGGTGTTCCAATCAAACAAATCATCTTCCGGAACGAAGATGGAGAACGTCGGCACATCCGGTGTGAATTCATCGATGATGTACACCTCGTCTTGCACTCCGCTGGGTAGCATGCCGCCGTTCGCGTCCCAAGCGCGCAGCGATATGGCTGAAGTTTCATTGACATTGAGGCCATCGGCCGGGAACTGAGGCGAGGCTTCATTCGGAATGTCTCCGTTGGTCGTGTACCGCACGATCCAATCGCCAGCCGTCGGCTGAAGCTCGAGTTCGATTCCGCCGTCGTACCAACCCGAAGGCAGAAGCAATCCGGGCGCATTGGCAATGCCGGTGTAACATAGGGTGCCTTGGTTGGGCGCACCGGGAGTTGGGTTGTTGAAAATGCACCAATCCTCCGTCTCTCCTTCGATCCGGCCGACGCTGTGACCAGCCGTTAGTTCGGGATGGACGGGGAGGGCATCAGCGACCGATCCCGATTCATCAAACAAAACGATGGACTCTCCGGTGCTGATTTGAAAGGGGACATGCGCATAGGCGTCAAATTCCGGCCACCATGTTGGTGGTGTCGCCCAAGGCTCAAACCCGCCGTCTTGCCGGGTCATGCCCAAAAACGGACGGATGCTCAAATCCGAAGATTGTGCGTTGAAATTGTGCACCTGCACCGAAAAGACGTTCGTGCCGTCGATGAGCCACTCGGAGAAATCTTCCGCGTCCCAAGTGTACTGTTCGGGCTGGCCGCCGGCATACAGCACCGCTTCGATGTACTCGGCAGCGTAGTCACCGTAAATACCGTCTGCACCATACATGCTCGCAGAACGGGCGATTTCCACACCGTTCAAGAATGCGATGAATCCGTCGTCGTAATCGATGCCCAGGGAGAGGTAACCGTAATCTTCTACGGATTCGAGTTCGAATTCTTTGCGCAAGAAGATGAAATCCGCATCCGGAGTGACGGTGGCGTCGTCGCCGTCTCCGTACCCAAATCCTCCAGGGCCTGTCGACCACCCCGACGCGTCGTAGCCGGGAAAGCGCCAGTCATTGGGAAGGGGTTGAGTGGGAATGAGGTACTGCCATTCCACGGACTCCACGACCGGAAAACTCCAATTCTCGGGCAGGTAGGGTCGGTCTTCTCCCGATGCCAAAATCAACAGGCGCTCACCGGCCTCCAAATCGATGCCGGGAAGGGGCGTGGACGCCGCGCTGCTGAAATCATCCGCGATCGAAAAACTACCCAGCGATAGGCTTTCAGCCCCGTCGTTGCGCAGTTCAATCCAATCCACATCCGCGCCGTTCATGTCGGTTACACCGTTGTGCGCAGACACCTCTGAGATGGTCAGTTGGGCTTGCAGGGCGGAACTTGAAACCAGTCCAAAAGCGACCAAAAATATCGGGATTTTCAAAGGGGCTGTGCGCATGGTCACAAGATACGCAGCAGGACGTAACTTAGTTTCATGCGAAAGGCACGATTAGCTTGTTTATGGGGGATGGTTTTGGGCATGGCAGCCTGCGTGAAAGACGCCCCGAATGAGCCTGTGTTGCCTACGGACGAACCTAACCCAGCCCCCAACTTGCCGGCAAGCCTGTTCGCATACAGCCAATTGCAATTCCCACAGGCTTGGCTGGACGACCCTGCGCTGCAGTTGTTCGGTGGATTGGGGTCGGATGTGGAGGTCACGGACGCTGGTGCAACGCTGGGAAGGGTACTGTTTTACGACGCATCCCTGTCCGTCGATGGCACAGTAAGTTGCAGCAGTTGCCACCAACAGGAGTTCGCTTTTGCCGATCCCGCTGCCAAGTCGGTCGGGGTGTCTGGACAACCCACCCTGCGAAACGCGATGGGACTGTTCAACTTTCGCTACCAACGCCGCATGTTTTGGGACTTGAACACGGTAGGGCTCGAAGCACAGGTGCTGCAACCCGTTGCCCACCCGGATGAAATGGCGATGCCCCTGGACGCCTTGCCCGAGAAATTGCAGGCGCTTGAGTATTACCCCCCGCTGTTTGAGGCTGCTTTTGGCGATGCGGCAGTGACCAATGAGCGGGTGCAATCTGCCTTGGCCCAATTCCTAATGTCTTTTCAGTCGTACAGCTCGCGTTTTGACGCAGGATTGGACAATGACTTTGAGGGGTTCACCACGCAAGAAATTCAAGGAAAGGATTTGTTCTTCAACGGCGTTACCCGTTGCAATCAGTGCCACAGCGGTAAGAACCTCTTTTCGACGCAGGCTTTCATCAACGGTATGGAGATCGACTACGCGGCTGCTGGAGATGCGGGCATCGGCGCGCTGAGTGGAGCCGCTTCTGACGATGGGCGATTCAAAACCGTGTCCCTGCGCAATGTGGGCCTCACAGCACCTTACATGCACGACGGCCGTTTTGCGACGCTTCGGGATGTGGTGGATTTCTACAGCGACGGCATTCAACCCCATCCGTACCTGGATGAGCGACTCAGCGTGAATGGGTTCGGGGTGCCCGGTCAAGAGCCGTATCAGCTGAGCTTAACGGAGGAAGAACGCGAGGCGCTGGTCGCGTTCATGCACACGTTCACCGACACGGTGATGGTCCAAGCGGAATGGCTGAGCGACCCGTTCTGAGCCGCTCAGCGCCATTCATCAATGTTGGATGACCAACCGTGCAGGGGAGCTCTGTCCGTACTGGATGAGGTACATGCCCTCTGCGAGGTGTCCGACGTTCAATGCGGCACCGTTCATGAGAAGCTGCTCTTCCAAGACAACCCGTCCGCTGCCATCGTACAGTCGAATCCAATCGCCCAATGACGCTTCAGCTCCCAGGACCACCTTCACTGCATCGTTTGCGGGATTCGGGAACACGGTACATACTTCTTCGTCTGAATCGAGTGCTGTAATGCCCACGCCCATGCCGTTGAGCAGCCCCACGAATTCCTGGTAGTACAGATTTGCTACGCGCTCGTCGTGGATGACCAAGGTGTTTTCGTCGTTCGTGGTCTCTGCCGTAGTGGACCAGTTGTGTGAGCCTGTGACGACGGTGGGGTCGGACAAGGCTTGGCTGTGGTCTACAATGGCGTATTTGTGGTGCAATTGCCCGGAGATGCCGTTGTGGGAGTAAATCTCAATGCCCGCATCCAAAAGCGTTTCGTATTCGGACCCGGTGTCGTTGATGTTTTCCATGGCACCGACCGGGTTGATGAACAGGCTAGAGCCCGCGTCCACCACGGCCGCACCCAGATCGTTGCGGGTGAAACTCAGTACAGCAAAGTTGAGGTCGTAATCCGTCGACTCGATCGCGTCCAAGATGGCGGAGGTGGTCCCGTCCGTTGGCGAGAAGTACAGCTCAATCGGGCTGCCACCGACGAGGAAACGGCGTGGCGTATTGATCGTTTTGGCGGCGCCAAACTTCGCATTTGCTGGATCGGGTTCCATGCCCGTGGATCCCCACATCTCCTCGAACTCCAATGTGTATGCCCGCGCCAAACTCTGGTCGCCCAGGATGATGACGTTGTTGGGGTCGGTGTTCAAGTTGCCGGTGGTGAAGTTGGTCGAACCGGTGAGGACGAATGCGTTCTGCGCGTTGTCCCGGTCACCTACGATGAACTTGTTGTGCATGCCGCTGCCCTGTCCGTCGGTGCGGAAATGCACGGGCATGCTGTCGTCGATTGCGCTCAAGCCGAGGTTGGCGTTTTGCCCTTCCGCGATGTAGCGCACCTGCACGCCGTTCGCGATGGCCGTGTTGATGGCTTGCTCAATGGCGGAATTGTTGATGTTGTATGCTGCGATGTCCAGGGTGCTCTGAGCAGAGGTGATGTACGCGGCGATGGTGTCGTTCGTGTTGGTGCCCAATGCCTGAGCTGCCTCGATGGTCGCCACGCTGTTGTCCACCTGCGTGGTGAAGTAGGCGCGGATGTAACCGGGCGACTCCGATACGGTGGCGTAGGGACGAATGGTCGAGGCGGTCGAATCTTCTCCCGCAATGGAAATCACGCGAGCGTAGTAAATGGTGCCGGGCTCGAGACCTTCAACCGTCACTTGGTGCTCGAGCACCTGCATGTCGTCAACCACTTCCATTCCGAGATCGGGGGTGAGTCCGTATTCAACGTGGGAGTCACCGAGCACGTCGGTATTCCATACGAGGTCGAAGCTGGTGGTGGTGATGTTGATTTGGTCGACTTGGGTGCTCAAATTGATGGCTGAGGTAGGGACCAAATCTTCATTGCCGCGGGGCAGCAATTGGTATCCGCCGACGCCGTCAAACGTAAACTGAGAAACGACGCCGTACAGGTCGACCTCGCCTGCAGGGAGGACTTGCCCGACCAATTCATTGTCGTTGCGCACGTAGATGATGCCGCTTTCTCCCGCAGCGCTGAAGCTGAAGGTGCTGTTGCCGGTGATGATGGTGCCGCCGTTGGTGAAAACGGCGCCTTGGATGTACGCAAGTTCTCCCTCCATGCTTTCGTCTAATTGGCTCGGGGTCACATCTTGAAAAGCAGGGAGTTCGTTGCCTGTTGAAATGATGGTCACGTCCGTAATTCCGTCAGGGCCGACTTCAAGCAGACCGTTGTACTCGCTGAGCGCTCCGGTCATGGTGAGCTCATCGCCGGGTTGCGGGTCGGGCCATCCATTCTGGGTCCACTGACCACCTGGGTACAGGGCGATGCCGGCTGTCTCGTCTTGGAGGTAGCGGACAATGCCGAGGTTGCCGTCGGACGTGACGATACCCGTGACGGTCACGGTTTGGCCCACGCTGTAATTGGTGCGCGCGTCGAGGATGTCCGTTTGGCCCCAAGCGGTGAATGCCGCGAGGCAGAGGAGGGAAGTGAGGAGGTTTTTCATGCGTTATGCGTTAGAATCGGATGCGGATGCTAAGGTTGGTGCGGAAGCCGTAGCCCATGTACACACTGGCAGATCCGGCATCGAAGTTGTTTTCACTGAAGGCGTATTTGCGGTCGGGGTCGGTGAAGTACCATTCCCCGTAGGCGTCATTGTTTTGAGCGTTGCTCAAGTAGATGGTGTTCAAAATGTTGAAGGCACTCAAGCGGACGTCCATGTTGGTCTCGTTGACGTCGAAGTTGTAGCCTGCGTGCAGATCGAGCAGTCCGTAGGTCGGGATTTGCCACGACTGACGCCCTTCGTTTTCGCCGTTCAAGCTGAACGGATCAAAGTCTGCATAGTGACGGCTGAAGATGGTGAAACGCGGCTTGATGTAGACCTTCTTGTAGTTGTACTTCAGCGAGATGCTGTACTGGCTTTGCGGAGAGTCGCCCACCGATACACCTTCAGCATTGTACTGAACAACAGCGGGGTTGCCCTCGGCATCGATGTAGGGGAGGTTGCTGTCGTCGTCGAGCAGCACGAGGCTGTCTTCGGAGCTGGTCCAGCGCCAATCCCCCAAGCTCGCGTAACCTTCGATGGTCAATGAAGGGTGCACGCGCCACGCCACGTCGGTCTCGAGTCCTTTGTGCAGCGCGCTCATCGAGTTCACATTGGCCCGGACGATGTCGCCTTCGACCGTTTCAAACCGAAGCAGCGACTGCAGCGGCCGGTTTTGCCAATCCGTGTAGTACGCATTGACATTGACGCTGAACGGGAATTTGCTGTAACTGTAGCCCCATTCCACGGAGTTGATTCGCTCGTTTTCGGTGTTTTCGACGAAGTTGTTGTCAAAGTCCACCACGTTGCGGAAGACCGGCGTTCGGTTCAAGTGACCGAGGTTGACAAACGTGTTGGCGTACTCGCTGAGGTTGTAGTTTCCACCCGTCTTGATGGTGTACCCCGGAATCCACTTCCAGCCACTCGTCGTGAATTGTCCGTCTTCTTGCACGGGAGCGAAGTAATCCACGCTTCGGTACCCTTGTGTCACCGCGCTGACATTCAAGAAAGCGTTCCACAGGTAGCCTTTGTACTCGAGCAAAGCAAAAGCGCCGCCCCAACGCACAAACGCGTCGTTGTGGTAGCCAATTTTGTCCCCGACAAAGCGCATGTTGGTGGAGGCGTTGTTGTTGCGGGTATCCACGAAGTAGTCCCCGCCGAGCAGGTCGAACACTTCGGCGTACTTCTCGCTTTGGTAGGTGCGGAAGTCCAATCCGCCGGAAAGCGTGAGCGATTCGGATGTCTCGTGGCGGAAGGTGGACAGGATGCCGTACCAATAGTGGTTGTTGAAGAGTTTACGCAAGATGCGCCCCGACTTCAAGAGCGAATCGCTGTACGTGGGGTCGATGGGCGGGCCGAACAAACCACCGACGGTGTTCGAGTTGTAAAATTTCTGGAAGTCCACTTGCCCGTCGGGCGTGTAGTCACCACCGCCCAAGCTGTTTTCCAACCGCGTGCCCCCGCCGTATCCGTAGCTCGCGTAGGCCATGTTGGAGATGTAGAGCTTGTCCGATACGCGCCAGCTGTGGCGCAAGGAGAAGAGCGGCTTGTGGTATTTGTTCTGGCGCTCGTATAAAACCTCGTCGTTGAGCATGCCCCAGTGCACGTTGTAGTTGTCTCCGTAGCTCACCAGGCCGGTCGTGTCGATGAAGTCCGTCGCAGATACTTCTTCCTCAAACTCATCGGCCGAACCGTATCCGTACAAGGCGTTCAAGCTGTCGTAGGCGGCGAGCTCCTCTTGTTGGAGCAAGGTGCCGTCGTTGAAGATGGCGTCATAGGCCACGCTGTACCCGCGAAGTCGCTCGTAGTCCTCCTCACTACCTGTGAACAGCGATCGCGCGTAGTCCTTGTTGTGGGTGGCGATGCGTTGCTGGTAGCCGCGGGAGGCATTTTCCGAGGGAGAACCGGTTGCGCTGATCGAGAGCGTGTGGTTGCCCAGTGCCTTTTGAATTTTCACGTAATAGAAAAACGCCCGGCTGTAATCCTGCTGGAAGTAGCCTTGGCGGTTTTGGAAACTACCGGCGAGGGTGTAACCCCAACCGCCGTCGAGCCGGCCGGAGGTGTGGCCCAGCGATGTTCGGGTAAATCCGAAGCTGCCAACTTCCTGTTTGACAGAAGTCTTGCGCGAAGATTCAATGCCTGATGTGACGATGTTGACGGTTCCACCGATGGCCGGCAAGGCGAGCTTGGAGGCGCCGAGGCCACGCTGAACTTGCATGGTTTGGGTCACCAAATCCAACCCAAACCAATTGTTCCAATACACAGCCCCGCTTTCCATGTCGTTGACGGGGATGCCGTCGACCAACACCGAGACGTTTCGCTGCTTGAAGCCGCGGATGGAAATCGAAGGCCCGTTGTCGTCGGACCCTGCCTGGGTGGCATAGACGCCCGGCGTACTGTTCAAAATCATCGGGATGGGTTGCGAGCCCAATTCCTCCTGAATCTGAACGGGTTTGATGTTCGAGAAAGCGACGGGCGTCTCGCGCTCAATGGCAACGTCGGCAACGACTTCGGCCTCTTGCAACACAATGGTGCTCAACTTGAAGTTGGCTTGCACCAGCGAACGGTCCACCCGAATGGACTTTGTCTGGCTTTCGTAGCCGATGTATTGCACGGTTATGTCGTATGCTCCGTAAGGCAGGTCCAAGGTGTACTTGCCGTCGAAGTCGGTGGCGACCCCTGTTCCGTTGACCAATACACTGGCTTGGATCAAAGCCTCACCCGTGATGGCATCGGATACCACCCCGGTCACTTTGCCGGTTTGTGCCCAAACCGCTGCACTCAGCAACAGGGCCAAGCTCGCAATTGCCAATCGCTTCATCAAGAACGGGTTATTGGATGACCACGCGGTGCGCGAACGTGCGCCCTTCGGTCAAGTGGATGTTCACGAAGTAGGTTCCGCTCGCTAGGTCCGTCAAAGCAATTTCACGAACCGCCTGCGCCATGTTTTCGTCGCGGAGCAACTGTCCGGTCGTCGAGTAGACGGTGACGCGTTGGATGGCTTCCGTCGCCGTCAAGGTCACATTGCCAGTGGTAGATGGGTTCGGGAATACTGCAGTCTCAACCGCAGGCAATTCTTCCAAAGCGTTCGGGCTGCAAGCACAGCTGTGCATGCCTAAGCCGTCCCAGGTGTTCACGAGCAAGGTGTCCCACTCGAGGAAGGTGTTGAAGCTTACAGGTGGAACCGTCACGCCGCCCATGATGTCGTACTTGCGGCGGAGGGTGTGATTGGAAGTCAACCAAGCGGCACCGTCGCCGATGTCGATGTAACCGTTTGCCTCATCGTTGGTCCACGCCACGCCGGGGTCTTCACCGGGCTTGCCGAAAATGTCCACCACCGTGGTTTCGTTTTTGACCAGGACGAGTGCGTCATCGCCGTTCATGTAGGTCGGGGCCGGGTACGGGTTGTCCAATTGGTCTGCAAACGCTTGCATTTCTGGATCGCATGCGGGCGAAGTGGCGCCGCCGCCCAAGTCCACATCTTCTGTTTGGCCGTTCACCAAGACCCACGTGCCGTAAGGCTCGATGGTCCCTATGAGGTCCGTTTCATCCGTCGCACCGCCTTCACCATTGCTCCAACGCTGAAGTTGGTAGGAAGAGAGGTCGATGGCCTCGCCGGTGGGGTTGTAAAACTCGACACCTTTGTTGTTGCCGGTGCCTTCGCAGTACTCGGAAATGAAGATTTCGGTGCATTGCGCTTGCACCAGAGCGGGCAGGGTCAAGGCCAATGCCAATTGGAGGAAAGTGAATCGCATGTGATTTGGTGTTTGTGAAAATCGTTGCAATTTAATCGCCAAAAGCCCAAAACCGATGAGAACATTTGAGTTTGAAGAGGTGCGCGATCGATGCCTTGCCAAAGCCCACGTAACAGAGGAATTTCCTTTTGACGAAAAGACCTGTGTGTGGAAGGTCGCTGGCAAGCTTTTCGCCCTGGCGGACATCGATGCATTCGAGGGAATGACGCTGAAGTGCGACCCCGAATATGCGGTTGAACTACGGGAGCAGTACATCGGCATTGTCGGAGGCTACCATGCCAACAAAAAACATTGGAACACCGTTCGTTCGGAAGAGGATGTGCCGCGCGCTCTGGCCCTCGAGCTCATCGATCACAGCTACGAACGGGTAGTTGCAGGTTTTTCACAAAAGCAGCGCAAGGCGCTTGGATTGTAAGCCCATTGGTTATCCTTGTTCCATGGAGATAACAGCATTGGACTGGGCCATCATCGGCGCGTACTTTCTTTTGGCCCTCGCGGTCGGGATTTGGGCTTCCCGCGTGGTCGGTAATTCTGCTGCTGGATTTTTCCTGGCCGGCCGCAACATGCCGTGGTGGCTTTTGGGCATCAGCATGGTGGCAACGACCTTTTCGACCGACACCCCCAATCTCGTTACGGGCCTCGTCCGTGAGCAGGGCGTGAGCGGCAATTGGGGGTGGTGGGCCTTTTTGCTCACGGGCATGCTGACCGTCTTCGTTTACGCCAGGCTGTGGCGCCGATCAGGCGTGATGACGGACATCGAATTCTACGAATTGCGTTACGGTGGCAAGCCCGCTGCAGTGCTGCGTGGATTCCGGGCCCTTTACCTGGGTTTGGTGTTCAACGTGCTCGTCATGGGAACCGTATCGCTTGCGGCCATCAAGTTGGGCGGCATTTTGCTGGGGTGGCCTGGTTGGCTGACCTTGCTCGTCACGGGGGTCATTACCCTTTTGTACAGCACGCTCGGTGGATTGCGCGCGGTGATTTTGACGGACTTTGTGCAGTTCGTTTTGGCAATGATCGGATCCGTCTGGGCTTGCTGTTACATCTTAAACTTAGACGCTGTCGGTGGGTTGGATGCGCTGCTGGCCCACGCCGATGTTGCTTCCAAAACAAGCATGTTCCCGGACATGGGTGATCCTTCCCAGTGGGTGCCCATATTGCTCGTGCCGCTCGCGGTGCAATGGTGGGCGAGTTATTATCCCGGTGCAGAACCGGGAGGCGGTGGATACATCGCCCAACGCATGTTCAGCGCCAAAGACGAAAACCACGCGGTGGGAGCTACGCTGCTGTTCAACGTCGCACACTATGCCTTGCGACCGTGGCCGTGGATCTTGATCGCCTTGGCGTCCATCATCGTTTTTCCCACGTTGAGTGATTTGCAAGCCGCATTCCCAAACATTCCCGCCGACAAAATCGGCCACGATTTGGCTTATCCGGCCATGCTCTCTTTGCTGCCGGAGGGGCTTTTGGGATTGGTCGCGGCTTCCTTGTTAGCCGCCTTTATGAGCACCATGTCCACCCAACTCAACCTCGGGGCGAGTTACCTCGTCAACGACTTTTGGGTGCGGTTCATCCGTCCCGAAGCAACCGACGCTGAACAAGTCCGAGCCGGCCGATTGGCTACGGTGGTTTCGCTGATTTTGGGCAGCGGACTGGGGTTGCTGTTGACCGACGCGGGCCAAGCGTTCAACTTGCTGCTGCTCATCGGAGCAGGTACGGGTGGTTTGTTCATCTTGCGTTGGTTTTGGTGGCGCATCAATGCGTGGACAGAGCTTGTCGCAATGGGCGGGTCTTTGGTGGTTGCGGGGTACTTCACCTTTGTGCACGATGGCTTGGGAATTGTTGAACTGGCCGCCCATCAGAAGCTCATCTGGGGTTCCTTGCTCACAACGCTGATTTGGGTGGTGGCAACGTTCATCACCCCGGCTGAATCGGAAGCTACGTTGAAGGCATTCGTGGAGCAAGTGAACCCAGGAGGGCCCGGTTGGAAGCGCTGGGCTGGAACGTCCGAGTCGGAGCCTTGGCCAGTGCCTCGAGGCATTCTCTCCATGGTGCTCGGGTGTGTCGGGGTGTACGGAGCGCTCATCGCTACAGGCAGCTGGTTGTATGGAGACGGGTCAACCGCAGGCGTTCTCGCTTTGCTGGCAGTGGGAAGTGCATGGGGAGTGGTCGCTTTGAACAAAGTCAAGAAGCCTTTGGCATGAAGCTGCAAGTCTCAGCGCCGGGACGCATTTGCTTGTTTGGTGAACACCAGGATTATTTTCAATTGCCGGTGGCTGCATCGGCCATTGATTTGCGTTGCCGGTTGCGCGGTCATGCCCGGAGCGATCGCCGGGTCGAATTGCATTTGCTCGATTTGGATGAGGTGCACACGTGGGACTTGGATGCGTTGCCGCAACCGCAGCCTCGAAACTACTGGCTTGCGGGTTTGCATGTTGCAAAAAAGGAAGGTTGGCTTCCGGCCACTGGTTGGACATGCAAGGTTACCAGCACCATCCCGCAGCAAGCCGGAGCGAGCAGCTCCAGCGCATTGACAGTTGCTTGGTGTGCCTTGATCGCCTCCCTCAGCAGACAGGCGTGGAACCCCAGTTGGGTAGCGCAAGCTGCTTGGCGGACAGAGGTCGAGTTTTTCGATGAGCCCGGTGGCATGATGGACCACGCCGTGTGCGCATCGGGTGGGGTGCAGCGCATTCGTTTTGCGCCGGACTTCCGATGCGAGGAGCTGCCATTGCCTTCCGGTGATTGGTTGCTCATTGACTCAGTTGAACCGAAAGATACCTTGGCGATTTTGCAACGGGCTAAGCACCGACGGATGCACCTGTTGCAAGAATGGGGGGCGGATTTGCACGTCGGGTACGAACCGCCTCGGCCGGTACACTGGTCCGCAGATGACCACGCGTTGATGAATGCTACGGGTGGAATCCGCGTTGTTTCCGAGCGCGGGACGCTGCTGCTGGAAGCCAGCGCCCACGAATTGGACTTGGGGCAATGCCTCACGGTCCATCACCGGTGGCTCTCAGAAGGGTTGAAGGTGTCCACCCCTCGAATTGATCAATTGCTTGAGCAGGCGATGCAGTTGGGAGCGTGCGGCGGTAAAATCAACGGCTCCGGGGGAGGTGGTACGGCGTTTGCCGTCTTTCCAAGGGGCCAGCGGGCACGAGCGGTTGAAGCATTCAAAACGCAAGAGGTGACCGTGCATCCCATTGCCTTGGGAGAAGAAGGCGTACGCATTGATTCGTTTGCGGAAGATTGCTGAACTTGGGACCATGACTTGTAACCGCATCGTCATCTTGGCCGCTGGACGGGCCACCCGCATGCGTTCGAGCGCTGCTGCCCGTCCGCAACACGCTCAAACAACGGAAGCGCTTTCGCGACCAAAACCCATGATGCGGGTTGGCCCCAATGGGGAGCCCATGCTGCAACTGATCCTCGAACAAGCATTGCGAGCCGGGTTTACCGAGGCAACCGTCGTCCTTACACCGAGCGACACCATCACGCCATCATTTTTAGCCAAGTGGAACGAAGGTGTGACAGGGGAGCGCATGCGGTTGGCCACAGCCGTCCAACCGGAACCGAAGGGCACGGGCCATGCCGTTCTGTGTGCGCTGGAGCAGGATGCCGTGGCGCAGGGCGAAGCCTTCGTCTTGTGCAACGGTGACAACTTGCCCACGTCCCGGGCATTGGCGCAGCTCCGCATTCAACCAGAGGGACAGGCGTTATTGGCTTTTGACCGAGCGCAGTTGGGGTTGTCCGCCGAAAAGACCTTTGCCTTTGCGGTCATCGAATCCCAAAAGGGCAAGGTGCGCCGCATTGTCGAAAAGCCAGATGAAGCCTTGGTGCATCAACTCGCTCAGCAGGGCTCGGTGCGCGTGTCCATGAACTTGTTTCGCCTTTCACCCGAATGGCTTCTCCCGCGGCTGCAGTCGCTGAAACCGCACCCGGATCGCGGTGAGATGGAATTGCCCGCTGCGGTGCAAGCCATGGTGGACGATGGTTTGGCGCTCGAGCCATGCAATGTGGCCGAACCGGTGCTGGACCTGACGCGCTTGAACGATGTGGCCAGCGTTCAAAACGCCCACGCTTTTTTGCCGGGCTTCGAGCTCGAAGTGTGTGCCAGCTCCCCGAGCGACGTGCAGGTTGCGGCTGATGCCGGTGCGCACCGCGTGGAGCTCTGCGCGCATTGGGAGTGCGGGGGACTGACCCCTACGGAGTCGGACGTGCGCATGGCGTGTGCCGCTGGCTTGCCCATTCACGCGCTCATCCGTTGCCGCGCCGGCCATTTCGTTTATACCGAAAGCGAGAAGGAGCTGATGACCCGTCAAATTGAGGCCGTCCTGAAGGCGGGAGCGAGCCGCGCGGTCGTCGGAGGCTTGTTGGAAAATGGCCAATGGGACGCAGCACTGATCCAGCATTGGGCGCAGGAATTCGGCGCGCACCGGTTGGTCATTCACCGAGCGTTCGATGCGTGCAGCGATTGGGAAGGGGCTGCTGAGCACCTGGCCGAATGTGGTGTGCGGCGCATCCTGACGAGCGGGGGAGCCCCCCAGGCATGGGACGGCCAGGACCGCATCAAGCGACTGGTTGAAATGGGGTTTGATGCCACGGTAGGGAGTGGGGTTGTTCCCGGTCAACGGGCCGAGTGGCTGAAACTCGGCGTGAACCAATTCCACGCTTCGTGCCGCACCCAAGAAAACGTGTCCACCGCTTTGTTTGACGGGACCGTCCACCGCGTTGATCCCGAGCGGGTCCGTGCGTGGTTTGCCGATTGATTGGTCCTCGGTGCGCTATTTTGCACCATGCTGAATCGCTTTCTCCTTCTCCCTTTGGTCGTTTTGATGTTCGGATGTGGCACGCCAAATGAAGCCAAAATGGACCTCATTCCCTTGCCTCAATCCTTCCTCCCGGAAGCGGGAAGTTGCGCGCTGACCGGCACTTGGGACATGGTCGTGCCGGACGTGTGGGCAGACCGTATGGATTTCTGGGTGGCGTGGCTTGAAGCAGATGAAGACGCCGCTGAGGGGGCAGCGGTGCACCTTCAAGTGATTCTGGACGGTGAATTGGCCGAGGAAGCATATGTGCTGGACGTAGCGCCGAAGGAAGTTGAAATCAAGGCTTCAACCCCCGCCGGGGTGCAGCATGCGCTGACCACGTTGCGCTGGATGGCCATGACCGCCGAAGGGGGTAAGCTGCCCTGTGGGCGGATAGAAGATGCTCCGCGGTTCGAGCACCGCGGGTTGCTTTTGGATTGTTGCCGGCACTTCATGGAGCCCGATTTTATCAAGCGCACCATTGACCTGCTGGCCCTGCACAAAATGAATGTGCTGCATTGGCACCTTACGGAAGACCAAGGTTGGCGTGTGGAAATCGATGCCTATCCCGAATTGACTGCTAAAGGGGCTTGGCGTACAGAGGCCGATGGATCGGTCCACGGTGGGTTTTACACGAAAGACCAAATTCGGGACATCGTCGCCTACGCCACAGAGCGCAACGTCCGGGTTATTCCCGAAATCGAATTGCCCGGGCACAGCCGAGCGGCATTGGCGGCTTACCCGTGGTTAGGCTGCACAGGAGACGCCTTGGAGGTGCCGCACGATTGGGGGGTGTTCAAAGACATTTACTGCGCCGGCCAGGACACTACGTTGGCGTTCTTGAAAACGGTTTTGGACGAGGTCATGCAGTTGTTTCCATCAGAGTACATCCACATCGGTGGGGACGAGGCCCCAAAGGTTCGGTGGGAACAATGCCCGAAATGCCAGCGCCGCATTACCGAAGAAGGCCTGCACGACGAACACGAGTTGCAATCTTGGTTCATCGGTCAGATCGGCCGCTACCTCGAGGAGAATGGTCGCAAGATGATCGGCTGGGACGAAATCCTCGAAGGCGGTTTGCCGGCGGGCGCGACGGTGCAGTCTTGGCGCGGCATGGACGGCGGCCGCGACGCCGTGGCCATGGGCCACGATGCCATCATGTCGCCGACGTCCCACTGCTATTTTGATTACCCGGTCGAGTCCACGGATTTGGAGGAGGTTTACGGTTTTGAGTCCGTACCGGATGGGCTGGAAGGCGCGGGCCGCATCCTCGGTGGGGAATGCAACATGTGGAGCGAGCGTGCTCCGCAGCATTTGGTGGAGTCGAAGGTGTATCCGCGGCTCGTGGCGATGGCAGAGGTCCTCTGGAGCCCTGCCGCGCAACGCGATTGGTCCGACTTCAAAACGCGAATGGACGCGCACTACAGCAGGCTCGATGCTTGGGGGGTGACGTACGGCTGGGAAACAGTGCCGTTGGGGTTGGACTGGGAGCGAGGAACCGACGCGGCGACCTTGCAGGTATCGTTGGTGCCGGCCATGTCGGGTGTAGACGGTACGGCGTCCTTCGTGCCCCACGGTGCATCGGAACCGACAGCGGTCTTCGGTGTAGGCGAGGTGGAGCGCATTCGCGGGGAAGGAACGCTTGTCGTGGAATTGACCCGAAAAGGGGTGAGCATGGGGAATCCGTTGGTTTTTCCATTGGCGGGTCATGTGGGAGCGTTTGAGCCTGTTGAATTGGATCACGCCATCAATGCCTATTACCCCGGACGTGGCGAACAAGGCCTTGCCGATGGGCGGCTGGGTTCTCAGGATTTTCGGGATGGATCGTGGCAGGCAGCTCAAGGCCAATCCATGGGCGTGACCATTTCGTTGGATGGCACGCACCACGTGGATTCATTGAGCATGCAAGCTTATCGCTACCAAGACGCGTGGATTTTCCTGCCCGATTCGGTGCGTTTCCAATGGTCGGTGGACGGGGAGCATTGGGAAGGGGACTGGGCGGAGCAACCATTTGCCGGAGGCAGGCCCACATTTGAGCCCAACGACTTGCAAGACGTTCAGCGGGTGTCCGTGGCGGTAGGGGCCGAAGCTAAATGGGTCCGATTTGAGGCCCGCAATCCAGGCCCCTGTCCAGACTGGCACGACGCGGCGAGCTCCTCCTCGTGGTTGTTTTTGGATGAATTGGTGGTGCACACGGCCCCTTAACAGGGTTGGCCCCACACCGTCAGCATACCGAGCAAATCGCCGGTGTTGATGACGCCGCTGCCGTCAAGGTCCAAGACCGGCGAAGCACCGTTCCCTCCAAGGTCCACAATCTCACCGAAGTGCACCAACAGCAACAGTAAATCAGGCAGGTTCCGCAACCCATCTGAATTGAAGTCACCGGGGCAAAGGCACGGATAGCCGCCGGCCTCAAAGCAATCGGTGCCCAACAGGGGGAAGGCGTATTGTTCTGCCAACATGAAAGCGTCCATGCCGACGATCTCGCCCATTGCCCGTCCGGGGAAATCATCCATCGGCGGGTGGATGCCGCCCCAGATCCGCGAAAGTCCGCTTTGGTCCGCTGCGTCGCGGTAGGTTGCCCACTGCAATTCGAAGTCGGTGGAAGGTCCGTCTTCGAACACCAGGAATTCATGCGCCTCGACCGGAAATGCCCCCATGCCGCCCGGGAAATACGGGTCACCGGTTAGCGCGGTGAGCACTTCGGCTGCAGCACGGCTGAAGGTCGAATGCCCGCTAACGTACCCCGCGAACGGCGGCGTCACGAACGTGGGCCGCTGGTAGGGCCACCACTCCCGTGCACGTATCCATCCCACGCCGGCCATCTGCAACGCTGGTACCTCGATGAAATCGGGTCCTTTCCAACACCGAATCTTCATTTCGTACAGGTGTTCGTTGCTTTCACCGCGCAATTCCACGGGGTCCTCCGGGCCGATTTGCTCGATGTAGCCGGGTATGATGGGCAGTCCTGCACCGTGGTAGTTGGGCAATTCGGGATCTGTGCATTGGCCGCGGTCCGCCATCCAACGCAATGCCGATACCGGTCGAACGTAATCGTGCCAACCTTTACAACTCCACGCCGCAATGGCCGCGTCGTGCATGGCACCTCCCATCGAGAAATACCCAATGACATCCCAATCCAATTGCGGCAAGGTTTCGCCCAATCCTCTCCATTTCCGTTGGGTCTCAGATTGGTCGTTGACGTAATTCAGAAGGGTAAACCAATGCCCGGGTGGCGTCTCGGAATCCGGGCCATCCGCCCAGTATTCAGCCAGTACGCGGGTGAAATCGCCGCGCAGCACAGGTTGCGGTGCGTAAGCTTCCCCGGTGGTGGGATTCATAGCGTGCCCTGGCGTGACCCCCGGTACGACGGGGACACCGTCTACCGCATAATAGTCACGGGCCTCTAGCATGTTGGAAGGCACATGTCCATTCCATCCAAATGAACCGGGGCTGATGTCCCACACCACAGAATCGGCCGGATCGAGGTGCGATGCCCAAAGCCCCACAAGGGTGTGGCCCCATTTGTAATCGCTTTCCAATCCGATTTCTGCGTTGATGTCGACTTGTGGCGGCGGTCCGGGATCGTGGTAAAGCGTGTACCAACTCCCCAACCGTTCAAACATGACCGTGTCGGCAGGCGTCATCGCAAAGGGCGCGACATTTCCCCACTCCGGACTCAAGAAGTCCGGGGAGATGTTCGAACCTTCGTTGCCGCTTTGATCGATGAATTCGGCCAACTGCAGGGGTTGCCAGCGGTTGGGGAAGAACATATTGGGATTGCCCGGCTCGTCCATGACCAGGTTCCAATTCATCGGGTTGTAATACGTGTTTTGGTAATCGATGACTTCAAACGATCCGTCTTGCAACCCATAGGCGATGTACTGTTCGGCGAGGTAGTTTCCCAAGGAGGCGGCCCGCTCCGTAATCGTTCCGTTGGTGTAGTCCGTTTCATGCCAGGCCGTGTCGTAGCCGAGCACCTCCATTTGGGAATCGATGTGCGCAGCGATGCGTTCCGCTCGGGGCGCATTGGCAAATCGGTGCTGCAGCAGGCGATACGCGCCATAGCTGATGCTCAAGCGGCGCGCTTCCAGCCGTTCTTCAGCGGAGAGGTTGGTGTCCACTCCTTCAAAAGGACAGGCGAAGGATCCTTGGGTGTTTCCGAGCAACCAAGGTTGAGCTCCAAGCACCGTGTCCTGGCCCCAAGCCGCCCATGCGTCGTACATGAGCGCGGATGTGTGCCAAAGGTTCCGGGCGTGAACCGTAGGTCGAGCCCAGTCGTGGCGAATGCTCAATAGGGTGGCCTCGTTCCACAGCCGTGCGATGCTGTGGGTTTCCAACGTCGGGAAATCTTCCAAGGGCTCCCCGCTGCAGTCCAAACCGGCTTGAGGGAAAAAGCAAGAACCGTCGTCTTCGGTGGCGGCCAATTGGAAATTGCACGCATCGGCATCGGTGCATCCTTGGGTGAGCCAGGGTTCCGTTCCCGGTTCCAAAATGGCGTGCACGCTGTCTGCAGCAAAAGGGCCGTGGGTCGAGATCAGTCCGCTCGGCCACCGAACGATAAGGGAATCCACCAAGTTTGCATCGCCGAGCCCGAAGTGGACATCGAAGGAACTCGAACCGCTGTACCCTTGACCGCAGTGGATTTCATCGTAGCGCACCAATCCATCAAAGTGCGCTTCAATGCGCGCACCAATGGCCGAACGATTGGAGGCTGTTCCCTCCAGTTCAAACACCGCAAAATGCCCTGTCTCATTCAGGTTTTCGAGCACTTGGAACCCCGGTTGTGTGGGTGAACCTGTGGTGGCAATCGCCAAATCGAAGTCTCCATCTCCGTCGAGGTCACCAGCGGCCAAACCATAATCGCTGTGGTCGTGTTCGAGTACGGCATCGCCCTCGCTGACCCAGGCGAAAGTCGTATCACCCAGTCCGCGGTACAGGCGGTTCGATGTGGGGGCAAACGCATAGTCATTGACGATGTATAGGTCGGTTTCTGAATCGTGGTCGTAATCGAAAAAGATGCAACCCCATGTCATTCCCGAATCGTCCACACCGGCCGCGTCTCCAATGGCAGAAAAGGTGCCATCACCGTTGTTGAGGAAGAGTTCGCTGGGATAGAGGTCTGTGATGTACAGGTCCATCCATCCATCGTGGTTGATGTCGGCCGCATCGACTCCCATGCAATTTCCTTGGTAGTCCAATCCGATGCCCGCAGCGTCTTGGGTGAATCCCCCTTCACCGTTGTTGCGGAAGAACTTGTTGACCTGGTTGCCGTCGTGCGTGGCATACAAATCCACATCGCCGTCGTTGTCGGCGTCAAAGAAGAGCGCTCCCATTCCAATGCCGGTGTCGACCGTACCGGATGAAAAGGTGATGTTCTGAAATCCGGTACCTTCCATGTTGCGCAACATGGCGTTGTGGCTGTTGATGTTGACGACATACAGGTCGAGCCAACCATCTCCATCGATGTCAGCCGCATGCAAGCTCCTGCACGGTCCTGCGTTGCCGGCATTCCAATCTTCCGTGGCATCGTCAAACGTTCCATCGCCGTTGTTCAGGAAAAGTCGATTGGGGTCGAGGTAATTGCCGGTAACCAAGTCCAGCCAACCGTCGTTGTTGAAGTCGGCCCACAGCACGGCATTGGTCGTTCCGCCGTCATCCACGCCTGCTGGCACAGCGACTTCTTCAAATTCCATGTTGCCCAGGTTTCGGAACAGGCTGTTCGGCGCAAACTTGGTGCCTACGTAGATGTCCTCGCGTCCGTCTCGATCGAAATCGCCTATGGCAACGGCGTGGTGGAGTCCGTCAACATTTACACCGGCGGATTCAGATGCATTTGCAAACAAGCCCTGGGCGCTGAGTTCAGGAGCCTCGAGGCACCATGCGCATGCCACTATGGCCCACAAAATGGCTGCTTGGATTGGTCGGGGGCGATGTTTTTGCATCATGAGTTTCCAAAAATAGCTTGTCTCCGCGCTCCCTGAAAACCAAGGGGAACGAGTTGCGGGCGTTATATCAAGCGCGGTGGTTTCAACACTGAACTATAAAATATACAATTTTATCTAGATTAATTCGGTTTCAAGGAGGATAATTCTGTAATATAGCGGCGTGTTTTGATGCGAGGTTTGCAGGCGTCGTTGTCGAAATACGAGTAGATTGTTAGGGTGAAAGGGCGCAGGGGTGCGCCCTTTCTGTTTCTTTTCGGGCATTCCTTGCGTGCATTGGAATATCGCTTATATTTGCACCCCCTTAACGGGATAACACAGACGAAAGCTTATGGCTCATCACAAATCCTCATTGAAGCGCATTCGCTCAGATCGCAAGAAAGCGGCGCGCAACCGATACTACCACAAGACAGCTCGAAACGCTGTACGTGCCCTCCGTGCAACCACTGACGCGAAGAAGGCGGCAGAAATGCTTCCTGTAGTCTCAGCGATGTTGGATAAGTTGGCTAAGAACAACGTCATCCACAAGAACAAAGCATCCAACCTCAAATCCAGCCTGGCCGTCCACGTAGCCAAGCTCTGATTGAGGAGAACAATATTGAAATTAGCCCCCAGCAATCGGGGCTTTTTTTTGCCCCAATGATTCAGAGATGATGATGGGGAAGAAGGAGGGGATGCCCAGGGAGAAGCTCGTGCTCGAAGGGGTTCAGAGCTTGAGCGATGAGGAATTGGTCATGGTGCTCATTGGTTCTGGAACTCGGCTTCATCCAGTTCGATCAGCGGCGCGTGCCCTTCTCGATATGGCGGGGCGCGATTTGGCCAAGCTTTCGGTAATTCCGCCAGAAGGGCTCGCTCACGCGCCGGGAATTGGAATGGCCAAAGCGATGCAACTCTCAGCAGCACTGGAGTTGGGACGCCGCCGACAGCGCCTCGAACACGCACCGTCGGCAGCATCATTCATTCGCTCTTCGCGGGATGCATACGATCGTTTTTCTGTGCGGTTATCGGATTTGGGGCACGAAGAGTTTTGGTTGGTTTTGTTGAGACGGTCCAATGAAGTTTTGGCTGAGGTCATGATCAGCAAAGGAGGCCTCACTGGCACCGTCGCCGATCCGAAGATCATTTTTTCGAAGGCCCTTGCCATGCGCGCCGCGGGGTTGATTGCTGTGCACAACCACCCGTCTGGTAATATCCGCCCGAGCAGGGCCGATCGTGAGCTCACAAAAAACCTTCATTGGGCAGGTAAAATGCTGGATTGTCCGCTCCTCGATCACCTGATTGTTTCCCGCAACCGTTACTTTAGCTTCGCCGACGAAGGAGAACTTTGAAGTTTTCTGCGGCACGAAGGGAGCAGAACTCAATGAAACGCGTACTCACGGTGATCGGGGCCCGTCCCCAGTGGATGAAGGCCAGTGCCTTGAGTCGGGCATTGAAGGACAACAAGTGGGGCATCGAAGAACGGGTGCTTCACACAGGCCAACATTATTCCGAGAACATGGCCGGTCGATTCATCGAAGAATTGGACCTGCCCCGTGCGCATCACACCCTTCACGTGACGCATGAACCGGCCTTGCGCATGGGCCAAATGATGGAGGGGATTTTGCGAGCCATTCAGTCCGATGAGCCGGATGCGGTACTTCTTTTTGGAGACACTGATTCCACCTTAGCCGGCGCATGGGCCGCCAGCCGCTCAGGTGTGCCAGCCGTGCACGTAGAGGCGGGATTGCGTTCGTTTGACCGAAACATGCCCGAAGAAGTGAACCGCGTCTTGACTGACGCGGTCTGTGACTTGCTTTTTTGTCCTTCTCAGGCGGCTGTTGATTTATTGAAAGCAGAAGGCATAGCTACAGGTTCCCGTCCAGGGCTCCGGGTCGAAATTTCCGGTGACTTGATGTTGGATACGGCGCGGCATTTTGGCGGTGCAGCTGAACCGCTAGCCAAAGCATCCAAGCATGTTTTGATGACCTTGCACCGGCCTTCGAATGTCGACGACTCCAAGCGCTTGAAAGATTGGATTGAAGCAGCGGGGGCCACGGCTCGGTCGAACGAGTGGAAGGTCGTTTTCCCAGTCCATCCTCGCACGGCGGCTTCCGCGGAACGTGCGTATGGGCCCAATTGGAAAGAGGCGTGTGCGGACAGAGGAATTGAGGTGCATGATCCAGCAGGCTATGTGCAAATGCTTCACTGGCTCAAATCCGTGCGCCAGGTCTGGACCGATTCGGGTGGCTTGCAGAAAGAGGCGTATTTCATGGGACGGCCTGCAGTGGTTTGCCGAGGCACCACCGAATGGTCGGAGTTGGTGGATTTGGGGGTAACCACGCTTGCCCCACATCCGGATTCGCTTGAATACAGGGCGATGCAGTTGGAGCAACAGGCAGAAGGGTTGGATTTCTCGCAGCCCGTATATGGGGACGGTCAATCTGCTGCTCACATCGCCAAGACCTTGCAAGAATGGCTCAATCAGTAGCCATATGGATCGACGGTGAGCGCCTCACGGCACGCCACCGGTACACCGCGTACATTGTTTTCGAAGTGGCCTTGGGTTGGTCGGTGCACTGGCCCGCTGATGAGTCGGATTGGGCGCAATCGAAAGGCCTCAAGGTGTGTTATGGCGGAAAATGCAGGCCAGACATGGGGCCGGCGTGGATCCCCTCGGCGGGGCTATTGGCCGGCGAATTTTTGACACACCCGGGCACAGAAATGTGGTCGAATGCCGAGGGCCCAGGGGTTCCAGGCGCAGGCCGACTTCCGTTCGGTGTTCGCAACGAAGACAGCGGACGGACAGATGCGGACTGGTGGAGTTGGGTGTTTTGGATGGCGACGCGAATGGAAGAACGCAATGCACCGCGCGATGCGTTCGGGCGATTCTGTGCAGCAAGTTCCATGGCCTACCGGGAAGGATGGTTGGGCCGTCCTGAGGTTGAGTACCGTGTGCGGGCTTGGGCGAAATCACTGGGCTGCAATCCAGCGCCTCGCGAATACGCTGTGCAAGCGACCATCGATGTGGACAGCGCGTTCGCCTACAAGCACCGGAGTCCAGTGCGATTGGTAGGGGCTTGCATAAAAGATGCAATACGTGCGGATTTTAAACGGTTGCGCGCGCGTTGGAACGTGTTGGCCAATGGAGAATCGGACCCCTACGCCACGTACGATTGGTTGGAGGATGTGCACAGGCGCCATGGGCTCAGAGCTCGGTACTTTTTGCTTCTGGCTGATCGCGGAACGTTTGACCGTCCTGTGGACTGGCAGCAACCGGGAATGCAAACCCTGATTCAACGGTTGATGAAGACGGCTGATGTTGGTCTCCATCCCGGTGTGGCCGCCCACGATGCGGCGGATGCCCATAAAATGAAAGAGGAGGGCCGGCGCTTCGAGCGCTTGACCGGTACAGCCGTCACACACACACGGCAGCATTATTTGCTGCAGCGGTTCCCATCGTCGTGGCAACGTCTAGAGTCCCTGGGCGTCGCACACGATCACAGCTTGGGATATGCCGATGCCATTGGCTTTCGTGCAGGACTTTCCCGGTCTTTTTGTGCGTTCGATCTGTCAAGAAATGAACGCATGAACCTGGTGCTTCACCCCGTTGCTGCCATGGATGCCACGTTGAACAGGTACTTGCACCTTTCGCCCGACGAGGCGTTGGATGCCCTCGAGCAACTGGCGAGGGAGGTCAAAGCGGTCGAAGGTACTTTGACCTTGTTGTGGCACAACGAAACCGTCGCGGAATTGAATGAATGGGTTGGCTGGCGGGCAGTGTACGAACAAGCCTTCGAACGCGTTTGTTAATCCGAAACCATGCTGCACAACCTATCGCACACCCCCAGCATCCTCGGCACCTTCGTTGCTGAATTGCGTGATGCCACGGTCCAACAAGATCCCATGCGCTTTCGCTTCAACCTCAAGCGACTGGGGAATGCCATGGCGATGGAAGTCTCCAAATCGCTGGCCTACGTGAACGGTGAAGTGCAAACACCATTGGCCCCAGCACCGACGCAACGCTTGGCGAATCCCCCTGTATTGTCCACCATCTTGAGGGCTGGACTGCCCATGCATGAAGGGGTGGCCGAGGTGTTCGATCGGTCGGAACAGGCCTTTGTCTCGGCGTGCCGGGATTATGTCGATGCGGCGCACAGTGCCTTCAAGATTCGGATTGATGCGGTCAGTGCCCCGCCGCTGGCGGGAAGGGTGTTGTTCGTTACCGATCCTATGCTGGCCACAGGCGAGTCCTTGGTTCAGGTCCTGTCGTCACTCTTTGCTTCACATGGAACGCCCAGCGAGGTGCATGTGTTGGTAGCCATTGCCTCGGAAGCGGGGGTGGAAGCTGTTTTGAAGGCGCACCCTAACGCACGCGTTTGGGCGGCAGCCGTGGATGCAGAATTGAATGCACAGGGGTACATTGTACCGGGCTTGGGCGACGCCGGCGATCTGGCTTTTGGAAGTAAAATGTAGACATGCCAGAGGTCATTGAAATCGCATTGTGGGTGCTCGGCGCTGTCGTCAAATTCGTGGTGACACCTTCGTTGATGATTGCGCGCGGCTGGGGCTTTTGGGCCACGGTGGGAGTGAGTTCGATGGGCGCGGCGTTTGGGGTGGGTGTGTTTTTTTATTTCGGGAAGTGGATTCTGAAGAAGTGGGCAGCATTCAAGGGGGAGAAGGAACCCAAGCGACCCTTTTTCACTCCGCAACGCCGTCGGGTGGTGCGCTTCCGGAGGTTGTTCGGGATGTGGGGGCTTCTGGCTGTAAGTGGACTGATTTCGGTTCCGATTTCAGCGGTGTTGGCAGCTAAGTACTACCAAAAGGATGAGCGTATGCCATGGATGCTGATCGGGGCATTTGTGGTTTGGTCCTTGATCTTGTCGACCCTCTCGTTTTGGGCCATCGAGATTGGATGAGGTGATGTACCTTCGAGAAATGCCGCACCCTTTTCAGCTCGTGGATGTCTTTTTTGATTTGGATCGGACGTTGTGGGATTTTGACCGCAATTCCCGAGAAGCGTTGGAGGAGATTTTTCTAGAGATTGCCCAGCCGGCTTTGCCCGAGGTGCGAACGGCCGACGAGTTCATTCCGGTTTATGAGGAAGAAAATGAAAAGTGCTGGAAGGCCTACCGAGAAGGCCAATTGACCAAGGAACAGTTGCGACCGTTGCGGTTTCGGAATGCGATGCGCGGATTGGGTATCGCAGAATTCGCTGGAATGGACGCTTTAGCTGAGCAGATGGGGACGGCCTATGTCGAACGCGCTCCCTACCGCACCGCCCTTTTCGACGGCGCACAGGAAGTCTGCGCAACGTTGAAGAACAGGGGGCATCGGTTGTTCATCCTGACCAACGGATTTGAGGAGGTGCAGCACATCAAGGTCAACCGCAGCGGATTGGAGCCCTTCTTCGACGGGGTTTTCACCAGCGATGCATTGGGCTACAAAAAACCGCATCCGGAGTGTTACCGGAGGGGATTGGAGCTCGCGGGGTCCACGGCCGATCGTGCCTTGATGATTGGAGACGACTTGGAATGCGACGTGGAAGGGGCGTTGGAAGCTGGATGGGATGCCATTCACTTTGATCCGCACGGCGTCAAGCCAGCAACTTCGGCACGCCGTGTAGAGAACCTCCACGCCCTATTGGAATTGGATTTGAATCAACGATAAACGTGACCACCATGGCACAAGAAGAAAAGAAGAAGCAGTTGAACATTGACTTGCCAGAGGAATTGGCCCAAGGAGTTTATTCCAATTTGGCGGTGATCACGCACAGCCCTGTTGAATTTGTGGTTGACTTTGCCCAAGTCATGCCCGGCATGAACCAAGCGCAAGTGCGCAGCCGCATTATCTTGGCGCCGCATCACGCGAAGCGTTTGCTGCACGCCTTGAGCGAGAACGTGAAGCGTTTTGAACAGCAACAAGGTCCAATTCAACCTCCGAAAGGAAACCAAGATCCGGCGATGCCGCTCACGTTCAGCGGTCCCCAGGGAGAGGCTTGATCGACAAGTCAGCCGCGCAGGGTCCGCAACGCTGTTCCCTTGCCTGAGTAGGCCACGGCGCGGTTGCTGTATTCCGGGCGGTTCGCGCCTTTGGTAACGCGGTGTTGTGCCGCTGCATGTGAGGGATGGAACCAGGTCAGGTCCGCTCTAGCTCCTACCTCAATGTGGGGAGTGTCCCAGCCCAGCACCGAACGAGGTCCCGCGGTTAGTGCTCGGACGATGGCCGCCTCCGCAGTGGCGTCCTCAGCATGTGCCAACGCCGCTTTCGCTACGGGGTAAACCGTTTCGATGCCTACCATGCCATAGGTGGCCAACATGAACTCGACGTCGTGGTGTTCCAAATCTTCGGGGCGGTGATCGGATATGATGGCATCGATGGTCCCGTCCAATACCCCGGCACACAACGCTTCTCGATCGGAATGTTCCCGGAAAGGAGGCAGCGTTTTGATCGTGCCGTCGAAGGCACTCAAATCCTCGTCCACGAAGAAGAGGTGGTGCGCGGAAGTGGCGCAAGAAACCTGAAGCCCTTCGGCTTTGGCAGCGCGGATCAATTCAACCGATTCAGCTGCGCTAATGCAAGTGAAGTGCAACTTGCCACCAGTGTACCGCAGGACATCCAAGTCGCGCTTGATGCGCATGGTCTCCGAAACGTGCGGATTGCCCACAACCCCCATGTGGGTGCTCGTGGCTCCTTCGTGCATTTGGGGGTGGGCATTGAGTCCCAATTCAAGGGGACAGGTCATGACCGGCTGGGCCATGCCGTGGCTGTACTCCAACGCCCGTCGCAGCATTTCGACACTATCGAGCGGTGCGTCGTCGGAGAATCCAACGGCTCCTGACTCAGCCAAATCGCGCATCTCAGCGAGCTGTTTGCCCGCCCTTCCTTTCGATACGGTGCCGAGGGGAAGCAGTCGCGTGGCCGCTTCTTCAGACCGAGAGATTAGGTAGGCGATGTTCGATTTGGTATCGGGAATCGGTTCCTGGGTCACGTTCAACACCACGTGGGTGAAGCCACCCGCATTGGCCGCTGCTAGACCGTTGTCCAAGCCTTCCTTTGGTTCCGCCCCAGGTTCTGCAAAATCAGCTTGAAGGTCCATCCAACCCAAAGACAGGTGTGCCCCCGATTCTTCCCAAACCTCCGCAGTCTCCGGCGCATCGATGTTTGCTTCAATGGCGGCAATGGTTCCGTCTAGGATGCTGACATCCTTTTTAGAACCGTGGTGTGGGCCTTTTGGATCGAGGATGGTTACGCCTTTGATGATGATTTCCATGTGCGAAGCAGTAAAGTTTCGGCGGCGAGCGCTGCCAGAGCAATAATGAGAAGAGCCTTCCACAAAGGTACGCCTTGTTCCATGCGTTGGATGACTTGAGGCAAAGTGGAGCTGGTGCCTCGCAAGATTTGCATCCGTGGCCAACCCAAATCGTTCCAAGCGGATTCGAAGGCTTCAGCGGTGAGGGCGCTGTGATCTGACTCGGTGCGGTCCTGATTGAGTCCGAGGGTTGCAAGTGCTGTTTCGCCCTCTTTCAAACGGTAATGTCCGGAGGGAAAGGGCACGCCTGCGAGGCTCACCTGCAGTTGCTGTCCCAACTCTCGGACTTCGGGCATCCAGCGCTGCGGGGTGGAAGGGTCATTGTTCCAGTCGATGGGTCCCTCCAGCGACCAAGTGGCATTCGGTGCTGCTTCCAACGCAATGGACCACGCCTCCGTTTGGCCCAGCTCGGCTTGATGGATGGCATGCGCCGCCGAGCGCTCAGCAATCCGCAACATCAAGGGCACCCAAAGCGCGTGGCGGGTCAAGTTGGTCTGTTCCGTTGCTGCACCGCCGTAAAAGACGAACAGTTGCCCGCGTCCGCTTGGAATGCGCGACAGGAAGGTCCGTCCGGTTTCCGTGGCGATGAGGATTTCTTCGCGAGGGGAGGACTTGCCGGTCCACAGCGCATTCACCGAAGGCAGATCAATGCGATCGGGAGTGGCTTCGAACATGTCAGCGAAGAAAGGGTGGGCCGTTCGCAAGGCTTCGACCCGGTCATCGCCGGTTCTCCACCGGGCTGAACCTCGGGCACCGAATGCCGCAAGCGTTTCAGACGGATCGGTGGTCGATTCAGGCAGCAGTACGACCGTTCCGCCGTTCATGGCATAGGCCTTCAATGCGTTGTTGAATCCGGATCCACGGGCCTCCCAACCGTTCAATATGACCACCTGTTCGTTCGCCAAATCCCCGGGAGACCACTGCGTCGCGGTCCGAACAGCGTAGAGCCCATTCGCGGTTTGATACGTTCGGCGCAGGGCTTGGTTTACAGCGTCATCCGCCGATGGACTCAAAATGAGGATGTTGATTCGGTCCATCACATCGTACCCGAAATGCCAGTCGTCGTCGAAGCGGATGGGCGCATCTTCGACATGCACAGTCGCCGATTGAATCCCTGCAGTGCTGTGGGTGAAGCGCAAAACGGTGTCCGTGGGAATGCCCGGGACGAGGTTGAATGTGCCGATGGCAACACGGTCGCCGTTCACGCTCAAGTGCATGGGAATACCGTCGACAGAAGCGCGTGAATTGTGATCGATGCGCACGTGCACGGCCGCGTCTCGCCCTTGGATGCGGACGGGGGTGTCAAACCAAACGGAATCGACCCAGATGTTGGGAGCGCTTCCGGCCCACTCCGGCACAAAGAACCAATCGATGGTCGAGTCCGGTGCTGCGCCATCGGCACCCATCGCATGGGTCGATGCCTGCAGGTCACTGAATACGTATGCGGTTCGGTTTCGATCCAGGGCCTTCGTCAGTTGGTTTTGAACCCGTTCAAGAACGCCGGTCAGGGGTTGGGTTCGGGTGGAGATGCGGATTTCCTCAACCCGCTCAAGTGCCTGTTCTTGGGTGAGAAACGCTTGGTCCCGGCCGGAAAAGTCATTGGTGAGGATTTGAAATTGGTCGGTGGGCTCGTATTGAACGATGACCAAAGCGGCCTTGTTGCGGGCGGATTGGAGCAATTGGCCTTCTTCCCCCATGCCTTCCATGGACAGGCTGTTGTCCACGTAGATGGAAACGGCATGGCCAGATGCGGAGGCATCCTTGTTTTCACCAACTTCGAACCAGGTGGGTTGGGCAAATGCACAAATCAAAGCAGCAAACGCAAGCAAGCGCAGCAACAAAACCCACCAGTGGCGAATCTGTTGGGTCGCTCGGGTATCGCGCTGAACATCGCGCAGGAAGGCTACTTGAGAAAATTGAACCCGCTTGAAACGCCGAAAATGCAGCAGGTGAATGGCTATCGGAATAGCCAGTGCACCGAGACCCCAAAGTATTTCTGGATGCACAAATTCCATTCGCGGCAAATTTAGCTCCAATTTTGCCTGCGATGGCGAAAATTCAAGTGACAGATGACCTGCGGAGTTTTTTGCTCGAAAAGGCCGAGGCGTATGAGCGATTGGACTTTATCCAGGACGATCCGATTGCCATCCCACATCGGTTCAGTCAACGGACTGACATCGAAGTCGCCGGCTTCATTGCTGCTACCCTGGCTTGGGGCCAACGCAAAACCATCATGCAGAATGCATCGGCTTTCGTAGAGCGCATGGACCATGCACCTGCTGACTTTTTGCGCCATGCCAATTCGGATGACATGGCGGCAGCGGCCGAGGGATTTGTGCATCGTACGTTTCAGCCCCGCGATGCTGAACTTTTTTTGCACGCGCTTCAAGAATTGTACCTTGAACATGGAGGCCTCGAGGCGGCTTTTTTGCCAGCCACAGGCGAGCGCAGTGCCTATGCCTGCATTGCGTCTTTCCACGAGCGGTTTTTCGCGGCTGCCGAAAAGCGGGGGTTTGAAGCGGGGCGCACCCGCAAACACGTGGCAACGCCAGTGAGGGGCTCTGCGGCCAAACGGCTCAACATGTACCTGCGTTGGATGGTGCGTCCAGCCACACGGGGGGTTGATTTCGGCTTATGGCATGCAATCAAGCCGCGCGACCTGATGATGCCTCTGGACGTTCATACTGGGAACATGGGCCGAAAATTGGGGCTGTTGAATCGGAAACAAAACGATTGGCGTGCGGTTGATGAATTGACATCCGCCTTGCGTACCATCGATGCCGAGGATCCCGTGCGCTTGGACTTCGCGTTGTTCGGCCTCGGTGCGATTGAAAAATTCTAGAGCCAATCCCATGAGTCAACCCGGTCGTTCCTGGAGCCGTCGTTTGCGCACAACCAATGATGGATCGCCCACCTTGGAAGTGGTGGAATGGGGCGTGTGCTACCACAGCATCCACGGAGCGTTGACAGAGTCTTTGCATGTCTTCGTAGCCCATGGATTGGAACGGTGGAAGGAGGACCATGAATCCGCGCCGACAGCCGCGTCGCTGCGCGTTTTGGAGATTGGATTTGGCACCGGTTTGAATGCCGCCCTCGCTTGGCAATGGGCCGAGGAGCAAAACGTGCGCCTGGAATATGTCGGATTGGAACCTTTTCCCTTGCAGGAAGAGGAGGTAAATGCGTGGGGGGCATCGGCCTTACCACAGGATTTGCAAGATCGAATGGCAACACTTCATGCCGAGGGATTTCAGGGTATGCAAAAGGACACGTTTACAGCGCATGTGGTGGAGTCAACCTGGCAGGATTACGTGCCCGATGGTGTATTTGATGTGTGCTTCTTCGATGCCTTTGCGCCTGCTCAGCAGCCCGAGCTGTGGTCGGTAGCGGTGTTTGAAAAGGTATTGGGAGCAATGCGCACGGGCGGCCTCCTAACCACGTATTGCGCCAAAGGCCAAGTGCGCCGGAATTTGGAAGCGGCGGGTTGGAAGGTTGAGCGCCACCCGGGCCCTCCGGGCAAGCGTGAAATGCTCGTGGGGCAGCATTTGCCGGTATCCCGTTGGAACGTGCGTTGCTACGCGCTTATTTTGAATCCGGCTCGCACCCATGTACTGGTCGCGCGTGAGCGTTTCCCCGACGGATCAGTCGGTTGCAAATTTCCGGGAGGCGGCGTTGAACCGGGGGAGTTTCTCATCGATGCCCTTTGGCGGGAGTGCCAAGAAGAGCTGGGAAGCACGGAAGGGTTGAGCTGGCTGGAGCACGCCTACACCAACGACTTTTTCGTGCGGAGTGCTTTCTGCGATGACGAACAGATCCTCTCGGTGTACCATTGGATGCAGGCCGATCACGAAAGCCTCGCGTGGTGGGACGAAAAACCGGAAGCGGTCGCTGCTGAGGAACCCATCTTGGAAATGAATTGGGAATCCATTGATGCACTGACGGCGGATGCCATGCGGTTTCCCATCGATCGGTACGTGGTGCAGCACGTATTGAGCTCCCGGTCGACTAGCCGATGAGCCCCAGTCGCTGGTTGACGCAGTCGTCAATACGCTGGTACAAGTGAGCAGGTGAGAAGGTGCGCCAACCCAGTTCGCTGAGTTCACCTCCGAGTACAAAGTAGCTGTCCAGGTCGATCGCCTTCATGTCATCAATGACGTGTTCCCGAAAATTCAACAAGGCGATCCAGCCATCGTCGTCGGTGACTTCGTCAAACCACTCTTCGTAGTAACAATCATCGCTGAAATGGAAGTTCAGTACGTTTTCGCCGATCAAGATGTAGCGGTGGATGCCTTCTGCCATCAACACATCGATGACCTCCCGTTTGAGCTGCATGATGTCGTTGTAAAGGCAGTCGTTCCACTCACCGATGAACTCGATGATCGCAAACCGTTCGTCGTAATCGACGAAGAGGATTTTGCAGAACAACGTTGGTGAATGGATGGTGTCCCATTGCGGATGAATGAAGTAGTTGTAGACCTTGGTCGAGTACTCAAACTCGCTGTACGTCCTGTCGAAAAACGGGCTGCGGGGATCGTTGCTGGCGACGTAGTGGTTGCGCCAAGCGTAGTACGGTTCAAGTGTGTGCATGGTGTCTTATTCCCTTCCTTCCAACTTCTCAATGGATGCCCGAACATCGCCAGTGGCCTTCAGCATGGCTGCAGCCTCTTCTTCGTTTACCCCGGTAGCCTCACAAATCATGCGCACCCCGCGTTCCTGCAATTTGGCATTCGAAGGCCGCATGTCCACCATCTTAGAGCCCACTACGTGTCCGAGCTGGATCATGGCGGTGGTGCTGATGAGGTTCAAGGCCAATTTGGTGGCTGTGCCGGCGTTCAGGCGGGTGCTTCCGGTGACGAATTCGGGTCCGGTAACGGCCTCGATGGTGTGATCTGCCACTTCGGTCACCGCTGATTCGGGATTGCAGGTGATGCAGGCGGTCAACAATCCAGCAGCTTTCGCAGATTTCAAACCGCCCACGACATACGGCGTGCGCCCCGATGCTGCGATGCCCACAAGCGTATCCAACGGCCCGGGCTCAGCCGAGGCCAAATCCTTCCATGCCCCGTCTGCATCGTCTTCCGCTCCCTCAACAGCGACCCGCAAGGCTCCGTCGCCGCCGGCTATCCAGCCCTGCACCTTGGTTGGGTCGACCCCAAAAGTGGGCGGGCATTCGCTCGCATCCAGCACCCCCAATCGACCACTCGTCCCGGCGCCGATGTAGAACAGCCGACCGCCTTGCTTCATCCGTGGTACGAGCACCTGCAAAAACGCGTCAATTTCAGGCAGGCATCTTTCCACGGCAGTGAAAGCCGCAGCGGTTTGTCCGTGCATGGCGTGGACCAGTTCAGAAATACTTTTGGTTTCCAACGACTGGTGAGGGCCCGTTTGTTCGGTTGGGGGGAGGTGCGGTTCGTGCGAATCCATTCCGAAGTGAGATTAAACGATGAGTGACGCGGATTCAGGGGCATTCCACCACTGCCACGCCGCCTCTGCTTGGGCAATCAACATCGCCTTGCCGTTCATTGTTTTCGCACCGTGCACTTTTGCGTTGCGCAGCAAGGCCGTTTCAGCTGGATTGTAGACCAAGTCCACGACCAGGTGTTCAGGCGTCAAGCCGTCAAAAGGAAAATCAAGGCATCCTTCGAGATCGGGATAGGTGCCTACCGGCGTGCAATGCACCACGAGTTTGCAATGCTTCACGAAGGCAGCGGACAAGGTCTCATACCGCATGGCCTTCCAAGCAATGGGGGTGCGGGTCACGTGAATGGGCTCAACGCCAATGCCCAATAGTCCGTGGCGAACCGCAGCTGCCGCGCCACCGTTCCCGAGGATGAGTGCCCGTTCGTGCGAGGACTTGAGAAACGGACGAAGCGATTTCATGAATCCCTCGGCATCGGTGTTGTGACCGATCCAGCCTTGTGCAGTTGGCTTGATGGCATTGACCGCTCCAATGGCTTCGGCGGCGGGGGTGAGCCCGTTCAAATACGGAAGGATGGATTGCTTGTATGGAATGGTCACATTCAACCCGCACAGGGCCGGTTCCTTCTTTGCTTCATCGTTGAGCCACCCACCAATGCCTTCGATCGTCGGCCGTTCAAAACGGCTGTACGAAGCGTCTTCAACGCCCCAGTTCTTGAACCGGTCGGCGAACAATGCAGGGGAATGGCTGTGCGCCAATGAGCGCCCGAGCACACCGTAGCGGCGTTGGATGTTCATGACTTCAGTCGTTTTCCCGCCCATTGCAATCCACCCACCAAAACCGCTCCGACCGCCGCAAACAAAATGCAGCTATGCCAATCTCCAGTTGGCCACGCATTCGATTGCAACCAAGTTTCCCTTCCGTCGCTGTGGGTGTAGAGCAACAGGGCGTTTTCCTTCCACGGCCAAAGTGCTTGCAGCGACCCCAAAAGGAATCCACTCAAAGTGGCCATGACGGAATTGCGTGCACGATGGAGCAGGGATTTCAGTCCGCGGCTGAATCCGAGAAGGCCGGATACGGCACCCGCCCCAACGGTGGCGATCACGACCAGGTCGAGGCCTTTGAGGGCGGAGATGACCGGACTGTAGACGCCGAGCAACAAGAGGATGAAACTTCCAGAAATGCCCGGCAATATCATGGCACATGCGGCCAGGGCGCCGCAGAAGAAAAGGTAGAACAAACTCGGTGTCACCTGCAGGGGCGGAAGAGATCCTACCCCAAAGGTGATGGCCGCGCCGACTAGAAAAAGGACACCAGTGGCCACTTTCCACCGTTGGACCTCGCGTGCTACCATTGGAATGGAAGCCGCGACCAAGCCGAAAAAGAAAGCAAACAGCGCGGCCTTGTGGAATTCAAGCAAATGGTGCAAGGTCCCTGAAAGCCCGACGATGCTCGTTCCGATACCAGCTGCAAGCGCCACGAGAAACGTCCCGTTGATGGCCTTCCAAAGCCCCGGAATTCCTTCGGATTTGAAGGTCTTCAATAAACCTGGGGAGAAGGAGGCAATGGCCTGGAGGAGGTCGTCGTAGATGCCCGTGATCAGGGCAATGGTTCCGCCCGACACACCGGGCACAAGGTCAGCGGCTCCCATGGCCATGCCGCGAAGAAAAATACCCAAGTGGCGCATCATCCAACTTCCTGTTCCGGAGAGAAGGCTGCACACCATGCGGTAATGCCTCCCTCTAGGCTTTGCAGGTTGGTGAAGCCGTACTTGCTCATCAGCGCGCTAACGGTGGCGGCAGATCGACCACCGGCTCGGCAGTAGACGACCACCGGGATGTCCCGAGGGATTTCATCCTTGCGGCTCAAGCAAAATGCCATGGGAATGTGGAAGTCCGTCAACTTGCTGACCGCCACTTCGTGGACTTCTCGGATGTCCAAGAAAGCAAAGGCCTTCCCGTCCATCTTCCACTGTTGGACTTCGTGCGGGGATATGACGGGAACAGGCATGGGAACAATTGCTGTTTAATCCTCTTCGACCTCGTCGTTCACCAGGCGTTTGCCTTCGGCCAGTTCTTCCGGCAAATGCTCGAAGAAGGTGTCGCCGCGGAGTCCCAAGCGCAGGCATTCCAATGGAATGAGGTCATTTGGACCAATATTGCCGAGGTTCACGTTGGCTCCGAATTGGCGCAAGAACCAGACCTGTTGGGGCTTTTTGGGTGCTTCCCAAAGTATGTCCTCCAAAGCGACGTTGGCCAAAATGCGCTTAACGAGTTGGACGTGGGCGCTGCCGTTTGGACGGTAGATGCCCACATTTCCGCTTTCCCTTGCTTCTGCGATGACTTTGAAGCTGCCCGCCTGCAATTCATTGCTCATCATGCGGATCCATTTCGACGGGCTGATGAGGATTCCCTCTTCTTTGGAGCCGACCTCGGAGAGGACTTTATAGTTTTTGCTGAGTTTGTTGATCAATTCACACTTTTCATCGTGCGGAATCACCATGGACCCATCGCTGACTTCGAGGCAGGTGATGCCTAAGTTATCGATGAATTTCAAGTAGCCGTCCACGTCGTTGCGGACGTAGAAAGCTTCGAACAACGTGCCGCCGCAGTAGACGTCGAAGCCCGCTTCTTGGTAGCGCTTCACTTTGGCTCCTACATTGGGTGTGACCAAAGAAGTGCCAAATCCGAGTTTGAGGAGGTCAACAAGCTCTCCGCCAGTTTCAATCAAATCATCTGCTTGGCGCAGGCTGAGGCCTTTGTCCATGACCATGGTCAATCCATTGGTCCGTGGGCGTGTTGTGCGTTCAGGTAGATGCGAAATTTTGAACATCGTTCAGGGTTTATAGCGTTCAATCCGTTCGGTGAAGCGCGCATCATTGGCAAGCGCTGGGATGAAATTCAAGAGAATTTCGGACTGATCGTAATGGTGAGTGAGTAGGTGCTCAAGCAGGTCAAATGCTGCTTTTTGCTGACCGGTCGCGTAGAGGCTGATGAATTTTCTGTAATTCAAGCTCGCAGCTCCGGCTAATGCGGCTAGCCCATCGTCGATGACCAGGAGGGCATCGTCGTGGCGCATGGCCAATTGGAGGTTGTCTACGCGTTCGACCCAAATTTCCTCGTGTTGGATGTCCAACAACAATCCTTGGGTGTACATTTCTTCTGCGCGGTCGTGGTCCTCTAATTTCTTTAAGCAAGTACCTAGCAGCAAATGGTAATCTGCATGCTTGGGTTCGATTTCTAGCGCTTGTTCGAAATACGAGCAGGCTTCTCGTAGGCGTCCTTGCATGTCCGCGAGGACGCCGAGCCCTACAAAGGCATCCGCAAAACGCGGATCGAGTTTGAGGCTGTCTCGGTAGTATGTTTCTGCCCGTTCGAGGTCGCCGATGCGCTCCAGGCATTCTCCCATGTAGCAGCGGGTTCCCGGTGAAGGGTCTTCAAATGCCAGCGTTTCCTCGTAAGTGTGCAGCGCGTCTTGGTACCGTTCCATGGCGACCAATGCTTCGGCCTTTTGGTGGTAGGCCGGGCCGAACGCACTTTCGATGGCGATGGCAAAGTCGTAGGCTTCAATGGCCTGTGGGTACCGGCCGCACTGCTGCAAAGCGTTGCCTAAGCTGTACCAAGCCGCGAAGGAATAGGGCTGTTTCTCGAGGAATTGCTCGTAGAATTCGGCTGCTTGCTTGAATTGGCCTGTGCGTTCGTAACAAAAAGCCAATTCGTAGACGGCTGTTTCGTTCAGCGGGTCTTCTTCAAGGGCTTCATGCAGGTTACGGATTGCCTCTTTCCAAGCCCCCATGTTCTCAAATTCCAGGGCGATGTCGATGCGGATTTCGCGGCGCGATTCCTTATCTGCGAAGACCAGAGCGCGCTTGAAGCAGTCAATGGCCAATTTGTGTTCAGACATTTGGCTGTACACAGCGCCCAAGGTGATCAGCACTTCCTCGTTTAACGGTTCGATGTCCAGCAATTCCTTCAAAATGGGCACAGCCTTCACGCCTTGACCCGACGCAATGCGGATTTGGGCGTGCTTGAGTTTCAAGGAGAGGTTAGCTGGATAAAGTTGGTGGGCGTAGCGCGCCACGAGCTGAGCTTTTCGAATGGATTTTTCGGCTAAATAATGCTCGATCAAACCCTCCAATTCGTCCACGTCAAAGAAGGCTTGGTCGCCGTGTTCGATCATCACCTCGAACTTCTCGACGAGGCCCTGCAGCGCAGGTTCATCCCGGTAAGCGCGTCCTTCTTCGTTCATCCATTCAAAACTAAGACGGGAACGGATTCAACCCCTCATTTCGAACAGTCCTTTTTTCACATCCGACGGGATTTCTTTCACGAAGGAGGTCCCCTGAAGGTATTTTTGAGCCATGTTGATTACATCCATATCGGGCATCCGAGGAACCATTGGTGGGGCACCGGGAGAAGGCTTGACGCCTCCGGACGTTGTGAAATTTGCCACCGGCTACGCGCAGTGGATTCGGGAGGCCACCGGGCAGCAGCAACCAACTGTTGTGGTAGGCCGAGATGCCCGCCTCAGCGGATCGTTGGTTCGGGACTTGTTGGTGGGCACATTGAATGCGGTCGGAGTCCATGTCATCGATTTGGGATTGAGCACGACTCCGACTGTGGAGTTGGCCGTACCAGAGGAGAACGCAGACGGTGGCATCATTTTGACCGCCAGCCACAACCCGCGACAATGGAATGCCTTAAAGCTCTTAGATCGCACCGGAGAATTCCTCGATGCGGCGGCAGGAGAGCGGGTGCTGCAATTGGCTAACGGACCTTCGAATTACGCCGAGATTGATGCGATCGGTGGTGTGGAATTCCGTTCCGATTGGATGGAACGGCATGTGCAGCATGCATTGGGGTTGGAATTAGTGGATGCAGAAGCTATTCGCGCCAGGCGATTTAAAGTCGCCGTGGATGCCGTGAATTCAAGTGGCGGCATCATCGTGCCCATGTTGCTCGAAGCGTTGGGGTGTGAAGTGGTGCGTATTCACTGCGAGCCTACGGGTCAATTTGCCCACAATCCCGAACCACTGCCGGCGCACCTCAAGGACCTGTGCGAAGCGGTGGTTGCGCAAGGGTGTGATTTGGGCATCAGCGTAGACCCGGACGTGGACCGATTGGCCTTCGTTGCGGAGGACGGCAGTTGGTTTGGAGAAGAATATACCCTTGTGGCGGTGGCTGATTACGTACTGAGTCAGACCCCGGGCAACACGGTGAGCAACATGAGTTCGACCCGAGCGTTGCGCCAAGTAACGGAAGCCCACGGCGGTACATATACCGCCAGTGCTGTTGGAGAAGTCAACGTGGTCAAGGCCATCAAAGACACCGATGCCATCATTGGAGGAGAAGGCAACGGCGGCGTGATTTATCCGGCGTCTCACTGTGGACGGGATGCAGTCGTGGGGGCAGCGCTCTTCCTAACGCAGCTCGCGAAGTGTGGCCAAACAGCGTCTGCTCTGCGTGCGGGCTACCCGAATTGGTTCATGTCGAAAGACAAACTCGATTTGCCGTCGGTGGATGTCGATCGCGCATTGGGTCAGTTGATGGAAGCCCATCCCGAAGCCGAGGTTAACACCATAGACGGGGTGAAATTTGATTTGGAAGAGGGTTGGGTGCATCTGCGAAAGTCCAACACTGAACCCATCATTCGTGTTTATGCCGAAGCGGAATCAGAAGCGGCGGCCCAAGCACTGGGTGGACGCTTCAAAGCAGAACTGACTGCGCTGCTGGAGGCATTGGTGGTTTAATTGAAAAGGTGCATTTTTGCGTTCCTGACCCTGCGCAATGAACGTGTACCTCGACAATGCTGCGACCACTGCGGTCGCCCCCGAAGTGGTGGAAGCCATGGTTCCCGTGTTGGAATCGTGTTTCGGCAATCCGTCGTCGAGCCATGCCGCTGGCCGCAAGTCGCGGGTGCTGATTGAGCAAAGCCGCCGCAGCGTAGCCAAGCACTTGAATTGTCATCCCAGTACGATCTACTTTACTTCGGGCGGCACAGAGGCCGATAACCTCGCTCTGCGCGGTGCAGTGCGGGACTTGGGATGCACCCGCATCATCACCTCAGAAGCGGAACACAGTGCGGTCATCAAGACGGCCCAATCCCTCGCACAAAGTAACGGCGTGACCTTGGACCTCGTGCGCCATTTGCCCAACGGCCAAGTGGACCTCGAACATCTGCATGCACTGCTGCAAGCGGAAGGAAAAACCATCGTGAGCCTCATGCACGCCAACAACGAAGTGGCCGTGATTCAGGACATTGCCCGCATCGGCGCCATGTGCCAAGAAGCGGGCGCGTTGTTTCATACGGACACCGTCCAGACCATGTGCCATTACGCGTTCGATTTGGAAACGCTGCCGGTGGATTTCATTACGTGCTCAGCACACAAGTTCCATGGGCCCAAAGGCGTTGGCTTTTTGTACATCCGCAAAGGCATCCAAGTCAAAGGCCAAATTGAGGGCGGCAGCCAAGAGCGTGCTGTTCGAGGAGGCACAGAAAGCACGCATAACATCGTGGGGCTCGCAAAGGCCATGGACCTTGCGTATGCAGATCTCGAATCGCACCAAAGCCATGTCCGCGCACTCAAGGCCCGCATGGTCGCAGGCTTGAAAGCCGCCTTTCAGGACATTCGTTTCAATGGAGATTCCGATCACCCCGATGGGTTGTACACGGTGTTGAACGTCTCCTTTCCTCCACATCCCAAGTCGGGCATGGCCCTGTTTCTGCTGGATCTTGAAGGAATTGCGTGTTCTGGTGGAAGTGCGTGTTCGAGCGGTGCGACGTTGGGTTCACATGTGTTGCGTGCTCTGGAATTTCATGATCCACAGCGTGCGAGTTTACGCTTCTCCTTTGGGCGTTACACGACGGAAGAAGAGGTGGACTACGCTTTGGGGGCGATTCAGCGCGTTTTTGCGTAAACCCGGGAGCCTTTTTGCGTCCTTTCACCTGCTGGGGTTTTATTCGCGGCCTTTGCGGTTTATTTTCGAGGCGCACCAAATTTCATGGCACTCAATTCTGCATTCCGCTGGTTCATCCGCAAGCGCATGATGAACATCGAACTGGTCCGTAACCGGCCGGTGGAATTGCAGCGTCAGTTGTTTTCTCGGTTACTCTTGCCGGGACGCAACACGGCATTTGGTCGAGATCACGGCCTGGGCGAAGTGCGCAACTTGCGGCAGTTTCGTCGCCAAGTTCCCATTCGCACCTATGACGAAATCAAACCTTACATCCAACGGGCTCAGAGCGGTGAGGAAAACGTCCTTTGGCCCGGTGAAACGAAATGGTTTGCCAAGAGTTCAGGCACGAGCTCGGACCGCAGCAAGTACCTTCCCGTAACAGAGGCATCGCTGCAGGGCTGCCATTACAAAGGGGGCAAGGACCTGCTCGCCTTGTTCTGTGATCAACGGCCCGGAGCCGAGCTGTACGATGGGAAGCATTTGATTTTGGGAGGGTCATCCGCACTGCACAACCGCGGGGCGGGGGGGTACAGTGGAGACCTCAGCGCCATCATCGTGAGGAACCTTCCGTTCTGGGTAGAGGCGCGCCGGACGCCGGGGCGAGAAATCGCGTTGATGGAGAATTGGGAGGAGAAGGTAGAGGCGATGGCACAGGCCACGTTGAAAGAAGACGTGCGCATTCTGGCAGGGGTTCCAAGCTGGATGCTGGTAGTGGCGAAGCGCGTGCTTGAGGTGTCGGGTGCTGCAACATTGGGCGAAGTGTGGCCCAATCTTCAATTGTACATGCACGGCGGTGTGAGTTTTGCTCCGTACCGAGCGGAATTCGATGCCTTGGTAGGTGAGACGAACTTTCCTTTCGATTGCTTGGAGACGTACAACGCCTCCGAAGGATTCTTTGGCTTGGAAGATCGACTGGGGGCGGGGGACATGTTGATGATGTTGGACTACGGCATCTACTTCGAGTTTGTGCCAATGTCTGAGTGGGGCCAGGCAGAGCCGCTGGCGCTGGAGTTGCGGGAGTTGGAAGTGGGGCAGGACTACGCCTTGGTGATTTCGACCAATGCAGGTCTTTGGCGGTATGCGCTTGGCGATGTTGTGCGCATCACCGAGTTGCACCCCTTCCGGATGCAGGTGGTGGGCCGAACGACTTCATACTTGAATGCATTCGGCGAGGAGTTGATGGTGGACCAGGCCGAAAAGGCCATCGCCGAGGCCAGTACCCTTGCCAATGCACATGTGCGTGACTTCACGGCAGCGCCGGTATTCATGAATTTGGAAGAGACGGGGGGACACGAATGGTGCATTGAGTTCAGCAAGCCGCCTGCAGGAGGAATGGACCTCTTCGCATCGTGTTTGGACGCATCCTTGCGCCGCCAAAATTCTGATTACGATGCGAAACGCACAGCCGAATTGGCGCTGAGGTTTCCCCAAGTACACGCAGTGGAACCCGGCACGTTCGACGCGTGGCTGCGTTCCCAAGGGAAGTTGGGCGGCCAACACAAAGTGCCTCGGCTTTCCAATGACCGGGCGGTGGTCGAAGACCTGATGAATCAGCATGCGGCAGCGAAGTCGATGCCGTCACTTCCTTAACAATTCCGGGTTCATACCGTGTGGGGTGCCTGTTGAAAACCCGGTTTTCGTTCCGATGCGTTAGGGGCTATTTTGCAGGCTCAACGAAGCCAAGATTATGCACATTGCCATCGCCGGAAACATCGGGTCTGGGAAGACCACGCTGACCACGCTCCTCGCGAAACATTACCGTTACGAGCCTCATTTTGAGCAGGTAGACGACAATCCGTACTTGAATGACTTTTACAAGGACATGCAGCGCTGGTCCTTCAATTTGCAAGTCTTCTTCCTTCGCTCCCGCTTTGGTCAGCTAGCTGAATTGCAGGAGAGCGGCAAGAAGGTGATCCAAGACCGCACCATTTACGAGGATGCGCACATTTTCGCGCCCAACCTTCACGCGATGGGTTTGATGAGTTCCCGTGATTTTCAAAATTACTTGGACTTGTTCCAACTGATGGAGCGGTTCATTTCTCCACCCGACCTCATGATTTACCTGCGCGCCTCCGTGCCCAAATTGGTCGAGAACATCCAGAAGCGTGGACGGGATTACGAAGAAGCCATCCGATTGGATTACCTCAACCGACTGAACGAACGGTACGAGGCTTGGATCAGCACCTATTCAGCAGGCAAACTGTTGGTCATTGACGTCGACAACAACCGTTTCCACGAGAACAAGGAGGACCTGGGACAGGTAATTGAAGGCGTGGACGGCGCCTTGCACGGATTGTTCGTCTAAAGGCTCCATTTGCATTTGTCCTAGCCGAAGCCAAACAGCCGGACACAAAAAAAGGGACTCCAGTGGAGTCCCTTTTTTGATGAAGCAACCGCACTTACTCAGCGGCGGCTGTTTCGAATGTCGCTGTGACGTTTTCAGCAGTAGGATTGGCTTCTGCTTCAACCTTAGTTTCGATGGCTTCAGCGTGGCCTTCCTCGCTGCCGTGACCTCCCAAAATGGGTGCAATCACGAGACCAACAAGGCAAGTCAACTTGATCAAGATGTTCATTGAAGGCCCGCTTGTGTCCTTGAAAGGATCACCAACCGTATCGCCGGTTACAGCAGCCTTGTGCGCGTCAGAGCCTTTGAAGGTCATTTTTCCGTCGATTTCGACACCGGCTTCAAAAGACTTCTTGGCATTGTCCCATGCACCACCTGCGTTGTTCTGGAAGATAGCCCAGAGCACACCTGAAACGGTTACACCGGCCATGTAGCCACCCAGGGTTTCAGCTGCCCACTCGTTTGGCATGCCAAACAACAATGGCAGCAAGCCAATGACCAAGGGGAAGATGATGGTCATCGCTCCAGGGAGCATCATTTCGCGCAACGCGGCCTGGGTACTGATGTCTACACACTTGCCGTACTCGGGCGTACCTGTGCCTTCCATGATTCCGGGAATCTCTTTGAACTGGCGGCGAACTTCTTTCACCATCTCCATGGCAGCCTTACCTACGCTGTTCATAGCCAATGCAGAGAATACGACCGGTACCATGCCCCCGATGAACAGGGCTGCGAGAACGTTTGCCTTGAAAATATTGATGCCGTCTATGCCAGTGAATTCAACATAGGCTGCGAACAAGGCGAGGGCCGTCAAAGCTGCGGATGCAATGGCGAAACCTTTGCCGATCGCAGCTGTGGTGTTCCCTACCGAATCGAGGATGTCCGTGCGCTCACGCACTTCTTCAGGGAGTTCGCTCATTTCCGCAATGCCTCCTGCGTTATCAGCAATCGGCCCGAAGGCATCAATAGCAAGCTGCATAGCTGTTGTTGCCATCATGGCCGAAGCGGCAATTGCAACGCCGTAAAATCCTGCGAATGCATAAGCTGTGTAAATAGCAGTAGCGAAGAGGAGGATGGGGCCGAAAGTTGAAATCATACCGGTAGCGAGGCCGGCAATGATGTTGGTCGCGGCACCAGTGGAAGACTTCTGAACGATATCCAATACAGGCTTCTTGCCAAGGCCCGTGAAATGCTCTGTCATATAGCTGATGACGCCGCCTACGATGAGACCCACGATGACCGCGTAGAAGACATCCATTGGAGAGAAGACGATGGCGTCTGCACCACCGATCTCACTCATTTGCATGTTCGCAGGCAGCATCCAAGTGATGAGCGCGTACGACGCAATCGCTGTCATCAAGATGGAACCCCAGTTACCACGGTTGAGGGCGGCTTGAACGTCGCTTTCTTTTGCGCCGTCCTTTACGCGGATCATCATTCCACCCAAGATGGAGAAGATGATGCCCAAGGCGGCAATGATCAAAGGCAACAAAATGGTGGATTGGCCTCCGAAGTTGTCGTCCAAACCACCGGTGCCACGGATGACCGCGTTGCCCAGTACCATGGCAGCAAGTACGGTGGCGACATATGAACCGAACAAATCGGCTCCCATGCCCGCAACGTCACCCACGTTATCACCTACGTTGTCGGCAATGGTTGCAGGGTTGCGCGGGTCGTCTTCAGGAATGCCTGCCTCAACCTTTCCCACCAAGTCTGCGCCGACATCGGCGGCCTTCGTGTAAATACCGCCCCCTACACGAGCGAAGAGTGCAATGGATTCAGCACCGAGTGAGAAGCCTGCTAGTGCTTCCAAAACCACGGTCATCTGATCAACGCTTGACGTAATCTCGGGGGCGAGGTTCATGCCGAGCAACAAAATGAACAGTACGCTCAAGCCGAAGACTGCCAAGCCGGCAACCCCCAAACCCATGACCATACCGCCCGTAAAGCTCACTTTCAAGCCTTGTGCGAGGGATGTACGAGCCGCTTGCGTGGTGCGAACATTTGCTTGTGTCGCGATGCGCATACCAACGTTTCCAGCCAATGCTGAGAACACCGCTCCGATGACAAACGCCACGACGATGAACCAGTGCGTGGTAGGCACGATGGTCGATACAAATCCGAGCAGTGCGCCAGCGATGACGACGAATATGGCCAGGATGCGGTACTCCGCACGGAGGAAAGCCAATGCGCCTTCGTGGATGTGATTGGCGATTTCAGCCATTCTGGCTTCGCCGGCATCTTGCTTGCGAACCCAAGCAGATTGCACGGCCATGACAAGCAATCCCAAAACGGCGATTGCGGGTACTGAATAAAGCAGCGTTTGATCCATGATTGTTTGTGTGTGCGCCGAGGGCGCTATTGTTTCGGGTTATTCGAGGCTTACGCGACGTAAGCTACACTTTTTACGGCCTCCATGATGTCCTTCACCTGGGGAAGGGCTTCGTCGATTAGAGGCGGAGAGAATGCGAATGGGGTGTCCGACTGGCACAAGCGCACAACGGGTGCGTCGAGGTAGTCAAATGCGTTACGCTGAACGCGGTAAGCGACTTCACTGCTGATGCTGGCAACAGGGAAGCTCTCTTCTACGATGACCAATCGGTTGGTCTTCTTGATGCTTTCAATGATGGTGTCCAGGTCCAACGGGCGGATGGTGACCAAATCGATGATCTCCACTTCAATGCCTTCTTTTTCCAATTCGTCCGCTGCAGCGTGTACCGTCTTGAGAATCTTGCCAAACGACACGATGGTCACGGCATCGCCTTTGCGGCGGATGTTCGCCTTTCCGATGGGGACGAGGAACTCACCCTCAGGAATGAGGCCTTTATCGCCATACATCTTTTCACTCTCCATGATCAACACAGGGTCGTTGTCGCGGATGGCCGACTTCAGCAAACCCTTCGCTTCGTATGGCGTGAATGGCGTAACCACCTTCAAGCCAGGGATGGAAGCGTACATCGATTCGAAGGATTGGCTGTGCGTAGCAGCCAATTGTCCTGCGGTGCCGTTGGGGCCTCGAAACACGATGGGTACATTGTATTGGCCACCGCTCATTTGCAACATTTTCGCCGCGTGGTTGATGATTTGGTCAGCAGCCAGAATGGCGAAATTCCAAGTCATAAATTCAACAATGGGACGGAGGCCGTTCATGGCCGCTCCCACTGCAATACTGGCAAAACCGAGCTCGGCGATGGGGGTGTCGATGACCCGCTCTGGGCCGAATTCGTCCAACATGCCTTTCGACGCTTTGTAGGCTCCGTTGTATTCGGCTACCTCTTCACCCATCAAAAAGACGCTCTTGTCTCGTCGCATTTCCTCGCTCATGGCTTCCGCCACGGCTTCTCTGAATTGTACCTCGCGCATGCGTGTGTGTCTTGAATTGGTCGGCAAAGATAAGTCAACTAACAAAGGAATAAAACCCATCTTTTTTGGCCTCAAAACCAAGCTGATTTTGGCCGGTATTGATGCGGTATAAGTTGCGCAAAAAATTGTATGCGTGCATAGTAATTTGGCGTCGGTTTTGGCCGGCAACTGCCTACCTTTGTGGCATGAATTTACTCGTTTGCATTAGCCAAGCTCCGGACACAACGAGTCGCATCGCGTTCACCAACGAAGACCGCGAATTTGACTCCAACGGAGTGCAATACATCGTCAATCCATACGATGAATGGTACGCATTGGTCCGTGCCATAGAATTGAAAGCACAGCAAGGTGGCAAGGTGACCACCATTACGGTTGGAGGCGCTGGTTGCGACCCCATCATTCGCAAGGCCTTGGCTATTGGAGCCGACGACGCTGTGCGCATCGACAGTGAGCCCACAGATGCTTTGCAGGTTGCCCGTTTGATCGCAGACTATGCAACAGGAAAGGAGTACGACGTCGTTTTGTGTGGCAAGGAAACCATCGACCACAACGGAGCGGTGGTGCCGGCCATGTTAGCAGAATTGCTGGACTGTGGCTTCGTAGCGAACGCAACGCATTTGGAAGTCAACGGTTCTGAAGCCCAGGTTAAGCGCGAAGCAGCCGGAGGAGAAGAGCACGTAAAAGTAGCCTTGCCTTTGGTGCTAAGTGCGGCCAAGGGAATGGCAGAACAGCGCATCCCGAACATGCGCGGCATCATGTCCGCACGCACCAAGCCGTTGACCGTCGAAACGGGAAGCGCTGAAGGAGGTACGCGCATCGAACGCTTTGCGCTTCCACCGGAAAAAGGAGCGTGCAAAATGATCGACGCCGACAACGCAGAAGAACTCATTCGTTTACTCCGTGAGGAAGCAAAAGCCATCTAAGCCATGTCAGTATTAGCCATTGTCAACACAAAAAATGGGGCCCCAACGAAAAGCAGTTTGGAGGCAGCGAGTTATGCGGCAGGTGTGGCTGCACAAAACGGTACCGATGCAGTTGCCATCGTAGCCGGGGAATTAAACAGCGCCGACGCACTCGGAGCAGCCGGGGTTGGCCGTGTTTTGCATCACGCAGCAGCCGTAACCGATAGCGGCCAATGGGCCAAATTGACCGAAGCAGCTGCGGAAGCTGCAGGTGCGACATGCATTGTGTCGAGCCATGACCACTTCGGCCGAGCCATCGCCCCCCGTGTGGCCGTCCGATTGAATGCAGGCTTGGTTGCAGGGGTGACCCACCTTCCGGAGGGAGGCACCGTGCGCAAGAACGTGTTCTCAGGAAAAGCCATGGCCGACGTAGCCATCTCGAGTGAAAAAGCCGTTTATACTGTCACGCCCAATGCCTTTGGCGTCTCAAATGCCGGAGGAACAGCTTCCCTGGAAGCCTTTTCGGCTGATTTGGGTCAGGCGCGAGAGGAGGTCACAGGATTCGATGCTGCGAGCGGAGACGGACAGGTTCCACTCCCCGAGGCGGAGTTGGTGGTCAGCGCGGGCCGTGGACTGAAGGGCCCTGAAAACTGGGGCATTGTGGAAGAATTGGCGCAAGCCATGGGAGCCACCACCGCGTGCTCTCGTCCGGTGTCGGATATTGGATGGCGCCCTCACCACGAGCACGTGGGACAAACCGGCATCACCATTCGACCCAATCTCTACATCGCTGCGGGCATTTCAGGTGCCATTCAGCACTTGGCGGGGGTGAACCAATCCAAGACCATCGTCGTGATCAATACCGATCCCGAAGCGCCTTTCTTCAAGGCAGCGGATTATGGAATTGTGGGCGATGCATTTGAAGTCCTGCCCAAGTTGACGGCTGCTGTGCAGGCGTTGGACAGCTGATGCTGTTTCAGTGCCTACCTTTGCAGTAACGCGATTCGTATGAAAAAGGTAGAAGTCGAGGTATCGGACATTGCACTCAGTGGCAGCTCTTCAGGGGCATATGCCATGGTCCTAAGCGAAGTCTCGGGTAACCGTAAGTTGCCCATTGTGATCGGCGGCTCAGAGGCCCAGGCCATTGCCATAGAAATCGAAAAGATGAAGGCCTCGCGCCCGCTGACGCATGACCTGTTCAAAGCGGCATTCGGCGCCTTCGACATTCGCGTGCTTGAAGTGGTGATTTATAACATGGTGGAAGGCGTCTTCTTTGCCAAAATGACCTGTGTGTCCGACGACAAGACGGAAGAGATTGATTGCCGTCCGAGTGATGCAGTGGCCATTGCCTACCGCTTCGGTTGCCCTATTTACTGTGCAGAGTCCGTGTTGAAAATGGCTGGCATTGGTCCTGAGGAAATGGAACGAGTGGAGCAGGCAGAGGAAGCCGCCCAGTCCGTATCGGATGAGCCACCCAAGCCGCGTAGTATTAAGGATCTCAAGAAAGAATTGAAGCAGGCCATTGCGCGCGAGGACTACGAACTCGCCAGCCGTCTTCGGGATGAAATTGACGCACGCGAAAACTCAACCCCTCAAAAATAGACCATGCCCACACCTGTCGTAAGCATCATCATGGGTTCCGCCAGTGACCTCCCAATCATGGAAAAGGCTGGCGAAGTTCTGAAGGAATTGGAGGTGCCGTTTGAAATGACGGTGGTCTCGGCACACCGCACGCCGGAGCGCATGGTCGAACACGCGCACCAAGCGGCAGGTCGAGGGATTAAGGTCATTGTGGCAGGAGCAGGAGGCGCAGCTCACCTTCCGGGCATGACGGCATCGCTGACGACCTTGCCGGTCATCGGTGTGCCCATCCACAGCAGCAACTCGATTGACGGTTGGGATTCTGTGCTTAGCATTCTGCAAATGCCGTCCGGGGTTCCAGTTGCTACGGTCGCATTGGACGGAGGTCGCAACGCAGGCATCCTCGCTGCACAAATCGTCGCTACCAGCGATGCGTCGGTGGCTGAGCGTTTGTCAGCGTTCAAGGCGGCCCTCAAAGACAAGGTCATGGGTTCCATTGACCAAGTTGAGAACCGCTTCTGAGCATGGCAGACCAACAATACGCTTCGTTCACACCCGGTGAATTGACCGGCCGCGATTTGCACGGCAAATTATTGGGCGGTATCGCCCCGCGTCCCATCGCCTTCGCGAGCACCGTGGATGCTGAAGGCCGGGACAACCTAGCGCCTTTCAGCTATTTCAATGTGTTTTCCGCCAACCCGCCCGTGTTGATTTTTAGCCCCGCGCGGCGAATGAAGGACAACACCACAAAGCACACTTTGGAGAATGCCATGGCGGTGCCTGAGGTCGTTATCAACCTTGTCGATTACAACATGGTCCACGCCTGCTCGTTGGCCAGCGCTGATTTTGAACAGGGCGTGAGTGAGTTTGAAAAGGCGGGCTTGACTGCTGTAGCTTCTGACTTGATTCAGCCCAAGCGCGTCGCAGAAAGCCCGTTTGCATTGGAATGCAAGGTGCTCAAGGTCGATTCACTTGGCGACCAAGGCGGTGCAGGCCAATTGGTGGTATGCGAAATCCTGCGGATGCATTTCCGCGCCGACGTTCTGAATGAACACGGTCAACCCGACCCCGAGCGATTGGACTTGGTCGGTCGTTGCGGTGGAAATTCCTATGTGCGTGCTTCGGGCGCCGCTTTGTTCGAAGTACCCAAGCCGTTGGTTGCACCTGGGATCGGTGTGGACGCCTTGCCGCAGGAGGTGCGCGAGAGCCGGGTTTTGACGGGCAACGACTTGGCACAACTCGGCGCGCTCTTGGAAATGCCCAACGAAACCGATGTCAATGACTTCAAGCTCCTAGAGCTTTCCGAACTCTTCATCGAGCACGAAGGCGACGGGGTGGCATTGGAGCATGCCGTGCACAAATTCGCTGCGGATTGCATCGCCAGCGGGGAAGTGGCGGATGCATTGAAAGCCGTCATGGCGTTCAATCTGGGTTGATAAAAAAGCCCCCCGTCATCCGCCCGAATTCCGTCGGGCGTAAATACCTTCGCGGCATGAGTTTTGAAATGAAAGGGAAGATCAAAAAGATCTTCGACCAGCAGGATTTCCCAAGTGGTTTTTACAAACGCGATTTCGTGATCACCACGGAAGATCAGTACCCGCAGGACGTGAAGTTCACGGCGACAAAGGAGCGCACCGAGCAGATTGCACGATGCCAGGAAGGCGATGCGGTACTCGTTAAGTTCGACATCCGCGGCCGTGAGTACAACGGAAACTACTACGTGGACTTGAATGCTTGGCGTGTCGAGGCGGGCCAAGGCGGCGGAGCTGCCGCTCCTCAAGCGCCCAAGGTGTCTTCTGCACCGCTCCCAGACGTACCGCCGATGGCTGCGTCAGCGGACGATGAAGACGACCTGCCGTTCTGATACCGAAGATGGCCGAAGTGCTCGATCGCGCCTTGCCTCACTGGGGCAAAGAAGAACTCCATACGGCGCAATTTGAAAATGGGTTCCGGGTCATCTACAAGCATGTGGATCGACCGGTCACGCACTGCGGCCTCGTGATCAATGCGGGCACCCGGGATGAGGTGCACGGTTCTGGAGAAGCGGGGGTTGCACACTTCATTGAGCACACCTTGTTCAAGGGTACCACAAAGCGCAAGGCGTTTCATGTGTTGAATCGATTGGATTCGGTTGGCGGTGAGTTCAATGCCTACACATCCAAAGAAGACACGTGGATTTACGCTGCCTTTTCCGAACAGCATCTGGAGCGAGCGGTGGAATTGATTTCGGACATTACGTTCAATGCCACGTTTCCAGTTAATGAAATCAAGAAAGAGCGCGATGTCATTTTGGATGAGTTGAATGCTTTTCTCGACAGTCCAGCGGATTCCATATTCGACGAATTTGAAGAGAAATTATTTGAAGGCCATCCCATGGCCGGCAACATCCTCGGGACGGTGGATTCTGTTTCCAACATGGACCGCTCCACCATCGACGGCTTCGTATCCCGCCACTACCATCCCAACGAAATGGTGTTCAGCGTAGTGGGGGCGACGCCTTGGTCGAAAGTCCGTCGCCTGTGCGAGAAGCATTTCGGAAAGCGTGCGTCAGGAGAGGCCCGGCTCAATCGGCAACCTTTCGCCGGCCGTCAGCCGTTTGACATTCGCCTCCAAAAGGACATCCACCAAGTCCACCATGTTATGGGAACCCTGACCCATGGCAGCAACCACCCCGATCGCCTCGGGTTGGCCCTCATTGCAAACCACCTCGGCGGCCCTACAATGAACAACCGACTCAGCTTGAACGTCCGGGAGCGCCATGGCATGGCGTACAACATCGAATGCGCATACACGCCTTACAGCGACGTGGGGGTTTTCAGCGTGTACTTCGGCACGGATAAAAGGCTGCACAAGCGCGCGGAATCCTTGGTTCGCAAAGAGCTAGCCGCGCTGCGAAAGACGAAACTGGGGGTGCGTCAATTGCACAACATTAAGCAGCAAATCGTAGGCCATGTGGCCCTGTCTCAGGATTCGGGAAGCAGCGTGATGACCAGTCTGGGCAAGAGCTTCTTGCTGTACGACCGGGTGGAGCGACTGGAGTCGGTGTTTGAGGCGATAGAAGCCATCACCGCTGACGACGTATTGCGCCTTTCCAATGAAGTGCTGGATGATTCCACGTGGAGTCATTTGGTCTACTCCAACGCCTGAACATCGCAATCAGCGGCGTGAAATTTTGTGCATGTCGTTGTTGTCCGACTCGATCTGGTTTTTGATCGCTCGGATTTTCAAGGCAATGCCTGCCCATTCGCGTTGGTTTGCTTTGAGCAGTCGCTTCACGGCTTCGTCGTCGTTGTCCGCTCCGAGGGCCACGTCTTTGAGGTAGTTATAGCCAAACTTTTCAAGCCATTGCAGGGCTTGCTTGTCGCCTTCGCAACCACTGACCAATGCCATGAGGTGGGGATGTCCGTTGGCCATGAGCCAGGACCGAGCAGAGTCCACCAATTGCAAGGCATGGCAAGTCAATCCCAGTTCGGGATACCCGTTGGTCATGAGCCACTCCCGGATTTCGAGGTTGCCAGAAATGGCCTCCCCCCAGGCCAACAAGACTTTCGCCGGATATTGCATGCTCACAAGATAAGCGGGGGTATCTTTGCGGCCAAGTGACCGTACAAGCCCCTTCCGAGAACACGGAAATGTTCTCCCCTAAATTTTGGATTCTCTGCTCTAGCACGGTGCTGTTCATGGCCAGTTTTGGCATGGTCATGCCCGAGTTGCCGGGCTTCTTGACTGAACTGGGACGTCCTGATTTGATCGGTTGGATTGTGGGGCTCTTTACGGTCGGTGCCTTCCTCTCTCGGTTTTTATCGGGACGCATCGCCGACCGTGCAGGACGTCGTCCCGTGATGCTTTTCGGCACGTGGGTCACCATGATCGCAGGACTTTGTTACATCGGAGTCGGGGCCATTTCCCGAGAAGCTGTTTGGAGCGGTATCCCCGTTGCGGTTTGGGCGTTCCTGACCCTTCGATTGCTTCACGGCATGAGCACTGGTTTTCGCCCCACCGGTACGACAGCATTCCTCACGGACATCACGCCGCTCAAGCGCCGTGGAGAGGCTTTGGGTTATTTAGGGGTAGCGGGCAATGCTGGTATGGCAGGCGGTCCAGCCATCGGAAGTTGGTTGACGGTCGAATACGGTTACAACGCCATGTTTCTCGTCTCCACCTTTTTTGGATTGGTAGCGCTTGCGATGACCTTGCGCCTCCCAGAAACCCTGCCAAATGGACGGCGCGTCCAACGAGCGGATTTGGCGATTTGGAAAGGCGATGTGATGGATTTGGCGTCTTGGCCGGCGGCTTTGGGGCTGCTGCCTGTGGCATTCGCTTTTGGAACTTTCTTGACCATATCACCTGATTTCGTCGGTTCCCTCGGCTACGTATACAAAGGGTCGTTCAACACGATTATCGTCATCGCTTCGATCTCCATGCGGCTCATCGCCGGTAAAGCCTCAGACCGCCACGGTCGCGTGCCCCTGATGCTCATCGGGGGAGCGCTCTTGGCAGTGGGCATGTTCGGACTTTCCATTGCGGATACAAAAGCGACCGCCGCCCTGTTTGGAGTCATTTACGGGATGTCCATTGGCATCAACATGCCTACCATCATGGCGTGGACGGCAGATTTGGCCCGCCCAGGCAAAGTGGCTCTTGCATTGGGAACCATGTTGATGTCCTTGGAAGTGGGAATTGGGGTAGGGGCTGTGTTTTCCGGATACCAATTCCAGGGTGAAGTATCAGCAATTCCCGCATTGTACGCCATTGCGGGAGGATTTGGATTGGTTGGCTTTATCGTGCTCTTGCTTTTCCGGAAACGCGTGCCTGATCCACAAGGCGAAGCTCCTCGCTAGGCTGTTGTTTCATTTTGTTGAAATGAACGGGAAAAGGTGGAAAAGTGCTCAGAGACCACGTTGTAACCCGCATAAGCGTCGGCGTTATTTGTAGTATGGAAGATCTCATGGTCCAACTCGAAACGGCTCGCCAAGAGCGGGTGCAAACGCTGAAGGAATTCATGCGCTTGAAAAATGAATTGGCACGCGCACAACGTCGTTGCGACGAATTGCGTCAAGAAAACGGGAGCTTGAAGGAAGCTTTGTTGGTCGCGGAGAATGAACTGCAAAGCCTGCACGCCTATGCGGCGGAAGTGGTGATGTGAAGCTGAATCAATAAAACGAAAACAAAAAAGCGAGCTCGAGGCTCGCTTTTTTTATGCGTAAAGGTCAGCGGTTCAAAGCGCTGCGCCGGACACTTCAAAGGCGCGGTCGACCTTTTTGAATAATCCCTGCAACACCTTGCCCGGACCGACTTCAATGGCTTGGGTCGCACCGAGCTCGATCATTTTGTGCATGCTCTGCGTCCACCGGACGGGAGCAGTCAATTGAGCGATGAGGTTCTCTCGAATGACTTCTGGATCTGTTTCAGGTGAAGCGTGTACGTTTTGGACCACCGGGCACCGGGGTGCCTGGAACGGTGCGGCGGCAATTGCAGCGGCAAGGCGTTCGCGCGCGGATTCCATCAATGGGGAGTGGAAAGCACCGCCCACAGGGAGTACGAGGGCACGGCGCGCACCGGCCTCGGTCAAAGCCGCACAGGCCGCTTCGATGGCGGGAACCTCTCCGGAAATAACGAGCTGGCCTGGGCAGTTGTAGTTGGCAGCAACCACAACGCCTTCGGTTTCTTCGCATACGCGTTCTACCACGTCGTCCTCGAGTCCGAGCACGGCGGCCATGGTACTTGGTGTTTCATCGCACGCGGCCTGCATAGCTTGTGCGCGTTCTGAAACCAATTTCAACCCGTCTTCGAAGGACAGAGCGCCGGCCGCTACCAAGGCGGAGAATTCACCCAAGCTGTGCCCGGCAACGACATCGGGTTGAAAGTCATCGCCCATCGCTTCAGCCAGCACCACCGAATGGATGAAGATGGCTGGTTGGGTGACCGATGTCTGCTTTAAGTCTTCAGGACTACCGTTGAACATGGTGTCCGCAATGTCAAAGCCAAGGATTTCATTGGCCAATTCAAAACGCGCCTTCAGCGCATCCGAATGATCGTACAGGTCTTTGCCCATACCTGGAAACTGGGCGCCTTGCCCCGGGAATACATATGCTTTCATGGTATCGTGTGAATGCGGCGCTAAAGTAAGCGCTCAAACTTGAATGGATAAGCCCACGGACAGGACTTGCTTCAATTGCAGCCCGGGTCCAATATTCGGCACCAAAACGCCTTCGATTACCTCCGGATTTTTAGTGAGCTGGATGTCGTCGTCGTAAATCATCGTCGCACTGATCGTGGTGGACAACCAGGGGTTGACTTTCAGGGTCAATACGTGGTCGGAGTAGATGTCGATGTTTTGGGGGTTGTCCAGAAAATTCGAGAACAGATCGAGCCGCACGGCGTAGCTGATTTCTTCCGAGAACACCTTCTTGTAGTTCAGTTTGAGGTATCCACCCATTTCATACCGACTGCGTTGGCCGGGTTCCACACCGAAGGCGCCGGCCGCAGAAAGGGAGTCGTCCAGGACCCAAGTGGCCTTGGTGGTGATGGGGGCAATGAAGAGCGCGAGGTTGCCGTCAGGTGTTTTGTAATCCATGCCGCCCGCGAGGACACCGTAGCCTGGCGCGAGGAAGTTCGAATTTAAAATGTCGCGCAGCGGTATCCCATTTTCCATGGCATAACCGGGAGCAAATTGCGATCGGAAGTGCGCCATGAAGGTGATGAAGCCGGATTCGGTAGCGCGGTAGCCCAGCTTGGTGGACCACTCAACACGGTCGTCGGTTTTGATGATCACGCGGTCCTCCGGTCGGTGCAGGAGGCCGAAGGCCAAATGAAGTTCGCTGTCCCAGCCAAACCGGCCGCGATCGTAATTCCAGTTTTGGTCGAATTTGGTGAGCAAGGAAATGTTGCTCTGTCCACCTGCGGCCCAGTTGCTGAGTTGGACCTGACTGAAGTGAATATTGAATTGGCCTTTGCTCACCCGCAACAGCGTATCGGTCGCTGGAGCTGCAGAATTTCTCAAGGCTTTTTCTTCTGCTGCGGTGAGCTTGGGCGTATCGGTTTGCCCCAAGACTAGGGTGTTCCAACCCAGAAAAATGAGTGCGATTAAATGACCTTTCTTCAGCATCACTTTCTTTCCAAAGGTTCGAGTTGCAGGACGGTGCCGGCCCCTTCTACAGCAACGAAAATTTCCCCTTTTTGATTGCGCGCGATGTCACGCACACGGCCCACGCCGTCGAGCAAGCGCTCTCGGTACACGACTTTGCCACCATCTAGCCTCAGTCGTTCTAGGTATTCGAAACTCAAGGATCCGACAAGAAGGTTGTTCTGCCAGGCCTCGGGCCAAGCGTCCCCGTATACCACGTCCATGCCACAGGCACCGATGGAGGGGAGCCAATAATAAAGCGGCTGTTCCATGCCGACCATGGCTGTGTCCTTGGTGATGATCGTGCCGATGTAGTTGCGGCCAAACGTAATCTTCGGCCAACCGTAGTTGTTCCCCGGTTGCGGGATGTTGATTTCGTCGCCGCCTTTGGGGCCGTGCTCGTGAGTCCAAATGACGCCGGTTTCGGGATGGCAGAACATGCCTTGGGGGTTGCGGTGTCCCCACGACCAAATGGACGGCACTGCATCGGCTTGCCCTACGAAGGGATTGTCCGAGGGGACGCTGCCGTCAGGATTGAAGCGGTGCACCTTGCCGGGGGCTGTGGTCAAGGTCTGCGGGTGCACATCGCGCCGCCCGCGTTCGCCACAGGTGAGGTAGAGCTTGCCGTCGCCGCCGATTTCCACGCGGCTTCCGTAGTGGTGATGGGTTTTTTCGTAGGGCAGGGCTACGAACAATTCCTCCCACGCGTCGATCCGGTCGGTCGCTGCATGCCATGGCGCCCGTACCAATGCAGTGGCTGATTGAGCGGCGTCGCCTGGTTTGTCTTTGCTGTAAGTCAGGTAAACCCATTCCTCGCCGCTGAACTTGTCTTGCCAATGCATGACGTCCAACAACCCGCCTTGGCCTTTGACATGGATGTCGTTTGGAAGGCCTTTGACGGGCTTCAGCTCGCCTGAGACCAACTTCCACAGCCGTCCTTCACGCTCGGTGATCAACATGGTGGTGTCATCGACAAAGTCCATGCCCCAGGGCGTTTCCAGTCCTTCGACCATGACGTTGACCCGCATGTTCAAATCCGTCGCCTCGATGACTTGCGGGGGCGTCGGCTGAAAGCTGCGCTTGGTGGCGGCCTGTGTGAGCACGTAGTCAGATACCAGGCTGATTTCCTCGGTACTCAATGTGGATGCGTAGGCAGGCATGCCCAAAAGGGGATGGCCTGATTCAATGACCCGGCGTACATCGTCCGCGGTGCTTCCAAGTTTCCAATCGCGGTCGATGAAGTCCCGCCCCTCGGGTCCGTGGCAGCTGCTGCACCACCTTGTATACACTTCCGGTGCGCTGGAAGGGTCAATATTGGTCTCCGAAACGGGTTCAGACCCGCTCCTTCCCAAGGCCAAGGCCACGATGCCCACGGGCAAAAGAAGTACGAGGGGGTAACGCATCAGGCAGGTTTTTGGGCGATGAATTGAATGATGTGGGCCGGCCCTTGGTGGTAGGGCCCTTCATTGAGGTTGGTCTCCACGGTGGTGTTGGTCGCGATGTTCAAGGATGCGAAATCCGAAGCGAGCATTTCCGGGGAGAAGAGCATGTTGATGTCTTTGGGGCCGCCCGATGGCAAGCCCAACTGGCGCGGCTCAAATCCTTCCAGGATGAGCGTCCCGCCGGGACGAAGCCAGTCTATCGCACGCCGGTGAAATTCCGCACGGCGTGCCGGGGGCATGTGGGCATAAAACAACCCTACGATATCGTACCCGTCGGGGCGTCCGGCAAATTCAAATGCATCTGCCTGGTGAGCGTTGACTTCGACTCCACCTGACGCCGCCCATCGGTTGCACGTAGCCACTGCCACTGAACTGCCGTCAAACGCGTCGACGGTCCAACCTCGTTTCGCGGCCCAGACGGCATTCCGTCCTTCCCCTTCACACGGCAACAGGAGGCTACCCGCATCGGGTGTAGGCTGAATCGATTCAAGCGTTTTTACCCAAAACGGGTTGGGCTCAAAACCATAGACACCCTCTTCCAGATAGCGTTCATCCCAAAATCGCTGCATGGAACGAATTTCTGCAGAATGAAGAGGAATTTGAGGAGGGCCGTTGTTAGTTTGCTACAAATCCATTGTTCATGACGCATTCTGTTTTGCCCATCGCCCCTGAGGTGGACGTGATTGAAAAAACGTTTTCAGCACTCCAAGCCCGCGCACCCAAGCAGCGTGCCCTGACCGCTAAGGAGCGCGTGCAGCGATTGGATGCACTTTATGCAGAAATCTGGAAGCGCAGAGACGACCTGAAGCAAGCAATGTGGAAGGACTTTCGCAAGCCGGCAGAAGAGGTCGATTTAACGGAAATCTTCGTCATCAAAAGCGAAATCAAAGCGGTGAAGCGCGGGTTGCGCAAGTGGATGAGGCCTAAGCGCGTGCCGGGCGGGCTGGCTCAGGTGGGCAGTGCCTCATGGGTGCGTCCCGAGGCCAAAGGCGTTGCGCTGATCATATCGCCCTGGAACTATCCCATGCAACTGGTGTTTCGTCCCCTCGTGGCGGCCATCGCCGCGGGATGCACGGCCGTGATTAAGCCCTCTGAATTGACGGGCGCTACCGCGCAGGTTGTTGCTGAAATTGTGTCCAATGCCTTCAGCGAAGACGAGGTGGCGGTGGTGCAAGGAGGTGTCGAGACGTCTACACACCTGTTGAATTTGCCGTTCAATCACATTTATTTCACCGGTTCCCCGGCAGTGGGCAAAATTGTGATGAAAGCCGCCGCGCAACACCCGTGCAGCGTAACCTTGGAATTGGGAGGGAAATCGCCTGTAATCGTGGATGACATGAAGTCCATGAAGGACGCGGCGAAAAAGATTGCTTGGGCCAAGTTGTCCAATGCGGGCCAAATCTGCGTGGCACCCGACTACGTGTTCGTGCCCACGCACCGAAAAGACGATTTCGTCGGTGCGGTCAAGGAGGCCATGCTGGAGATGTACCCGGGAGAGATCGACGGGAACAAAGATTTCCAGCGCATCGTGGCGCCCCATCACGCTGAGCGCATCTCGAAGCTCGTGGACGATGCCGTTGCCCGCGGTGCGAAAATGGTGTTGGGAGGTGGTGCGGAAGCGGATGCGTGCTTGGTGCCGCCGACCATTTTGACCGGTGTGGACCCCAATGCTGCTGTTCTAGAGGAGGAGATTTTTGGTCCCGTACTGCCCATCTTGACGTACGACGCATTCGGAGAAGTCGAACAATTTGTCAATGCCCGACCCACTCCGTTGGCCTTGTATGTCTTCAGCAAGCGCAAGCCTTTCGTCAGCAAGGTGCTCTCGGAAATCCAATCCGGCGGGGCGTCCATCAACAACTGCGTCATCCACGTTTCGAGCAACCACCTGCCTTTTGGCGGTTTGGGCAACAGCGGCATCGGCTCCGGCCATGGCGAATATGGCTTCACCGAGTTCACGCACTTGCGCGGTGTGTACGAACAGCGTTTTGACGGTGCCGGAGCCTTACTCATGCCGCCGTACTCAGCGTGGAAAACAAAGTTGATTGACCGGCTCCTCCGCTGGCTGTAATCGCACAAACCGTGTTTTCTTTGTGGGCATGCTGAATCGATTGCCCCAATTCATTACGCTCCTCCTGTTCGCTGCGGCTGCTCCGCTCCACCTCACGGCCCAATCCTTCATTGACCACATCGACCCACCATTTTGGTGGGTGGATATGCCAGTGGATACGGTTCAGATCATGGTGCACGGAGACCGGGTGGCTCAATTGGCTCCGGTGGTGGATTACCCGGGAGTGAACATTGCCCGCGTGGCCCACGGCGACGGTCCGAATTACGCCTTTATCTACCTGTACATCGGCCCGAACGCCCAGCCCGGTACCCTTGCCATCCAATGGCGAGATGCCACCAACCGCAAAGGCAAAACCGTGGGGCGGACGGCGTTTGAGTTGAAGCCGCGCGAGGGGCGATCGATTCAAGGCTACTCGGCTGAAGATGCCATTTACCTAATCACTCCGGATCGTTTCGCCAATGGCGACCCATCAAATGACGAGGTTGAAGGTTTGAAAGAGGGCCTGAATCGTTCGGACGACCACGGACGCCACGGGGGCGACATCGCCGGCATCCGACAGAACCTCGACTACCTGAACAGCATGGGGTTCACGGCTATCTGGCTCAATCCGATTCTCGAAAACGATCAACCCCAATGGTCCTACCACGGATATGCCACCACGGATTACTACCAAGTCGATCCGCGGTTCGGCACCAACGCCGAATACAAGGCCCTTGTGGACGCCGCACGCGCGAAAGGCATGAAAGTCATTATGGACATGATCATGAACCACTGCGGCTCGGAGCACTGGTGGATGAAGGAGTTGCCCACGGCGGATTGGATCAACAACGGCGGGCAGTACACCCAGACGACCCACCGACGTACGACGCTGCGAGATCCCTACGCTGCGGAAGCAGATGTAGCCGGATTCGCCGACGGGTGGTTTGTGGAGGCCATGCCCGATTTGAATCAGCGTCAACCCTTGTTGGCTGATTACTTGATACAGAATACGTTGTGGTGGATTGAATACCTGGGACTGAGCGGCATTCGGATGGACACGTATCCGTACTCGGACGCGGCGTTCATGAGCGATTGGAGTTGCGCGGTCATGAATGCGTACCCGGATTTCAATGTTTGTGGAGAGGAATGGAGCTTGAACCCAGCCGTGCTGGCGTATTGGCAGCGTGACAAGGCGAACCCCGACGGTTACACTTCATGCCTCCCCGGTCTGCTCGACTTTCCGCTTCACCATGCGTTGATTCAATGCTTGACGGAGGAAGAGTCGTGGCATTCCAACTGGGTCCGGCTCTACGAGATGCTCGGTAACGACTTCCTTTATGCGCATCCGGCCGACCACGTCATTTTCCCCGACAACCACGACATGAGCCGTGTGCATACGCAGCTCGGAGATGACGTACGCAAGACGCGGCTGGCCGCCTATTTCTTCGCCACCACGCGCGGCATCCCTCAATATTACTACGGCACCGAAATTCTCATGTCCAACACCGGCGACGACAGTCACGGCAACATCCGCAGCGACTTCCCAGGCGGTTGGGCCGAGGACGGGGACGACGTCAATGGCTTCGCGGCCATCGGATTGACCGAAGAGGCACGTGCTTTCCAAACAGAGCTTCGGACGTTACTGAATTGGCGGCGAACTGCCACCGCTGTCCACTCGGGTTCGCTCAAGCACTACGTGCCGGTCGCCAATAGTTACGTGTATTTCAGGGAGTCCGCTGATCAAACCGTCATGGTCATCTTAAACCAAGGGGATGCCCCAGAAGCACTGGACTTGGGGCGGTTTGATGAGGTGCTGCGCGGCCGTCGTCAGCTGGTGGATGCACTTACCGGTGAGGCGATGTCCGGGGCTGAAAAACTGGAAGTCCCAGGCTGGAAGGCGTGGGTGCTCAAGGTGCAGGACTGATCCGTCGCGCTTCCCGCGTCACCAACTTCTCATTGTGGATTTTTTTGTTAACCTCCACGGGATGAGCTGATTGCAGTTGCTAGTTTCGCTCAAATGCATACCTGTTGAGATGAAACGTATTCTGAATTCGATGTTTTTGATCACCACCACGTGCGTGGTATCGATGGTGTTCGCCCAGTCGGAACCGAGCGCGACGTGGCAGCCCGACTTCAATGAAGATCGCTTGCTGTCCATGCCTGATTTGCTGCCGTTGCTGGGGAATTTTGGTGCGCAATGGGAAGGCTCTTCGGAAGGCCAAGGACAAGTGTCGCCGGTCGTCGTAGAGGTGGATTGGACCGGTCGTGAAAATGAGGCATTGAAATTGCCTTACCATGCAGACATTGTTATCCTCAATCCAGGGGTCAACGACTTGTCAGATCCTGACCAGCGAACGGTATCCATCCGCCAAGTTTTGGTAGAGAGTTACCTCGTCAATTCAGGGGTAGAGGCAGATGCCACCGAGATCCATTCCGCCATGCCCATGAAACAGCAGGTGTTGTTTATGAGTCAAGGAAAGGATGTACACGGAGAAGTGTTACCCCATGGGACGCGGTTTATCCTGCATATGCCGGATGGCAGCAAAGGAGAAGTGTCCACCAACAGCATGGGATCCATCAGTGTGTCTGGAAAACCATTGCGTACGATGGCCTCACTGTTTCATGCAGGAGGACAAGTCTACTTTACCCAGTGACCAGCCCTAAGCGTATCACTTGCGCCCCTTTTTCTTCTTCTTGAATTTTGAAAAGGGAGCTTCTTCCCGCTTTCCCCCATGGGGAGATGAGCGACGGTCAGACCTGTTGCTTCGGCTGAAGCGCTGGTCACCATCATCTGCCGGTGTAAACGGCGTGCGTTGGCTAAATTTCTTCTTGCCCGGCTTTTTTCGGTTATCGTTTTCGGCTCGGGAAGGACGTTGTCGTTTTTCGAATGGACGGCCCGAGGGGCGTGCGTAAGAGCGTCCGCTTGATTTTCCGCCGGTGCGACCATTGCCTCGTGCACCCCCGTCCTCCGTCCAATTCAAATCCTTGCCACGTGTCACGTGCAGTTTGGACAACTCAAGGCTAACCAGGCGATTGAGCAAGCCGTCTTTGGACATTCCTTCGAACCGCTCTTGCATGGTAAACCACAGGTCCATCGGGAGCCCTTGATTTTCCTCTCGATCCATCACTACTTGCGCCCAACTGTCCAAGCGCGCTGCTGAGATGGCTTTGGCGTCTGGAATGGAAATGGGCGTGAATTCGATGCCCAAGGCATTTTCCATTCGACTGATGACCGCCTTCTCGCGTCGGCTGATGAAGGCGATGGAGACGCCTTTCTTGCCCGCACGGGCAGTACGACCGGAGCGGTGGGTATAGTATGCGTTGTCGTTGGGTAGGTTGAAATGGAAGACGTGGGTCACGTCCTGTACATCGATGCCGCGTGCCGCCACATCCGTTGCGATGAGGACCTGCAAATGCTTCAACTTGAAGCGCTTCATCACGCGGTCGCGCTGTGGTTGGGACAAATCGCCGTGGAGGGCATCCGCGCGGTAGCCTTTCTTCATCAGCCCTTCGGCTAACTCTTGCGTATCACGCTTCGTGCGGCAAAACACCACGCCGAAGAGGTCCTCGTTCAAATCCATGAAACGGGTCAGGGCCTCGGCCTTATCGGCATTCTTCACCAGTGCATACCGGTGTTCGATTTGCTCGTTGACAGCCGTCTTCGGATCAATGCGCACCTCGTAGGGATCCGTCATGTACTGCTTCACCAAGCGCCGAATCTCTTTGGGCATCGTAGCTGAAAACAGCCAGGTGCGCTTCGTGTCAGGCGTCAGCGCCAAGATGGTGTCCAATTCTTCCTTGAACCCCATGTTGAGCATCTCGTCCGCTTCGTCGAGGACCACGCATTCGATTTGATCCAATGCAATCGCTCCTCTTTTCGATAGGTCGATGAGTCGCCCGGGTGTGGCAATCACGACTTGGCACGGCTTGCGAAGCTGGCTGATTTGCGTTGCGATATTGGCTCCTCCGTATACCGCAGTGGTGCGGATGTCTTTGCTGTATTTGGCAAACAGCTCAATTTGCTGGGCGATCTGCTGGCCCAATTCACGGGTGGGCGCCAAAACCAGGGCTTGAACGTGGGGCTGCGATGGGTCAAGTCGCTCGAGAAGGGGCAGGCCAAATGCCGCGGTTTTCCCCGTACCCGTCTGTGCTAAGCCAATGAAGTCCCGTTCCCCTTCAAGGAGGTGAGGAATGGCTTGGGCTTGAATGTCGGTGGGGGTCTCGAATCCGAGTTGCTCGATGGCGTTGAGGACGTTCTGAGAAAGTCCGAGGCGTTGAAATTGTTCCAAACAGTAGGGGCTAGCGAGGCAGGTAAATGGTGAGGAATTAACTCCTAAATGCCTGCAAATGTGGCGCGAAGGTAGGGCGGAAGCCACGCCGTTTGACGGCTGGACCGCATGTTCTCTGCACAATGACATTGTGAAAGGTCAGGAATTGGTTCCTCGTGCGTTCCCCAGTGATGCAGTATCTTGCGGTTGATTTTAACGCTAAAACTTAGAAATCCTGGGAAGGTCACAGCAATCATTCGGTAAGCGAGAACGAGAATTGAAGCGCGAAAAGAAGCGCAAAGAGAAAGAAGCCAAAAAGTTGGCGCGGGCTGAAAACAAAAACAGCCTCGACGACGATAGCATGATTGCCTACGTTGACCAGTTCGGTAACGTCACTGATACACCGCCCGATCCGACCGAGAAGGAGGAGATCAACGCCGAGGATATTGAGTTGGGCATCCCCAAGAAGGAAAAAATCGAAGGCGATGAAATCCGTGAAGGCATCGTTTCCTTCTTCAACCACGACAAAGGATTCGGATTCATCCGCGACCTCGGCTCGGGCGAAAGCATCTTCGTTCACATCAACAACGTCAACGGCGACGAGCTGAATGAAAACAACCGCGTCACTTTCGAAGTCGAGCAAGGCCCCCGCGGGCTTGCCGCCATCAAGGTGAGCAAGGCCTAAGGCTTACTTTCCGATACAAAAATTACTGAAGATGTGATCCAGGATGTCCTCCGGGTCGATCTCCCCTGTAATGCTGCCGAGGTGGTGCAGCGCCTGGCGCACATCGCTAGCGACGAGATCACCAGGGATGCCATCGAGCAACCCTTGGCGCGTCGCTTCGAGCGCTGTTCGTGCTTCAACTAAGGCCTCGTAATGGCGGAAGTTGGTCACCATCAGCGCATCCGATGCATGGCTTTCGCTGCCCCATTCGGCGAGCCAGCGCTTCACTTCTTCAACGCCCAGTCCTTGCGCGGCTGAAATGTGAAATTCCAGGTCGCGTCGCTTGCCGGGTGCCGCAGCGAGATCGGTCTTGTTCCACACGATGGCCGTTTGTGCCTCGGGCCCAATTTCGGCAGCGGTGAGCGCTTGGTCCACGGCCTCAGCACCATCCACGGAGGCATCGAACAAGTACAGCACGATGGAGGCTTCTTGCGCCTTTTCCAGCGCCCGGCGGATGCCTTCGCTTTCGATTTCGTCCGAGGTTTCCCGAATGCCTGCAGTGTCGATGAACCGGAACTTCTTGCCGCCAATGATGCAGGTGTCTTCGATGGTGTCGCGAGTGGTGCCGGCAGTGGCGCTGACGATGGCACGTTCGTCACCGAGGAGCGTATTCAAGAGGGTGGACTTTCCGCGGTTCGGGGCGCCGATGATGGCGACGGGTATGCCTTCGCGGATGGCATTACCTGTCCTAAAGGAATCCGCTAGTTCTGTGATTTTAGATAGGAGTTCGCCCAACAGCGCGTCGAATTGGCTGCGGTCCGCGAATTCCACGTCCTCTTCTGCGAAGTCTAATTCCAATTCCAACAGCCCCGCGAAACCGATTAGTCCTTCGCGCAATTCGCCGATGGCGCGTGCAAAATCCCCACGGAGTTGGTTCATCGCGAGGCGGTGGGCCCCGGCGTGATCGGCGGCGATGAGGTCGCCCACAGCTTCGGCCTGCGTGAGGTCGAGCTTGCCGTTGAGGAAGGCCCGTGCCGTGAATTCGCCCGGCCCGGCGTGCCGGCACCCAGCGTCGATGAGCCAACGGACGAGTTCGGTTTGGATGAAGGTCGAGCCGTGTACAGCGAATTCCACCGTGTCTTCCCCGGTGAATGTGCCGGGAGCTCGAAACACCGTGGCCAAGGCCTCGTCCAACACTCCGTCCTCGCGGCGAATCTTTCCGAACGCTGCCCTGTGGCTTTCAAGGCTTACCAAGTCCCGAGAAAACAGGCCGTTGGCGATGCGAATTGCATCCGGACCAGAGACACGAACGACCGCAATTCCGCCCATCCCAGCAGGCGTCGAAATCGCACAAATGGTTTTTCCATCAATTGCCCCAACAATTCCTCGGTTCATGGCGCGAAATTCGACTAAATTCGCGGCGCGAACAAGAATTCACAACCATGAGCGTACTCGTCAACAAGCATTCAAAAATCATTGTCCAAGGATTCACCGGTGGAGAGGGAACTTTCCACGCCGGTCAAATGATCGATTACGGCACTCAGGTTGTCGGAGGTGTCACGCCAGGGAAGGGCGGCCAAGAACACTTGGGCAAGCCGGTCTTCAACACCGTGAGTGAAGCAGTAGAAGTAACTGAAGCAGACACCAGCATCATTTTTGTTCCACCGGCCTTCGCAGGCGACGCCATTATGGAAGCGGCAGACGCCGGCATCAAGGTGATCGTAGCCATCACAGAAGGCATCCCAGTTGCTGATATGACCAAGGTGAAGGCGTACGTTGACCAGCGCGACTGCACCCTGATCGGTCCCAACTGCCCAGGTATCATCACAGCAGGCGAGGCGAAAGTCGGTATCATGCCTGGCTTCATCTTCAACCCTGGCCGCATCGGCATCGTCTCGAAGTCCGGAACGTTGACCTATGAGGCGGTAGACCAAGTCACCAAAGCCGGCATGGGCCAATCCACGGCCATTGGCATTGGCGGCGACCCCATCATCGGCACCACCACCCTCGAAGCGGTTCAGCTCTTGATGGCCGACGACGAAACCGACGGCATCATCATGATCGGTGAGATCGGCGGCGACCTCGAAATCAAGGCTGCTCGCTGGATTCAGGAGCACGGCACCAAGCCCGTGGTTGGATTCATCGCAGGCGTCACAGCACCCAAAGGCCGTACCATGGGCCACGCCGGTGCCATCGTGAGCGGCGAAGAAGAAAGTGCAGAAGCCAAGAAGCGCGTATTGCGTGAATGCGGCGTGCACGTGGTCGACAGCCCCGCAGACATCGGGGAGAAGATGGCCGAACTCCTCGGCTAATCGCTTAAGACAATTCGCGGTTGACGGGATGCGGAACCGATTGTTCCCAGCGTCCTGCGGTCAAATCTGGAATGTCCATTCGTTTCGATCCGGAAGCCACCGAGGCTTCTGAAAGTGCGCCGACAATGGACCAAAGTGCCCCGTCGTAAACGTTCATGTCCAAAGGTTGTCCGAGATTTAAGCACCGGATCAGTCGGTACATCATCACGAAATCCATCCCGCCATGCCCTTGCGGGTGCTCCGCGGCCAATTTCTGCAGGCGGTCCCACAGCGGGTGTTCGTAGCGGTCTTGGTACTCCGCCTTCTCGGC
>CALJFZ010000007.1 GCA_938074325.1 uncultured Flavobacteriales bacterium | reverse complement strand
GGCATGCCTCGGGTCATCGTGTGCCACTTCGAGCACCGCGGGAGCGAATTGCCCGCATACCGCTTCAACCAAGGCAACGGCGACGACTACTTCGACGAAGAAGGCAACAGCCTGCGCAAAGCCTTCCTCAAAGCCCCTGTGGAATTCAGCCGCATCAGCAGCCGGTACAACCTCAAGCGTTTCCACCCCATCCTCAACCGCACCAAAGCGCATTACGGGACCGATTACGCCGCTCCCACCGGTACGCCCATCCTCGCAGTGGGCGACGGCGTGGTCACCAAATCGAGCTACACCAAGGGCAACGGCAAATACGTCAAGATCCGGCACAACTCCACCTACGAAACCCAGTACCTCCACATGTCCAAGCGAGCGGTCACCGCGGGCGAACACGTCCGCCAAGGACAGGTCATTGGCTACGTCGGTTCCACGGGGTTGGCCACCGGACCGCATGTGTGTTTTCGGTTCTGGAAAAACGGCAAGCAAGTCGACCACTTGAAGGAAGACTTCCCACCATCAGAGCCCATCGAATCGAACCAAATGGATGCGTTTCAAGCTGCAGTCACCGAGTGGCGCGCGCGCATCCAAGACCGGGACTTTGCGCGCCGCTGAGTCGCCCGTGCAACCCCCACCCCTTCATGCGCGTCTTTATACCGGTTAGGTTAACCCGTGGCGCCTGACCCCCTCTTTGTGAACCTGCAAGATCTCGCAAATTTGAAAGGGAAGGGCGCCACGTTTTTTCTCTCCCTTGGATTTATCAGCCGGCCGCCTGAAAGGCAATGCCATAGTGCTTCATTTGCGTCACCATGGATTGGAGACCGTTGGCCCGAGTAGGACTCAAATGGGAGTCAAGGCCAATTTTCGAAATGAACCAGAGGTCGGCTTGCGCAATCTCAGCAGGCGGCAGACCACCCAACACACGTACCATCAAGGCCGCTAAGCCCTTCGTGATAATGGCATCGCTATCTGCTTGAAATTGCACGTTGCCTTCTGCGTCCTTTGAAGCCGCGAGCCACACCCGCGATTGGCACCCCCGAATCAGGTTTTCGTCCAGCTTGTGCTCCTCTGCCAGACCGTCCAATTCCTTGCCGAGCTCGATGACGTGCTCGTACTTCTCCATCCAGTCTTCGAAAAACTCGAATTCCTCGACGATTTCATTCTGGCGTTGCTGCAGGGTGTCGTTCATCTTCGTCCTGGGCCGCCGGTTCAGTCGCGCAACATGCGCACCGCCCGCACGGTTCCCGCCACAAAGGTATCCACTTCCTGTAAGGTGTTGTACGCTCCGAAGGACGCACGAACGGTTCCTGGAACACCATAGCGCTCCATCAGGGGTTGGGTGCAGTGATGGCCCGTGCGCACCGCTACCCCCTGGGAATCCAGGAGGGTGCCAATGTCGTACGGGTGCGTTGCATCCACCACAAAACTCACAACGCCCGCAGCGCCCGGTGCCGTGCCGATGAACCGCATGCCTTCGATGGAACTGAGGCCCTTGCGGGCGTGCGCCGCCAACATGGTTTCGTGGTCCATGATGGACTCAACGCCCACGCCATCGATCCAAGTCAACGCCACGCCTAACGCAATGGCGCCGCTGATGTGGGGTGTCCCCGCCTCGAATTTGTGGGGAAGCCCTGCGTAGGTGGTTCCGTTATCGATGCTTACCACATCGATCATTTCTCCGCCGCCGCGCCACGGAGGCATGGCCTCCAGTACTTTGCGTTTGCCGTAAAGCACACCGAGGCCCGTGGGTCCGTAAACCTTATGGCCGGAAAACACATAAAAATCGCACCCCAACGCCTGAACATCGATGCGCATGTGGGGCACGGATTGGCACCCGTCAATGAGCACGGTTGCTCCCGCTGCTTGCGCGCGTTGGGTCAGTGCTTGTGCATCGTTCACCGTTCCCAAGGTATTGGACACGTGAGTGAAGGCGAACACCTTCGGGTGCAACTTCAGTTGTTCTTCGAAATGGTCGAGGTCCAATGAGCCGTCCTCCAAAACGTCCACGGCCTCTACGCGTGCGCCCTTCTCTTTGGCCAACATCTGCCACGGAACGATGTTAGCGTGGTGCTCCATCCGCGTGATGAGGATGACATCGCCCGCTTCGATGTTTTGACGGCCCCACGATTGCACAACCAAGTTGATCGCATCCGTCGCGCCTGCCGTCCAAATGACCTCGCACGGTTCCGCCGCACCGATGTGGCGCTGGACCGTTCCGCGCGCGTTTTCAAACGCATCGGTGGCTTGCTGCGACAGGGCGTGCACACCGCGGTGTACATTGGCGTGGTAGTGCATCAAGTACTCCCGTTGCGCCTCGATGACGGCAATGGGTTTCTGAGAAGATGCGGCATGGTCGAGGTAGACCAATGGCTTACCGTTCACGTCCCGGTTGAGAATGGGGAATTGAAGCCGAACCGATGCTGCATCCAACGCCGTGCTCATGCGTCGTCGTTGGGGTAATCGCTCCAAACTTCCCAGCCGTGCTTTTCTGCCAATCGGTGCTCCACCTCCAATCGCACTTCTGCCACCTTGATTCCTTTCAGCACGTCGCCGATGAAGGCGTGCACGAGCATCGCTTTCGCTGCTTCCAGCCCGACGCCGCGTGAGCGTGCGTAGAACAACGCGTCCGAATCAAACTGCCCCACGGTGCACCCGTGGCTGCACTTTACGTCATCGGCGTAAATCTCGAGCTCTGGCTTGGCATTGATGCTGGCCTTGTCGCTGGCAAGGATGTTGGCGTTCTGCTGGTAGGCATTGGTCTGTTGTGCGTCAGGCCGGACAAATACCTTTCCGTTAAATACCCCTGTGCTTTTGCCGTACAGGATGCCTTTGTAATTCTCAGAGCTGGTGCAGTGGGCTACTCGGTGATCGACGGTGGTGTGGTTGTCCACGAATTCTCCTTCACCGGGCAAAAAGGCGCCGTTCAATTCTGCGTGAGCACCCGATCCATTGATGCGGAAGGCCAAATCGTTTCGAACCCATTGACCGCGCACCGTGACGGTGTGCACTTCGGCGTGTGAATCGCTCGACTGACGAATGTCTTCGAATGCAATGTGACGCACTTGGCCCTCTTCGTCTTGCACCTTATCGATGTGCAACCGAGCGCCATCTGCGACTGCTGCCCGGGTCAATATGTTGACCGATCCATCAGCAGATGATGCTGCCGTGGACCAATGAACGAGCGTGACCTGTGCATGTGCCTCGAGTGCGATGTCGTGGCGGAGTGCATTAAATACCCCCGATCCAGTGGTGTGGTGGTGCACCAAAATGGGCCGGTCCAACGTCACGCCTTTGGCAACGCGCAAGTACAATCCCTCTTGGCCGTATTTGCCATTCACTCCGGCAAACCAATCGGTCGTTTCTGGCGAGAATGCATCGACGGGCTGCACTGCCGCGTCGCCCTTTTGGGAAAGGGGCATGCACACCACACCGGAATGCACGGGCAAATCGCTGGCCAAAGCATCAAAGATGCCGTTGACAAACACCAGGCGATAGGCATCCAGCCCCGGCACGGGGTTGGCTGCGCAACCTGCAGCCTGTACGGTGTGCACTTCGGTGGACAACACGTCCTTCCACCAAGCCGCAACGGGCGTGTACTTCCAACGCTCCACGCGGCGGTGAGGCACCGGCAACCGGTCCAAAGCCTCGTCATGGGCAGACGTGGCCGCACTCCTCGTTCCGTCCAAAGCGGCCAAAAACGCCGCGCCCGATGTTTCGGATGCAGCGTGTTTCGCCTCGGTTTTCGGGCGGTCCATGAGTTGGGGTTTGGCCGAATCCGTCATGCCCCGATTTCCTCTTTGATCCAGTCGTAGCCCTTCTCTTCCAATTCCAAGGCCAATTCCTTTCCACCGGAACGCACGATGCGCCCGTCCATCAACACGTGGACGAAGTCCGGTACGATGTAGTCCAACAAGCGCTGGTAGTGGGTGATGACCAAGAAGCTACGCTCGGGTGATCGCATGGCGTTCACGCCTTCCGATACAATGCGCAAGGCGTCGATGTCCAAGCCCGAATCAGTTTCGTCCAAGATGGCCAGTTTGGGCTCCAGCATGGCCATTTGGAAGATTTCATTGCGCTTCTTTTCCCCGCCAGAGAATCCTTCGTTCACCGATCGGTTGCGCAAGCGACCATCCAATTCAACCAGCTTGGCCTTTTCCTTGACCATGTCGAGAAAATCCTTGCCCTTGATGGGCTCGAGGCCTTCGTGCTCTCGCTTGCCGTTGACTGCAGCGCGCATGAAGTTGATGTTGGAAACGCCGGGGATCTCTACGGGGTATTGGAAGGCCAAAAAGAGCCCGGCACGAGCGCGCTCGGTAGCATCCAATTCCAACAAGTCCTCTCCGTCAAACGCGACGGAGCCGCCTTCAATCTCGTATTCCTCCCGGCCGGCCAATACCGACGCCAAGGTCGACTTGCCTGAGCCATTGGGGCCCATAATGGCGTGCACCTCGCCGGGGTTGATGGTGAGGTTGAGGCCTTTCAAAATGGAGGCTTCTTCGACCGAAGCCTTGAGTTCATTGATCTTCAACATTATCCTACGCTTCCTTCCAGTGAAATGGACAACAATTTTTGCGCCTCTACGGCAAACTCCATGGGCAGCTGGTTCAGCACCTCTTTCGCATACCCGTTCACAATCAAGCTAATTGCCTGCTCGGCATCAATGCCCCGCTGCAAGCAATAGAAAATCTGGTCTTCCCCAATCTTGGACGTCGTCGCCTCGTGCTCCACTTGCGCGGTTGGGTTCTTCACCTCGACGTATGGGAATGTGTGCGCACCGCTCGTATCCGTCATCAACAGGGAATCGCATTGCGAGAAGTTCCGGGCATTGGCTGCGGACGGCATGATCTGCACCAGGCCGCGGTAGCTGTTGTGGCTGTTGCCCGCGCTGATGCCCTTCGAAATGATGGTCGAGTGGGTGTTCTTACCCAGGTGGATCATCTTGGTTCCGGTGTCGGCTTGTTGTGCGTTGTTCGTGACCGCGACGCTGTAAAACTCGCCAACGCTGTGGTCGCCCTTCAAAATGCAACTCGGGTACTTCCATGTCACCGCACTTCCGGTCTCCACCTGGGTCCAACTGATCTTGGAGCGGCGGTGGCAAATGCCGCGCTTGGTCACGAAGTTGAAGACACCCCCCTTGCCGTTCTCGTCGCCCGGGTACCAGTTCTGGACGGTTGAGTACTTGATTTCCGCTTCGTCCAACGCCACCAACTCCACGACCGCTGCGTGCAATTGGTTCTCGTCGCGTTGGGGTGCCGTGCAGCCTTCGAGGTAGCTCACGTAACTGCCCTCGTCTGCGACCACGAGGGTGCGTTCGAACTGGCCTGTACCTGACTCGTTGATGCGGAAATACGTACTCAGCTCCATGGGGCAACGCACGCCTTTGGGGATGTAGCAAAACGATCCGTCTGTGAAGACCGCAGAGTTCAACGCAGAGAAAAAGTTATCCCGGGTCGGGATGACCGTTCCTAAGTGCTTTCGAACCAATTCCGGATGCTCCTTCACGGCTTCGCTCATGGAACAGAAAATGATGCCCAGTTCTGCTAGCTTATCCTTGAAACTGGTGGCCACGGATACTGAATCCATGACGAAGTCCACCGCCACACCGGACAGGCGCTTCTGCTCTTCCAAGCTGATGCCCAATTTGTCCATGGTTCGGCGCAATTCCGGATCCACCTCGTCCATGCTATTCAGCTGCTTCTTTTGCTTGGGAGCAGCGTAGTAGCTGATGGCTTGATAATCCGGCTTTTCGTAATTCAAATGGGGCCAATCTGGCTCCTCCATGGTCTGCCATACAGCGAATGCATCGAGGCGCCACTGCAGCATCCATTCCGGCTCTTCTTTCTTCGCCGAAATCAACCGAATGATGTCTTCTGAAAGTCCTGCGGGCGCCTTGTCCGACTCGATTTCAGTGGTGAAACCAAACTCGTAGGATTTTCCCGTGACTTCCTCAAGTACTTTGTCCTTCCCGTCGTATGCCATAGCAATCTCGTTCTGACGCTTCCGTTGGTTTACAGAGAGAAACTCTCACCGCAGCCACATGTTCTATTGGCGTTGGGATTGTGGAATTGAAATCCCTTCCCGTTTAAGCCTCCACTGAACTGCAGTTCGGTCCCTACCAAATACAGATAGCTCTTGCGGTCTACGACAATCTTGACCCCCTTGTCTTCGAAGGTTTGATCGCCGTCTTGCATTTCGTGGTCGAAGGTCATTTCGTACATCAACCCCGAGCAACCACCTCCCTTGACCCCAACACGCACAAAACTTCCCTTTGGTTGGCCCTCAGCTTGGAGCAATTTGAGCACTTCATCTCGGGCGCTTTCGTTGACCGTAATCATCCGTATTCCTTTGATTTTGCTGCAAATATACGCTATTTAAAAACGTTCTAAACTACGAACGTGAGGCGGTGAGCAACGAATAACAATCCTTTGCAAACCTTCCCGGGATTCATCGCATCTTTGGGTCTCACGATTGCACATGGCTACAGCCTCTAACAAACCTTCCGGCGCCCAAATCACAACAGCGGTCACCACCACCGTAGGGATGAGCCTCACCCTGCTGCTGATCGGGCTGTTGCTTGTTATCGGATACCTTGGATACCATTGGGAACAGGAACTGCGCCAAGAAGCCCGGGTTCAGGTCTTCTTCCAACGCGAAGTCGACGCCGATGTTCTTGATCAAGCCCGAGAAATGCTCCGAACCGACCCCGGTGTGGAATCCACACAATTCCTCGATGCAAGCACCGCAAGCACTGAATTGGAAGCGGCATTGGGAGAGTCTTTCGTTGACTTCCTGGGATACGTTCCCCTAGCAGACGTCATGGACCTTCGCATGACGCCAGAGGCCAGCACCACAGAAGCCCTGAGCACTGCTGTTACGCGCATGGAAGCCATCCCCGGCGTAAGTGAAGTCGTTTGGCAATCCGAATTGCTCGGACAAATCGAATCGACCATCCAACGCCTCGTGTGGCCATTGGTGGGTTTGGCCCTTGTGTTTTTACTCGCGGCTGTTGCCCTCATGAACAACACCATCCGGCTTACTGTCTTTGCCCGGCGCATGCTCATCAAAACCATGCAACTTGTAGGAGCCCATCCACAAGCAATTCGCGCTCCCTTCCTGAAACAAGGCCTCTATTACGGGTTAATCTCTGGGGGGATTGCCTTCGCAGCAGTGAACGGAATTCTCGCCTTGATGCAGCTTCAAAACGCGGCTATTCTGGTACCGTTTACACCGCTCATCCTTGGAGGATTGTTGGCGGCGTTGCTAGGCATTGGCGCTTTGTTTGGCTTGACTTCGACCGCATTTGCAGTCAATCGATTCCTCAAGAAACGACTGGACACCTTGCATTAACTTTGACGCATGAGCGGAACGCAACCTTCTCCTGATGGCTTCGCCTTGAAGCGAACCAACTACCAATGGATGATCATCGGCATCGTCGTCTTGATTGTCGGCTACCTGCTCATGTCTGGCGGTGCAGCTGAAGACCCCACTGCATTCAGCGAAGAAATCTTCAGCACGCGTCGCATCACCATTGCCCCCATCGTAGTGCTGCTTGGGTACGGCACCATTTTCTACGCCATACTGAAGCGCTGATGTCCCTTTGGGAGGCTATCGTATTGGGCATTGTCCAGGGACTCACTGAGTTCTTGCCCGTCAGCAGTTCGGGACACCTGGAGTTGGGCAAAGCCCTGTTTGGGTTGAAGGATGTGGACCTCACCTTCAGCATCTTGGTACACGGCGCCACCGCTTGCAGCACCCTGGTTGTATTCAGAAAGGACATCGCCTCTTTGGTCGCAGGGGTCTTCACATCGGATAAAAATCACCGCAAAACTTCGCATGCCTACATCGGTTGGTTGGCCCTTTCAACCCTCCCGGCGGTAGCGGTAGCCTTCACGCTTCGTGACTTCCTCGAATCGGCGTTTTTAGAACACCCCAACCGAGTCGGTTGGTCCTTGTGTGCAACTGCCCTGATCTTGTTTTTGTCCGAACGCATCGCCAGCCGAACCGATAAGTCCCTCAGCTTTGGTCGCGTGCTGGGCATCGGATTCGCACAAGCATTGGCCATCGTTCCGGGCATCAGCCGATCCGGTTCCACCATCGGCGCGGCAGTGGCGTTGGGTATTTCGCGTAAGGAAGCCGCACGGTTCAGTTTCCTCATGGCATTGCCTGTCATTTTCGGTGCGACCGCCTTGGAGATGAAAGACTTGTTCGAATCTGGAATGGGGCAAGCCAACTTCAATGTCGCAGCATACGCGGCAGGAACCGTTGCCGCCTTCATCAGTGGATGGGCTGCATGCCAATGGATGATTCGGCTCGTTCAGCGTACGAACCTGAACACCTTTGCCGTTTACTGCTTGGTTGTGGGAATTGCCGCGGCCGTACTTATCTGAACCCGAAGTTTCTCATGATAAATCCACGGCTCGTCCTCACCGCATTGCTCGGCACCATTCTTTGGTCAGGTTGCTCCAATGTGACATTCACAGACCCCCTTCCACTGGACCGACGCGACCTCAATCACTTTCCCAACAAGTGGCAAGGCACCTGGACCGATGGTGAAGACCTCACGGTCGAAATTGCCGCCCAATACTTCGTCGACTCTGACTTTGAAGAAAAGATCATCTTGGGCGAACAAGCCGTGCTGCGCCGTTTCCACGGCTTCCTCGTATTGAACCAAATTCAAGACGACGGTGAACACTGGTCCGTTCTGCTCGGACGGCGATGGAAGGATGAAATCAAGGTTTGGAACTTTGATGAGGAGAACGCCGAAGCCGTGGCTGTGTGGCGCCAAGTTTTAGCAGATGGCAGCGTCCTTGAAGAATCCGCCAAACTCAGCGGCAAAACCGCTTACGTGCTTTCTCCCGAAAACAACGCAGCCTTTCGCAAGCTCATCACACAAGGGGGGCTGACGCGTTCCTACACGTTGCGTCGCGTTGCGCCTTAGGCGCCCGCATTGCCTGCGACCACATCCCAATTCACCAAATCCAAGAACCCTTGGATGTAGTCCTTTCGGCGGTTCTGGTAGTTCAGGTAGTAAGCATGTTCCCACACGTCCATTCCCAGAATGGGAGTGCCGGGGCGCTCAACGATGTTGGCCATGAGTGGGTTGTCTTGATTGGGTGTGCTGGTCACCTCCAATTGGCCCTCGCTGTTGCGAATCAACCAAGCCCAACCGCTGCCAAAACGCGCGGATCCGGCTGCTGCAAACGCGTCAGCAAAGGCGTCAACTGAACCAAAAGTCGCTTCCAATTCTGCTTTAAACGCTCCTTGAGGTGAAGATGCGCCACCCGGAGTGAGGGCTCGCCAATACAACGTGTGGTTATAATGGCCTCCCCCGTTATTGCGCAAGGCGATTTTATCTTCCGTCAATCCTGCGAGCAATGCTTCGAGGCTCATGCCGTCATAGGCTCCGTTGGCGTCGCGGATGGCCTTGTTGAGTTTGCGAACGTATCCGGCATGGTGCTTGCCGTAGTGGATGGCCATGGTCTCTGCATCAATCTTGGGCGCCAAGGCCCCAAAATCGTATCCCAGCGGTGCTTGTTCGAACCCCACCGGTTGCAATCCGGATAAGGCGTTACCAGCACCTCCTTCTTTTCCGGTTCCGCACCCCACAAACGGGGCAACCAACATGCCGGCTCCCACCGTTCCGGCCAATTTGATGAACGTTCGCTTCTTCATGGAACAAAGATGCGTGTTCCACTTCAAACTGTGCAAATTCCGTACAATCCTTGTGCACGTGCGGTCGTTGAACAATGTAGTTTCGATGGATTGAAGCCATGCTCAAAACCCGATCGCTTATAATTGGAGTTGTCCTAGTGCTCACCGCGTTGGCCGGTGGAGGAGCCGGCTGGTTGGTGCTCAACGAAGACCGCCTGGCATCGGCCTTGATTGAGCGACTGGAAGCGCATTTGCTCACCGACGCCCACATCGACCACATCGAGTTGGATCTCTGGTCCCGCTTTCCACACGTTTCGTTGGTGCTACACGATGCCTGGCTGCATGGATCTCACTCGCCCAATGACACCCTGGTGAAAGCGGAAGAATTGGCGGTAGCATGCAACGCCTTCGACCTCATCACAGGCAACTACCGCCTCAATGCGCTGGACATTCGCAACGGTCAACTTGCCTTAACGTCCGATAGAAACGGATGGAATACGAACGTTTGGCAAAGCGTGGAGGCGGATGAGCAATCCGAAAGCTTTGCCATAGAACGCTTGGCAATTCGCGGTTTGCAGCTGACAGTCGACGACAGTCAAGTCCAAATCGAGCAAGCCGACCTGCAATTGGGCTGGACTGAATCCGGAATTGACCTGGATGGTGACGGAGCATTTTCTGCCGTATCCACGGACGATTTTTCGACCGACGAGCGCGTCACGTGGAACGGCAACGGCAAATGGAATTCCGCCGTGGATACAGCATTTATCTCATTGAATTCTTTGGAGTGGAAGGGGCTGCAATCCTCTCTCGACATACGTATCAACGAAGGATGGAGCCTCCACGGCGAGCTGAGTGGAGTCACCTTTGAAACATTGCAGGACGTCGTCACCCTGCCGGCCTCGTTGTCGGAAATAAGGACCAACGCCCGTGCGTCTGGGAGAATCGACTGGGACGGGACCACATTCCGGTCCAATTGGAACATACCCACATCGAATTGGAAGGTGCCTGTTGATGGAGAAGATCTCCCTCTCCAAGGAAGTGCTCGGGTATGGCTGAAGTACGAAAATGGCAATTGGCGAGCCGATGCTCCGGCCTTGGAGCTGCGCACGGAAGGGGCGGCGTGGAGCGGCAAGGTCGACCGCATCCTTCTGGAGTCAGGCAGTTTCGAAGCGATCGGACGTGCTGAAATAAATTGGGAAGAGGCCAACCCCACCTTCGTCCAAAACCTGGATGGGCCCGAACAAGGGCAAATGGAATGGGACGGCATGGTGAAACGAAAGCAAAACGGCGCCTTCGACTGGGCCGGGACGTGGACCGCCTCCGGGTGCCATGGGCGCTTCAATGGTGTTCCGTGGTCTGCAGATGGCTCCGGATCATTGGATGGGAATGAGTTGACCGTGGACACGGTGTACGGGGCGTGGGGGGACATCGCAGTGCAAGCAGCGGTTCGCGGCGGCTTGCCCATCGCAGGAACAACTTCCACCCCATGGCGTGGCTCTGTGCATGTTCCAGAATGGACGTACAACGCCACCGACACCGGTTCGGTGTCACTGGCATCCTTCCGCCTACCCGAAGGGTTCAAAACGGATTTAGATGTCACCATGGACCGCATTCAGTATAACGGCTGGGCGTTGAACGAAATCCAACTTCGCATCCAAGGCACTTCAAATGCGTGGACCGTGCCGTCGTTTCAAGCAACCACACTCGAAGGCCGCCTTATCGGCGACGGCTCGTGCACGTTCCAGACCGACAGTCAATCCGCTACCATCCAGCTCCACCCCACGGCGTCTGCGTGCAATCTGCCCTTGCTTTTTGACGCCTTTGACAACTTTGAGCAATCCACGCTTCGTGCAGAACATTTGCGCGGCACCTTCGACGCCTCCGGATCCGTGCAATTCACTTTGGGCCCGCAGCTTCAATGGGACCCGAATACGCTTGACGTACTCGGGTCTGCCTCCATCCATGACGGCCAATTGTCCGATCTGGAAGCCTTTCAGGACATCGCCGATTACCTCAGAAGCAACCGGCTCATGGCTCCGCTTGTCGATCCCGATGACCTCGCACAGAGGCTCACCGAGGTGCAATTCGAACACGTCGAAAGCCCCGTTTACATCTCCAAAGGCACCGTCCAATTGCCTTCGACGTCCATTCGCTCTTCGGCCATGGACATCACACTCGCAGGTGCCTATCGATTCGACTCCTCCATTGATTACACGCTCGGCTTCGCCATGCGCGATTTGCGCAGCACCGAGGAAAGCGAATTTGGGACCATCCAAGACGATGGCCTCGGCCACCAATTTTTTGTTTCCATGACCGGAACCGTTGCCGAGCCGAAATACGGGTGGGACCGGGAAGCCCAAAAAAACCACCGCAAAGAAAACCTTCAACGAGAGAAAGAGTTGTTGAAGGAATTGTTCCGAAAATCCAAGCCATGAACGACCACACAAACCCAGCACTCGATTCCGCCCGCGAGGCACTTGATGAGTGCACCCGCATGCTTCAATCGGATTGTCCCAACTGGGATTCAGTACACGAAGCGCTGGGCGTTGCTGTGCGTGCCGTCGCTGTAGCCGAATACGTTGGCAACCAACGCACGGAAGAGCCCCTCCCGCCACCGCCTGCCATCGAACCGCCGCTCCCGGCGGAACCTGAATTGGTCTTCGAGGCACCCGCTGAAGCAACCGCTGAAGCGCCTGCCGAAGCGCCGGCTCAAGCGCTAGAACCGGAACTAGAACCAGAGCCTGCTGCACAGGAAACCCCCGTTTACACGCCCGAACCTGCTGCGGTTGAAGAAGACATCCCCTCAGAACCGGAACCGCTGCCTGCGGCCGGAGCTAGTCTCGCAGAACGCCTCAGCGAACAGCCGCTTGAAAATCTCAAAACCAGCCTGAGCATCAACAACCGCGTACGCTTTGCCTCGCTCCTCACCGATGGCGACGTTCCCGCATTGATGGGCTTGTGCGAGACATTGGAACGCAGCGCCAATTTCGAAGCAGCGCAGGTGCTTTTGTTGGAAACAGCCGGCGATGTCAACTGGGAGGACGAAGAAAGCGGTGCAGCGGAATTTCTCACTTTGGTACGCCGATTATTCGCAAGCAAATGAGCCTGGAACCTCGCACATCCGGCACGTTGTATTTGGTGCCTACTCCCATTGGCAACCTCTCGGATTTTACCCCGCGTGCCGTGGAAGTGCTCCAGGACGTGGCCTACATCCTAGCCGAAGACACCCGAACCACCGGCAAGCTCGCAAGGCACTTTGGGGTGGAGACACCATTGAAAGCCTTTCACCAACACAACGAACACAAAAGCACTCCTGGGTGGGTGCAAGCCCTGCAAACGGGCCAATCACTTGCCGTGTGCTCAGATGCTGGAACACCGGGCATTTCTGACCCCGCATTTCTGCTGGTGCGTGCGTGCGTTGAAGCGAATATTCCCGTCGTGTGCTTGCCCGGACCCACTGCATTCGTGCCGGCGTTGGTGACCTCGGGCATTCCCTCTGATCGATTCGTTTTCGAGGGATTTCTTCCGCACAAAAAAGGCCGACAAAAACGGTTGGCGCTTTTAGCCGAAGAGCAGCGCACCGTGGTGTTCTACGAATCCCCTCACCGCATTTTGAAACTGCTGCAAGAATTGAAGGAGCACTGCGGCGGCGAACGGTGGTTGGCATGCTCCCGTGAGATCAGCAAGCTGCACGAACAGACCGTCAGGGGCACTGCAGACAGCCTCATCGAACACTTCACCAATCACGAACCCAAAGGCGAGTTCGTCGTGGTCGTGGCGGGAAAGGAATGATTTAGAACAAGCGGCCGTGCAGGTCACTGACTTGGCGAATTCCAATCAACTGCATTTCGGTTCCCTTCGGCGCTTCAATGTTGCGGGCGTGTCCACTGTAGAACATGCGCTTCATGCCCAATCTGCTCGCCTCGGCGATGCGCTGATTCATCCGGGGCACCGGCCGTATTTCACCGGTAAGTCCGACTTCACCTGCAAAAGCGGTTCCCCACGGCAAGGGCACGTCGAGGACACTGCTCAAAATCGCTGCAACAACCGCCAAATCAATGGCGGGATCCTGAATCTTCAAGCCGCCGGCCAAATTCAGGAAAACATCCTTCGTGCCCAGCTTGAACCCACAGCGCTTTTCCAGCACCGCCAAGAGCATGTTGAGGCGGCGCAAGTCAAATCCTGTGCCTGAGCGTTGGGGGGTGCCGTAAACCGCAGTGGAGACCAACGCTTGAACTTCCACGAGCATGGGCCGCGCGCCCTCCAAGGCCGCTGCTACCGCCGTACCGCTCAAAGCATCTTCCTCCGATTTTTGACCCAGCAACGCATCGGACGGATGGTCCACGGCCTTCAGGCCTGAACCCCGCATTTCATAGAGTCCGAGCTCAGCTGTGGTTCCGAAACGGTTCTTGACAGCGCGGAGCATTCTGTACGCATGGTGGCGCTCCCCTTCGAATTGCAACACAACGTCGACCATGTGTTCCAGTACCTTGGGACCCGCGAGCGAGCCTTCCTTCGTGATGTGGCCGATGAAAAACACCGGCACGTGGTGCTGCTTTGCAAAGCGCGTGAACGCAGCAGCCGTTTCACGGATTTGGGACACCGATCCCGGAGCGGAGTCCACTTCCGGGAGGAACATGGTTTGGATGGAATCGATGATGACGGCAGCGGGCTTGTTGGCCTCCAACTCATTCAACACGGCTTGGGCATCCGTTTCGGCAAAAACGTACAGGGACGAAGGCACTTGGCCCAAGCGCTCGGCCCGCATGCGCACCTGTTCTGGACTTTCTTCGCCCGCCACGTAGAGGATGCGATCGGAGTGAGCCGCCATGTGCAGCACCGACTGCAACATCAAGGTGGACTTACCGATGCCAGGCTCTCCGCCTAGAAGAACCACTGCACCGGGAACTACTCCCTGGCCCAGCACGCGATCGAGTTCAACATCGCCGGTAGGCGTCCGCCCCAATTCGAGCACCTCAACATCGGCCAACGGCTTTGCCTCGACCGGTTTGAGCACGGCGCTTTGGCGCCGCTCACTGGGTGTGTTCGGGCGTACCGTAAACGCCTCTAAGGTGTTCCACGCTTTGCAGGATGGGCATTGACCCACCCATTGGACGGACTCTTGGCCGCAAGCCGTGCAGACGTAATGGGTCTTCGCTTTGGCCAAGGCTGAACAGGATCAGTTGTCGCGCAAAATGGTCACGTGCCCGTTGTAGTCGAACCCGCTGGGCAGACTCATGGTGTACCAATACGTACCGGTTTCACCGTTGTTCGGGCGCCATGCATTTTCATTGCGGTAGTTATCGTCCGAGAAGACCACCTGGCCCCATCGGTTGTAAATCCGCATGCGAACGTTGTCGTACACCTCCAATCCTTCGATGTGGAAGTCCTCGTTCATTGCATCACCGTAGTCCGGAGTAAATACATTGGGGATGACCAATTCACAGTAATCAACGATTACGTCCCATTCCTCGCGGACGCCTCCGACTGCGCATGGGTTAATGGCCGAACCGACCAGCGCAATGCCGTATTCCCAGCAATTCTGGTTGAGCATGGAACTGATGACTGTCATCGCATCCTGCGGATCGCCGAAGTAAATCGTCGTATCCGGGCACTCGACCCACCATTCGTATTCTCCAGCACCGTCAACCCAATCCACGCCGTTCCACGTTTGCGCATTGAGGTCAAAATCGTATTCTACCTCGGGACATAAGGTCAAGTGTGGACCATCGTTGTTTCCAGCTTCCGTCGCTTCGATGAGTCGGAAGGGGTTGGACCACTGCCAGAAGTTCGTGCCGTCGTCGTCAACCAATATTGGCTCTGGCTCAATGGTCGGGGGAAGGCCAATGTACAGGTAGCTACACACCGTATTCGTTTCACAACCAAATGGATCGGTGTAATCCAAGCAGATGTCTGTTCCGTCGTATTCGCTCGCGTCTGCTACCTCCCACGTCTCTCCGGTGGATCCATCAGGCCAAACCAAGGTGTAGCCTTCGGGCAGGTCCGGAACGACAGAAGCGAAGCCGTCGCCCAAGCAATCGATGGTCATGCTCTCCAATGGCGGCGGAATGTCCCCAACGATAGTGATGTCCGCACACGCTTCTGCGGAACCGCACTGGTTGCTCACCTCTACGCAGTACTCACCGGTCGTAACGGCCGTGTACTCTTCCGCAATTTCTCCTGGGATCAAGTTTCCGTCCAAGAACCATTCGAAATTCAAGTCTGGAGTATCGGGGCTTGTTGGGTCGAGATATACCTCGCCGCCTTCGCACAAACTCTCGTCTTCCAGACTGGGTTCAGGGGTGTATTCTGAATACAGCGGGATGGACGCCGAAGCCGAACCGCATCCATTCGTCACAACGAGGGAAGCGTTGTATGTAGTCGTGTTCGAGAAGGAGAATTCATTCGACGCTACGCCGTCATCGCCTGGAGCGGACCAGTTCAACTCAGCAGTGCCTCCAATGTCTTCCACCTCCGCGTAAACGGTCTCGCTTTCTCCGTTGCAGAGGAGGTCGTCCAAAACCGAAAGGGACACAGATGGTTCCTCTGTGATTTCTATGTCGTAGCAGTAGTCGGTTTGGCAAGTCTCTTCAGTGAAGCAGATTTCATAGAGCCCATAGCTTGAAGGCGAGAACTCGGTGTCGTATTCATTTGCATTGGAGAAGGACCAAGGAATCGGACCAGACAAACAGTTCCATGAACCCGTTGCAGGAGACGCCTCACATTGCGATGGTGAGGAGAAAATCGTGCCCGCCGACAAATCACTGATCTGCGTGGCATTCAAGAATCCGCAGTTGTAAACCGATACCGACAATACATCGGTATCAACACTGATGTCCTCGTAGAAAATGATTTCAATTTCATCACCTGCTGCGATGTCAAAATCGAATTGCTGGAACGAGCTGCTTGACGTCAAAATGTAGCTGTCCTCGCCATTGATGACTACTTCAAGATAGCTTCCACCCCATCCTGAATCTTCATTCGAAGTCATGTACACGAGCAGTGCACCTTCTTGCGGGCTGGAATAGCCCCCTTCGAAGACCACCTCATCCGGAATTCCGTCGCAGAAGGGATCAATGGTCACTTCAGGGATGTACGAACCGATGGTCTCAATGATGAACACCCGCTGACCTTGGCAACCGTCCTCATCGGTGACAAGCAATCGGTAAGTACCTGCAGTGAGTTCTGCTCCGGCATCACCAACGATTGACACCACTTCCCCGCCGAGTCCGTTCCAGTCGGCATCCCATTGGTAAATATCATATTCCAACTGCTCAAGGGAATCCACCACCACCAAGGCCGTTTGACCCGGGCAGACAGCGGGCGGATCAATGACTACGTCGGGCAAGAAGTAGGGACTCTGGTCCACGTAGAATTCTTCAACCACCGTGCACTGGTCGATGTAACCGGTGACGAAGAACGTTCCGCCAAAGGTGTAGGTGTTGGTTGGTCCCGTGTCGCCATTTGACCAGACAATCTCATCGAAATCGCCTGTGGCTGTGAGTTCCAACTCACCTCCCGCACAAATGGCGGTGTTGCCCTCCACCGTCAATTCCGGCAGCTCAATGTTCAGTACCTCGATGATCAAGGTATTGACCGTCTCGCCCACTGGCGAACCATTGTCCGTTGCCGTAATGGTGATCTCCTGGATACCGACGTTGGACGCTTGGGCCGTAAACACACCGGTGATGTTGGCCAGATCGTCCTCCTCCGTAATGGTGTATTCCCAGCCAGGCACATCCGTTGAGGTAACCGTGATGGTTTGGTCCTGTTCTGGGCCTAGGAAGCTCAAGTCCATTTCGTACGTATTTCCCAAACACATGACCAATGTGTCGCATCCGACATTCGCCGTAGGGAAGGGAGGAAGGTTTTCACTGTCTTCCGCTGAATCCATGATGAAACTGCGGTAATCCAACCAATCCACCCCATCATCGTATTGCGGACCTGTGCCCATCGGACCGTTGTAGACGTCATCCAATGTATTGAATCGACCGAACTGAAGGAATTGACCAAAGTCGTCGCTGTGGTCCATACCAACTGTAGCGGGACTGTCTCCACAGCAACCATTGGATCCCCCAACGTCGCCGTGTGCCCAATTCATGTCCAAGTAGCACATCTGGGTGTTGGCCCCGTCAGGCAAATACTCAGAATTCTCGCTCGTGATGACAATTTGGTATGAGTTGTAGAGGTCGGCGCCTTGGTTGTAGTAGCCGACATCCACGAAATTGATGAACACCTCGTCCTGGGTGATTTTGTAGTAAATGTCCCCTGACAATCGGTAGTCCGAATCCGCCCAGAACCCAGCGATTTGGAATACGCCGTCCGTAGTTGTCGGAAATTCTTCTGGGGTCCAGTCTATGGTGTAGTTGTTGAACGAAACCGATCCTTTCGAATTCAGGTAAAACTGGGTGAAGGTCTCCCCGTACATCTGGAAATCGAATCCCAACTGGATTGGGGCAGTCGAAAAGTCGACGTTGATTCCGGCGCCAGAAGTGTAGTATTGATCGTCCTCTGTGATGAGGGTGTAAGATTCGTCCGGCTCAATCCAGCAATCGCAACCACTGGTGGTAAGCATGCGCTGCATCTTGCGTTCTGCGATTTCATCGGCGTGCTCTGCCTTCCAATTGGCTTTCTGCTCTTTCCGGATGCGAATGACCTCGGCATGGTCGTAGCCCTCCCAAGCACGGAAGACTACCCATTCGTCTCGGTTCATGTTCAGTACGGCCCCTTTGAAGGAACCGTAGCGTTCGATGATGCCATCAATGTGGGTTTCCGAAGGCTGTACGTAAGGAACGGGGGCTTCGTTGTGGATGGTGTAATCAACCTGTGCAGCAACCAAATTCGTTGCAGCGAACAACACCAAAGTGAGAATGAATCGAATCATCTAGGCAGGGTTTCTTTGATCAGGCACTACGCTCAGCCGCAGGAGTTTTCCACAGTACAACCGTTTGTAGAGTTCGTAAATATAAGGCATCCGACGACCCCATGAAATATCCAAACCCCATTCTCAAGGACAGTGGGCATTCCGCGTTAATTTCGTGCCTTAATCCTTTGCGATGAATCACATTCGAAATTTCTGCATTATTGCCCACATCGACCACGGTAAAAGCACCTTGGCCGATCGGCTGCTCCAGACCACTGGAACCATTACTGAGCGCGAGATGCAGGACCAAGCTCTGGATGATATGGACCTCGAACGGGAGCGGGGAATCACCATCAAAAGCCACGCCATCCAAATGGCCTACAAAGCCAAAAATGGAGAGGAGTTTGTGTTCAATTTGATCGATACTCCAGGGCACGTGGACTTCAGCTACGAAGTATCCCGTTCCATCGCAGCGTGTGAGGGGGCTTTGTTGATCGTAGATGCGACACAAGGTATTGAGGCTCAGACCATTTCGAATCTTTATCTAGCCTTAGAGCACGACCTCGAAATCATCCCCATCCTCAATAAAATGGATTTGGACTCGGCCGATCCAGAGGTAGTGGGTGATCAAATCGTGGACCTCATCGGATGTTCCATGGACGACATCATCCCAGCCAGCGGAAAGACTGGACTCGGGGTAGATGACATTCTGGAAGCCATTGTGGAACGTGTCCCTGCGCCAAAAGGAGATCCCGAAGCCCCGCTGCAAGCCATGATTTTCGACAGCGTCTACAATCCTTTCCGCGGCATTATCGCCTATTACCGCATCCTCAACGGACGCATGAAGAAAGGCGACCAGGTCAAATTCTTCGCCACCAATCGGCAATACGAAGCTGACGAAATCGGCGTGCTGGGTATGGACTTACAGCCCAAAAAAGAACTCACGGCAGGGAATGTGGGTTACATCATTTCTGGCATCAAGAACGCCCAAGAGGTCAAGGTTGGTGATACCATCACCCTGAAAGATAATCCTTGCGAAGACCAAGTGAAGGGATTTGAGGATGTAAAGCCAATGGTTTTTGCCGGCATCTACCCCGTGGACACAGAGGATTACGAGGAGCTGCGCGCATCGATGGAGAAACTGCAACTCAACGACGCCTCCTTGGTATTCGAACCCGAATCCTCAGCCGCTTTGGGCTTCGGGTTCCGTTGTGGCTTCCTCGGCATGCTCCACATGGAAATCATCCAAGAGCGCCTCGAACGCGAATTCGACATGACGGTCATCACGACCGTTCCCAACGTGAGCTATCACGCCTTCACTAAAGACGGAGAAAAGCTAATCGTCAATAATCCATCGGACCTCCCTGAGCCGAACCACCTCGATCACGTTGAAGAACCGTTCATCAAGGCGCAAGTCATCACGAAAAGCGAATACATCGGCCAGGTCATGAGCCTCTGTATCGAAAAGCGCGGTGTCCTCCTCAACCAGGTATACCTGACTTCCGACCGCGTTGAATTGACCTTCAGCATGCCTTTGGGTGAAATCGTTTTCGACTTCTACGACAAACTCAAATCCGTTTCGCGCGGGTACGCATCGTTTGATTACTTCCCAGACGAATACAAGCCGTCCAACTTGGTGAAGCTCGACATCATGCTCAACGGCGACGGAGTCGATGCGTTGAGTGCGCTGATCCACCGGGACAATGCGTTCAACCTGGGCAAGAGAATCTGCTTGAAGTTAAAAGAGCTCATTCCCCGCCAGCAATTCATGATCGCACTGCAGGCGGGCATTGGAGCGAAAATCATCGCGCGGGAGACCATCAAACCTGTTCGAAAGGACGTCACAGCGAAATGCTACGGTGGAGACATCACGAGAAAGCGAAAACTGCTCGAAAAGCAGAAAAAAGGGAAGAAGCGCATGCGTCAGGTCGGGAACATTGAAGTCCCACAATCTGCCTTCCTCGCTGTCCTGAAATTAGATTGATCCGCGGACTTACGCGTCCTTCAGCTCCGGCTTTGCCACAGCGTTCTTGTTGGCCAACTGGCCGCATGCGGCATCGATGTCCTTTCCACGGGACCGGCGAACGTTTACAATGATGTTGCGGCTCTCCAGCAGGGCGACAAAGGCGTCGACACGCTCAGGATCGGCTTGCTGAAACTCCCCGCCATCGATAGGGTTGTACTCAATGACGTTCACTTTGCACGGCACACACGCGCAGAAAGCGGCGAGCTCGCGGGCGTCTTCTAACTGATCGTTGAAGTCCCGGAAAATGATGTACTCAAAGGTGACTCGGGTACCTGTCTTTTCGTAGAAATACTGCAAAGCCTCTGCGAGTGCCTCCAAATTATTGGACTCGTTGATGGCCATGATCTGGTTGCGCTTCGCGTCGTTTGCAGCATGCAGTGACAAGGCGAGGTTGAAGCGAACTTGATCATCTCCCAATCGTTTGATGGCCTTGGCAATCCCCGCCGTACTCACCGTGATGCGTTTGGGAGACATGCCCAACCCCGGATCTCCGCATATGCGGTCCACCGAGGCGAGGACCTCACGGTAATTGAGCAACGGTTCGCCCATCCCCATATAAACGATGTTGGTCAGTCCTTGGTCGTACTGTTCCCCGGCCATGGATCGGATCATTTCGACCTGATCGTAGATCTCCCCAGCAGTCAAATTCTTCAGCAACTTCAATCGTCCGGTTGCGCAGAACTTGCAAGCCAAGCTGCACCCCGCCTGCGACGAAATGCAAGCAGTCATCCGCTTCGAGGTGGGAATCAATACGCCTTCGACAACTTGACCCGCCCGTACATCGAACGCACATTTGATGGTGCCGTCGTTGCTGAACTGTTGATCAGCGATGTCGATGCGCCGCAACGAGAACTCGTCGTTCAATCGATCGCGGAGCCCTTTGCTCAGGTTGCTCATTTCTTCAAAAGAAGAAGCCCCTTTGGTCCAAATCCATTCCTCAATCTGCTTGGCACGAAATCCCTTTTCGCCCAGCCCGAGGATTGCCTCCTTCAGGGCAGCTGAGTCCAGCGTACGAATGTCTTTTTTGGCCATCAGGCCTCAAAGATACGTTGCGGGTCCACGCTCGCCACGTGCATTACGCCAGTCCGGGAGCATCCTCCGCCGCCATCGGTAACTCCGTGTCCTCTCGCACTTCGATCATCAACTCCACCAAACGCTGCCGAACCGCCTCTTTCTTGCGCACGGCAATGGGCACCTCCTTTCCATTCTGCAAATGCAAGGTCCCGTTTCGGTGATTGTAAGACTCCACAGATGCCAGCCGCACCAAAAAGGAATTGTGCACCCGCTGGAAAATGGGGTCCTCCAGCATTTGTTCGATGCGCTTCAGGTTTTTCGAAACTGTGATTCGCTTTCCCGTAGCGAGGTAAAATGTGGAATAACTCCCTGAGGCTTCGACGTATAAGATGTCCGAATGGCGAACGAAATACCGTTGGCCCGAAGTGACCAATTCGACGCGCCGTCCTCCGGCTACCTCAGGTATTGCAGCGCCACGCGCAATCAACAACTTCTCCGTGATGCGCTTCGCGCACGCCACCAAATCTTGCTCATCAACGGGCTTGAGCAAATAGTCAAATGCCCGTTTGCGCAGTGCCTCAACAGCATACTCATGATACGTAGTACAGAATACCACTGAGAATTTGCGGTCGTCGAAACGATCCAAAAATTCCAAACCGCTCTCATTGGGCATCTGGATATCCAAAAAGACCAAATCAGGAGCGTACTCCTTGACAACTTGATAGGCCTCGGGTGCATTGGACGCTGTTTGCACCACTTCAAAATTGGGGCAATGCCGCTCAATGAGTCGGCACAAGGATTGGCGCGCAGGCAGTTCATCATCCACCACCACACACCGAATCTTCATCTCAGAATAGTTCATCACACATTTGCTTTACGCCTCAAAACAAATGTAACAGCAATAACACCGCCGATTGGCTTCACCAGTGAAATGCCTTAATTCACGGTCGTCATCAACGCTTTGCATACAAACCCCGCCCCATGGAGATGATGCGATCGATGCATGAAGGCAGATCGTCTGTCTTGTGCGGGTCCTTGTCAAACCCCGTTCGAACAATCACCAAATCCAACGCGGGAATGGAAACGATGAACTGACCCCGCAGCCCTTCCATGCAACTGAAGGCCAAGCCATCCTCTGTTTCCCCCAACCAAATTTGGTACCCATAATGACCTGCATCACAAGCCGGTGATCGCTCAGTGATGGGCTGAACCATGGCGGCAACAAAGGCCGAGTCCACCAGCTGCTGACCGTTCCATGCACCGTCATGATTCAGCAACTTCCCGTACCGGGCAAAATCCCGGGCAGTAGCATAGTACATGGCAAAGCACCGTTCAATCCCCCCCGCATTGTCTGGCGCGTCCAGTCCCCAAAACGCATCGTTTTGCGCACCCATGGGCTGCCACATACCGCGTTCCACCCACTCGCTCAACGTCCCGCGCCCCAGGGAAGCCACGAGCTCACCCAGCAGCATGGTATTGCCGCCTTGGTATTGCCACTCTGTGCCATGGGTTTCGGGAACGGTGTATTCCTCCAGCAAATCCTGCATGTTGTCTCGGTAATAGGCCTTCGCCATGAAACCGAAAGGATTGTTATAGTCCTCGCCAAATGGGATGTGCGTGCGCATTTGCAACACCTCCTCAACGGTCAGGCCCTTGCCCGCATCGCCTGCGAAACGCGGCAAATACTGTCCAAGCTCATCGTCCACATTGACCAAACCATCGGTGACAGCGAGTCCTACCGCCAGGGCCACAATGCTCTTGCAGGCCGAGAAGGAATTAGATACAGTGTTCTCGTCAAATCCGTTCCAATACCGCTCATACAAAAGCGTGTCTCCGTGCAAAACCAGGAAGCTCGCCGACATGTACTCTTCGTGCCATTGTTCATCTGCTTCACTGAACTCAGCATTCCAGAGCGGCTTTGAAATCCACGGAGAAGGCATTTCTGCCGCCTCAATGGTGCGCAAATCGCGAAATTCGATGTCGTCGATATTAGCATTCTTCCATCCCCGGAAATACGTTTCCGTCATGCCCGAGAGAATGTACCCGTGACCCGTGATGAGCAGTCCGGCCACCGCAGCGACGATGGCAACAACAAGGATTTTGAGGATTTTCATGGAATGCGTTTCCGCGAAGTTCCGGAATTCGTGGCCAACTCAGCCTTCATCCACCAAATTCCAACCGAACACTTCTCCCAAATGATGCAGCACGCGGGATTTGACCTCGTCTTCATCGATCGCGTGACCGCATTCGGCGGCCAACGATGTCACACCGCGATCACCGATTCCACAGGGTACAATCAGATCGAAAAACGCCAAGTCGGTGTTGAGGTTGAACGCAAACCCGTGCATGGTTACCCAACGTGAGCACTTCACTCCAAGTGCAGCAATCTTGCGCGCGCCAAACCCCTTCTCGACGTCGATCCAGACCCCCGTCAATCCTTCCACTCGACCCGCCTCCACGCCGTAATCTGCACACGTTCGAATGATGGCCTCCTCGAGGAAACGCATGTATTTCCCGATGTCCGTGAAGAACTGCTCTAGGTCGAGAATGGGGTAACCAACGAGTTGGCCCGGACCGTGGTAGGTGATGTCGCCACCGCGGTTAATGGGATAGTAAGCCACCCCCAACTCAGCGAGCCGTTCAGGCGAGGCCACGACATGTTCCTCATGGCCCGACTTGCCCAATGTCAACACGTGAGGATGTTCAACAAAAAACAGATGGTTATCGGGCAAGCCCAACTCAGGTGAAGTTTCCGCGCCCTCAAGCCCGGCTCTCCTGCGGGCAATTTTCAAATCCACCGCCGCCTTCAACAGCGCTTCTTGGCGCTGCCATACCGGTTCGTAATCGGCATGGCCAAGATCCTGAAAATGAACGTTGGGGCCCACGATCAAGGAATTTCAGCAAGGGCGTTCTTCAGGCGATCGATGTTTTTGATGTCGACCGGATCGATGCCTGCACGTTCCGCCAATACCAAGCTCAGCCAATCGCCTACATGGACCAAGTCAAAGAACCGAAGGATCTCATTCGACCCGTCGCCCTCAATGACCACGACATCTGAGCCCTGCTGCTGGAAAATCTCCATGCACACATCCATGCGGATGCGCGTCCGTGGGTGGTCTTCTGGCGTCTGAATCATCAACGCCACATGCCGTTCATCACCGCTTTCCCACCCCACCAATTCGTTGTGGTTCATCTCCGGGAAGACGTGGTGGGAGCAGAGCAATTTCGAATTCTCATTCAGCTGCTGTCGCCAACGGATCGCCAAGCCTTCCTGAGCGGTGTCTGCGTACAACAAAATGTTCCTATCCTGAACCAAATCCGCCAATGCTTCCGCCCGTTCAATGCAGTTTGCTTGGTTCGCAGTCAGGTGATCGGCTACGCTTCCGAAGGCGGCGTGTTGCCCATCGCTCACCAAGCCGACAGCATGCAATACGTGCATCACCGACGTAAAGGCAAAACCAAATTGCGAACGCGGTGGCTCACCCCCTGGTATGCGTACGGAGGGCCAGCCCTTCTCGTCGCAAAGAGCGCCCAATTTCCCTCCAGAGGTAAACGCTACAATCCGGGCTCCTCGTTCCTCTGCAGCCTCCAATGCAGCCAAGGTCTCTTCCGTATTGCCAGAGTAGCTGCACGCCACAACCAAGGTGTTTTCGCCGGTCCATGCCGGAACGCGGTAGTCGTTATTGGCCGCAACAGGCACGGGGCTGGTCCCGGCAAGCAAGTTGGAAGCAATGGCTCCGCTGATGCCGCTTCCCCCCATTCCCAAAATGAGCACGGAACCCGGTCGCCATTCGCCCAAGTCAATGGGGCTGTTTTGGGCAATTTCCCAGGCCTTCCGCATTTGTTCTGGAAAGGCCTGAATCAGGCTGCGCATTTTCTCCATGTTGTTGTTATTCCTTCCACTCAAAGGTAAGGCCAAACCGCACCATGCGCCCCGGCTGGAGCACGCTACCGCGATCGGCGTATTGGACGTCGAACAAGTTGTCCAATCGCACGCTTCCCTTCCATGCCAATCGGTCGCCGTCATCGCCTTTGAACGTCAAGTCAGCCCCCCAAAGCTGGAGCATTTGGCTGTCTTCCCATTGCATAGCCACCCCGTTGCGCTCTTGCATGCTGCCCCGAACGGTCAAGGCTAGCGGGCTGCCGCCTTCAATCCGAACAATTGCGTCATACTTCGTACGAACAAAATCGAGGACGTAGTTGGAGGTGAATCCTGCAGAAGCGCGGTTCGCATCCATCCATGTCGCCGATAAACGCGCCATGGTCACTTGCAAAGATTCCCCCTGCTGCTCGGTGTACTGGACCGATACATCGCCGCCGCGAAATTCAATTTCTGAAAGGTTTGCCGCCTCGTAAACGGAGCTGCCATCATAACGTATCCAATCGATCAGATTGGTGCCTTGGCGATAGAAACGCGAGACTTCCACAAACAACTGCGACACGTCTGTCGGGCGCATGATGAAGCGCACACCCGTCTCTCCTTGATTGGCATATTCGGGCTGCAAATTCTCACTGCCTACAGCGCCTCCCACGTTGTAATACAGGTCCGTGAAAGACGGATGGCGAACCGAACGACCCGCCGATGCGAAGAGCCGAGCGTGTTCTCCAATCTTGTGAACGACTTGCGCGGCAGGCAGCAACGTGTCGCCAAATCGGGAGTTTGCATTCACGCCCAGCGTCGCCGACGCCTCCCATTTCGCATTCGACCAATTCACCGAGGTGTATGCATCCAAATTTTGACGCGTCTCACCCAAGGTGTACGGGCTGTCTTCCGCAACGCCACCCAACGGCTGACCCAAACGGTTGGATTGGATGGTCTCCGTGCGGGCGTCAGCCGCTCCTGATACCGTCCAATTCCCCGATGTCCATCGGGCAAGTGCGTTCGCCGACCCAACAGTCGAGCGGTGCTGGTTTGCACCCCCGTACCAAGAAAGACCTGGAGCATAAAGGCCTGCTGTGTCCGGTGCGCTCATGATGGGCAACAACGCCACATAAAATCCGTCATCCGTCAACTCGTACCATCCCTCTCCCTCTCGGTACAACTCGAAACGGTCTTGGTGGAACCTTCCGTGCACTCCGCCGCTGAAGTACCAATCGCCCTGGTCCATGTTCCACGTAAGCTGGGCGACGGCTGCGCCGGTCTCCTCGTATTGATGGGGGTACACAGAGGTGTAAAAATTCTGCGCGCCAAAGGCCTTCGTTTCACCAGCGATCAATCCCTTGAAGCGGTGAGCGCCGGCCTGCCAATTGAGGCCATACATCAAGCGTTGGATGGTCGCATCCGAGTTTTGGATGTGCCCCGAAGTGGAGGCACGGCTCAGGCTGATCCCATGGGAGAATTTTCCTGTGTTCCAATCCACGTGTGCGCGGATTCGCTGCCAATCAAAACTGCCCAATTCCGCCGTGAAACTGGCGCGGTTACCCGTTGAAGCTGTGCGCGTTTCCATGTTGATCGCACCTGAAAATGCGCCAACACCTGCCCATGGACCTGCACCTGATTTCACGACTTCTACGTGGCCGAGGTCTTCAGGATCTATGGGAATGTTCATGAGGTGGTGACCCGTGTGCGGAGCGCTCCAACGCACTCCGTCTACGCGCAAGGCCACTTGTTCGAAAGATCCTCCGCGGATGCTGATGTCACTTTGGACGCCCCAAGCACCGCGCGATTGCACATCAACGCCGGGAATGAATTCCAATGCCTCCGTAATCGACGCCGACGTTTGCCACTCTGCAGGTTGAAGAACGGTCAGAGACTTTGGTGCATCCACAGCTGTTTGCGTTTCAAAATCCACCCCGATCACAGCGGCCTCATCCAAGGCCACCACTACTTGTGTGGTGTCCGCGTTTTCTGTTGCATGGGCGTTGCATACCAAGGCGAAAGCCGGGAGGAGCAGCGCTCGTTTTACGTTGTTCAATCTCATTGCAGTTGTCAATCGTTTATTCCGCGTAAAGCTACAGCGCCTACACGACATCGAATTACCTTTGCGCCATGCAACGAACGGAACAAGAACGCATCCGACGCGAATCCCTGGCAGCATTGCGTGCCTTGGGAATCGAACCGTACCCAGCCGCTGAATTCAACGTGACGCACCGATCGAAACGGTTGGCTTCTGAATTCAAAGACGGTATGGCGGTAATCCTTGCCGGCCGCATCATGAGCCGCCGCATCATGGGAAAGGCTTCGTTTGCCGAAATCCAAGACAGCGAAGGCACGTTCCAATTGTACCTCAACCGCGACGAATTGTGCCCGGGCGAGGATAAGGCGATGTACAACACCGTCTTCAAGAAGTTGCTCGACCGAGGGGATTTCATCGGCATTTCCGGAGAGACATTCACCACCCAAACCGGTGAACAAAGCGTGATGGTCAAGGAATTGACGGTCCTCTCCAAATCCCTCAAACCCCTTCCGGCCGTGAAGGTCGACGAGGACGGGAAGGTGCACGATGCCTTTGCCGATCCGGAATTGCGGTACCGCATGCGGTACGTTGACCTCGTCGTCAACCCGGGAGTTAAGGACACATTTGAGGCCCGGTCCAAGGTCATGCAGACCATTCGGCAGTCCTTCGACGGAGCGGGCTGGTTGGAGGTGGATACACCCGTATTGCAGGCCATCCCTGGGGGAGCAGCCGCTCGGCCCTTCGTGACCCATCACAATGCTTTGGACATCCCGTTGTACCTGCGCATTGCCAACGAATTGTACCTCAAACGTCTCATCGTAGGCGGCTTTGAAGGCGTGTATGAGTTCTCTCGCAACTTCCGGAACGAAGGCATGGACCGGACCCACAATCCGGAGTTCACCGTGATGGAATTGTACGTGGCCTATAAAGACTACCATTGGATGATGGAGACAACGGAGAACTTGCTCTCTGACATCTGCCAAGCCGTCCACGGCGACACCAAGGCCACCTTGAACGGTACCGAGATCGACTTTGCTCCTCCGTACCGCCGCGTTACCATGCGGGATGCCATCTTGGAACATACCGGTGTCGACATCGACGGCAAATCCGAAGAAGAGTTGCGCGCTGCGTGCGAACAAGTGGGAATCGAAACGGACGACAGCATGGGCAAAGGCAAGCTCATCGATGAGTTGTTCGGCGAAAAGTGCGAACACCACTACGTGCAGCCCACCTTCATCATGGACTACCCCGTCGAAATGTCCCCATTGACGAAGGTGCACCGCGACAACCCTGCATACACCGAACGCTTCGAACTCATGATCAATGGCACCGAGGTTGCCAACGCGTACAGCGAATTGAACGACCCCGACGACCAGCGCCAACGCTTCGAAGACCAATTGACGCTCAGTGAGCGAGGAGACGACGAGGCCATGTTCATCGATCAAGATTTCTTGCGCGCATTGGAATACGGTATGCCGCCCACCAGTGGAATCGGCATTGGCATCGACCGTTTGGTCATGATGCTGACTGACCAGACGTCCATTCAAGAGGTGCTCCTGTTCCCGCAAATGCGTCCCGAGGTGTTCGACCAAGGGCCAGATGAAAAAGGCCTGCAAGCTTTGGGAATCCCCGAGGCTTGGACACCGCACCTCGTGGGGGCAGGATTCGACCGACCGGAAGCCCTGGACGGCCTTTCGCCGGGCGGCCTGCGCGAAAAATTGAACGGCTACCGCAAGAAGAACAAATTGGACATCCCCGCGCTTACCTTGGAAGAGGTGGAATCGTGGCTATCCGCCTGAAATTGATTTCCATGGCAGCACCTTTCACCAAATCCACTGTTGTTTCCGTTCTCAAAACGGTGCACGATCCGGAAATCCCCGTCGACATTTACGAACTCGGGTTGATCTACGAGGTGGTCATCAAAGACGATGGATTCGTTCACATCGAAATGACGTTGACTTCACCGAACTGCCCCGTTGCTGAAAGCCTTCCGGCCGAAGTGGAAGAAAAGGTCGCCGGCATTGAGGGCGCCTCAGGAGCCAAGGTCAACATCGTATTTGATCCACCTTGGACGCAAGATATGATGAGCGAGGAGGCCAAACTTGAACTCGGTTTCCTGTGAGCGACACTCCCACCACCCGCGGCGTAGCCATTCTCGGCAGCACCGGTTCCATTGGCACGCAGGCCCTTGATGTCATCCGCGAGCAAAGCGATCGGTTGCACGTCGAAGTCTTGACCGCCCACCGCAATGCCGAATTGCTCATCCAACAGGCCTTGGAATTCCAGCCAAACACCGTCGTCATTGGCGACACATCCCGGCTGGGTGAAGTAAAAGACGCCTTGTGGGACCACGGCATCAAAGTCTATGGGGGGCCAGAAGCACTGGAGCAAGTGGTCGAAATGGATGGCATCGCTGTCGTACTCACTGCATTGGTCGGTGCAGCCGGATTGCGCCCAACCCTGCGCGCCATTCGCGCGAAAAAAACCATCGCGCTCGCCAACAAAGAAACCCTGGTTGTTGCCGGTTCCATCGTCATGAAGGAAGCCTTGGCCGCGGGCGTCGACATTCATCCCGTCGATTCCGAGCACAGCGCCATTTACCAATGCCTCGCGGGTGAAGTGCTGAACCCCATTGAGAAGGTCATCCTCACGGCCTCAGGAGGGCCGTTCCGTGGCAAGACACGCAACGACTTGCTGCATGTCACCAAAGCGCAAGCGCTCAAACACCCCAACTGGGACATGGGAGCGAAAATCACCATCGACAGCGCCTCCATGATGAACAAAGGACTGGAGGTCATCGAGGCAAAATGGTTATTTGACGTGCGCATGGACCAGATTGAGGTCGTGGTGCACCCGCAGAGCATTGTGCACAGCTGCGTGCAATTTGAGGACGGTTCCATCAAGGCGCAATTGGGCCTACCCGATATGAAGTTGCCCATACAGTATGCATTGGGATATCCCCAGCGTCTGCAGAATTCGTTTGAACGGTTCAGCTTTTTCGACTACCCGCAGTTGACCTTTGAAAAGCCGGATTTGGACGCCTTTCGCAACCTACAACTTGCTTTCGATGCAGGGAACAAAGGAGGCAATGCACCCGCCGTCCTCAACGCCGCCAATGAAATCGCCGTCGAACGCTTCCTGAAGGACGAGTTGACGTTCACGGGAATGACCGATGCCATCGAACACGCATTGGCAAAAGTGGATTGGGAGGCTCAACCTGACCTCGATGCCCTTATTGCTTCGGACACAGCCGCGCGAGCAGTTACCCGCGAATTCTAACGTCCTTTCGAATTCGTCTTACGCAATCAGACGGTCATGATGTCCGACTCCTTCTTCGCGAGGATTTCGTCGATCTTCTTGACGTAGCTATCGGTCAATTTTTGGACCTCTCCTTCACCGTCTTTGGCAAGGTCCTCACTGAGGCCGTCCGACTTGGCCGCTTTGATGAAATCGTTGGCGTCCTTGCGGGCGTTGCGCACTGAAACACGGGCGTGTTCGCCTTCAGCTCGGGCGCGTTTGGTCAGGTCCTTTCGGCGCTCCTCCGTAAGCGGCGGAATGTTAATCAAAATAGACTCGCCGTTGTTCATGGGGTTCAACCCCAAATTGGCATTGATAATGGCCGTCGCAATGGGATCTAACATGGACTTTTCCCACGCTTGCACGGTCAATGTGCGGGCATCGCTGGAATTGACGTTGGATACCTGACTCAGCGGTGTCATGGAACCGTAGTACTCGACCATCACGCTGTCCAACATGGCGGGATGCGCCTTGCCTGCTCGAATCTTTGTCAATTCGCTTTCCATGTGGCTAATGGCCTTGTCCATGGAAGCGCGCGCTGTTTCGAGCGCCATTTGAATTTCCTCCGTCATGTCCTTCTTATAGGTTCACCAAAGTACCCACATCTTCGCCGGAAATCAAGCGATGCAGGTTGCCTTCTTTGTTCATGTCAAAAACGACAATGGGCAACTTATTCTCGTTGCACAATGTGATGGCCGTCATGTCCATGACCTTCAAGCCCTTCTCGTACACTTCGTCGAATGTGATGGTTTCGAAGCGCTGGGCAGTGGGGTCCTTCTCTGGATCAGCGGTGTATATGCCGTCGACCCGTGTGCCCTTCAAGATCACGTCCGCGTCAATTTCAATGGCCCGCAACGATGCAGCACTGTCGGTGGTGAAGAAAGGGTTTCCCGTGCCTCCCCCAAAGATGACCACACGGCCCTTTTCCAGGTGGCGCACGGCACGGCGGCGAATGAACGGCTCTGCAATTTGCTTCAACTCAATGGCAGACTGAAGGCGGGTGTCGACCCCAGTGCTCTCCAAGGCACTTTGCAAGGCCATGGAATTGATGACTGTCGCCAACATGCCCATGTAATCGCCTTGTGTGCGCTCCATGCCACCTTCCTCCGCTTGAACACCGCGGAAGATATTGCCGCCACCGATAACGATGGCCACCTCCAAACCCGCGTCCACAACACGTTTGATTTCCTCCGCATACTGCTTCAATCGATCGTTGTCAATGCCAAATTGCTTCTGGCCCATCAACGCTTCACCGCTGAGTTTGAGGAGGATTCTTTTGTACTTCATTGCGAATGTAAATATCCGAATATTCAGCTAACCTCAGACATCAAAAAAGGGCCACCCAACGGGCAGCCCTTTTCTTTCAAATTCTGTTCGGATATCAGTCCAACGCTTCGCGGCAAAAACCGGTTACGGTGGCATCGCCGTTGAGCGACTGCACGTACTGTGCAACGTTCATCTTGCTGTCCTTGATGAACGCTTGGTTCACCAATGTCGCTTCTTTGAACCACTTCTTCAAGCGGCCCTCTGCGATGCGGTCAGCCATTTCTTCTGGCTTGCCTTCTTGGATAGCCAATTCCTTTCCAATGGCCTTTTCCTTCTCGATCAAATCAGCTGGAATGGACGTCTCATCCAACGCAACTGGTGCCATGGCAGCGGCTTGCATCGCTACGTCGCGACCACCGTCGCCTACGTTCGCGCTGAAACCTACCAACGTAGCCAAGCGGTTGCCTGGGTGGATGTATGCTGCAACGTGTGCTCCGTTCAATGTGTGGAACGCACCTACCTCAATTTTCTCACCAATCTTACCGATCTGCTCGGTGATTTTCTCCTCAATGCTAATGCCTTCACCGGGGTAACCCGCTGCCAACAACGCTGCCTTCTCCGTAATGCTGCCTTCCAGGGCAACGTTCATGATGTTCGATGCAACACCGACAAATTCTTCGTTCTTCGCAACGAAGTCGGTCTCGCAGTTCAAAGACATCAACACACCGAAGTCGCCTGCTGCATTGGTCGTAGCAAGAACTGCACCTTCCGCTGTCTCACGGTCGCCGCGCTTCGCTGCAACCTTTTGACCCTTCAATCGGAGGATCTCAATGGCCTTGTCGAAATCACCTTCCGCTTCGGTCAGCGCTTTCTTGCAATCCATCATGCCCGCTCCTGTTTGCTTGCGGAGCTTGTTTACTTCTGCTGCTGTAATGCTCATCTCTTTCTTTATTCAGATGTGGTTCTGACTTATTTCGCTTCTTCAGCGGGGGCTTCCGAGGCTCCTGCGTCGGCTGCTGGAGCTTCTGCTGCTGCCTCTTCCTTGCTCTTCTTCGCTGCTGCTTGAGCGGCTTCTGCTGACTCTTTGTCCGCCTTGCGCTCCTGCAATCCTTCCGCAACGGCTTGAGCCAAAACGTCCATCACGAGGGCAATGGAACGGCCTGCGTCGTCGTTCGCTGGGATTGGGAAGTCAACTGGACGTGGGTCCGAGTTGGTGTCCACCATCGCAAACACAGGGATGCCCAGCTTCTTGGCCTCAGCCAACGCGATGTGCTCCTTCATTACGTCTACGATGAAGATGGCCGCTGGGATGCGGGTCAAGTCAGAGATTGAACCGAGGTTCTTTTCGAGCTTAGCGCGCTGACGGCTAACCTGCAAACGCTCACGCTTTGACAAGGTGTTCAACGTTCCGTCTTGCTCCATCTTGTCAATCTGCGACATCTTGCGAACCGCCTTGCGGATGGTCGCGAAGTTGGTCAACATCCCGCCAGACCAACGCTCAGTAACGTATGGCATGCCAATAGCCTGCACACGCTCTGCAACGATGGACTTGGCCTGCTTCTTCGTAGCTACGAACAGGATCTTCTTTCCGCTTTTCGCGATTTGCTTCATCGCTGACGCCGCTTCGTCCAGCTTGACGCCGGTCTTGTGCAAGTCAATGATGTGGATGCCTTTCTTCTCGGTGAAGATGTAAGGCGCCATGTGGGGGTTCCACTTGCGCTTGAGGTGGCCGAAGTGAACTCCGGCTTGGAGCATTTGCTCGAAAGTAACTTTTTCCATGTTTACGTTCCTGGTTTAAGCAACTCGCCGGTAGCCATTCGCAGGGAATGAGTCCAGCGGGTTTGGATGCTAAACAGTATGTTGATTAAATAAATTCTGAAGGGAGTCCAGCCATTAACGCTTAGAGAACTGAGTCTTCTTACGCGCTTTCTTCTGACCAAACTTCTTGCGCTCCACCATACGGGGGTCGCGTGTTGTCAAACCGACCTGCTTCAACGTGGGCTTCCACTCTGGGTTCACCTCGATGAGCGCCTTGGAAATGGCCAATCGCACGGCTTCTGCTTGACCAGTGATGCCGCCGCCGTCAACGTTTACTTGAACGTCGTACTGACCAGCAGTCTCAGTCAACATGAAGGGTTGATTGATTTTGTATTGCAACACAGATGTGGTGAAATAGTCGTTCGCGTCCTTCTTGTTGATGGTAACGCTTCCCTTTCCAGGCTTCATGTAAAGACGAGCAACAGCGGTCTTACGTCGGCCAGATGTATTGATTACTTCCATGCGGTGTGATGATCAAGCTTGAATCAAGCGAATTTGATTTGCTCAGGCTGCTGAGCTTCGTGTTTGTGGTCAGGACCTACATATACGTGCAGGTTTCGGAACATCTCACGTCCCAAAGAATTCTTCGGAAGCATGCCGCGTACCGCGTCCTCTACCAAAGCAAATGGCTTGCGGTTCAACTGCTCCTTAGCGGTGCGCGTGCGCTGACCACCGGGGTAGCCCGTGTAACGGATGTACTCCTTCTGGTCCCACTTGTTTCCAGTCAAAACCACCTTCTCTGCGTTGACCACAATTACGTAGTCACCGCAATCAGCGTGTGGGGTGAAATTAGGCTTGTGCTTTCCGCGCAGGCGCTTAGCAACTTCGGATGCCAAACGACCCAAAGTTTGGCCCTCAGCGTCGACGAGCAACCACTTCTTATCTGCGTTCTCCTTGTTGATGGAGACGGTTTTGTAGCTCAAAGTATCCACAGCTCAGTGTTTTGAATGTTCAAATTCTCCCCAAAATTGGGGGTGCGAAGATAGCAAACGTATGTTTACAACCCAAGCCATCTTGTGGACAAAAATTTGAGAACCGGTTAATTATCCGCTTCTACCTCTCCAGGCGTGGGTACCAGGTGGGTCCAATTCCCCGCAGAATCCAATCCTTGCGACCGATTTTCAAGGGCTGGAAGCAAGGGCCTTTCCACTGCAATCTCTCCCGATGGTGCCACCAAAAATAGCACCTCCCCGCCGGATGAAAGCCCAAAGTTGAATCCGTTGCGGCCGTCCTCGTATCCCAAAACAACCGCGCCCGGGGCCAAACAATGCTCCGGCAGGGACCATCCGTCTTTGTCCTCTGCATCGGTGATGTGCCAGTCTTTCAAAGAGCAAGGCTGATTGGAAGCGTTCTGAATTTCGATGTAATCCGAAGGTTTGCCTTGGGTGTGCACTTCGGTGATGCGAATGGCTGCAGCATCACACACCGCACAATCCGGTGCGGGCACCATGCGCATTCGCTTGCCAGATTCATACACCCGCGTGGCGGGAACAGGGCGCAATGGCCGTTTGGGCTTCTGCAGCGCATAACTGGTTTGCACGCGAATCACATGCGAACGCCACGGATCGGTATCCAACCATGCGTTGCCCCACAGGTAGGCTATCTCCGCTCCCCAACGCTTAGTCAAATCCGCTCCCAATGCCACCTGCCATCGCTCATTCCAACGGCCGCCCGATCGGTAGAATACCTCCCAGCTTGCATCCGCCTTCCAACGTTTATTTAGCTTCACACCGTACCCCACACGGGTGCGCCACACCGGCGTGAAATTGGCGGGGACTGTTGTCGCTTCGTTTGGCAGAAAAACAGACCGGGCCAACCAATCCTCTGAAGCCATCAAACGCACCGCGGCTTTTCCGGGCCCTAGCCTCCACCCGCCGATGGCCCGTAAGGCCACGCGGCGGCGCGCGGTATACCCCCCATCCAATCCTTGGCGTTCCGAAAACCGCCACTGCACGTTCACGTCCCAGTGCTTGTTCAATCGATACTCCAATGCTGCGTCCACCAGGCCCTGCTCATGCCAAGACGCATCTTGGGTGAAGCGGTTTTCCCATTGCAGCGACCACGACCACGACTTGTTGACGGACTGCTTCATGCCAGCTCCCAACCAACACTCCATATCCGTGTATTGGCCCCAAACGGTGCCAACAAGTGCCATTCCGCACGCCAAAAACAGGCCGCGCAATCCCATTAGATGTCCTTATAAATGCGCAGCGGGGCAAGTTCAACCTGTTCCTCTCCCTCCTCAATCTCAAACTCCTGGATGATGGCAATGTCCGGCGCGTTGTTAAACGGAGGAAGCGTGTCCTCGCTGTACACGTAGACGGTGTACGATCCCGGGCGCAAGCCATAGAAAGCATATTCGCCGTCGTAATTGGTTTGAACCCGGTCGTCTGGACCGACTCGGTCGCCGTAAATGATGAAGACGTCTTCGTCCGCTGCAGGCGCCACAATGGCGTTGGTTGGATTCGTAATCACCACGCGCTGCTCCAACTCAACACTGCCTGTGACCGTTGCAATGCCGCCTTCCCCCGGAGTACGTGTACAGCCCCACAGGAGTGCAGTTGCGGCGGCGGCGATGAAAAACTTTTGCATGCGGTAGGGCTTTTTCAAAAATGAATCCAATTCTTACGGGTGCAAAGTAGGGACTCCCTAATTTCGAACACAATAATAATTCGACTCATGGTCCCGCACGAAGAGCATTCTCCATTGCAACACACTGGCCTCGGTGAAGGCCGAATTGAGGTGGTGTGCGGACCCATGTTTTCTGGCAAAACGGAGGAGCTCTTGCGCCGCATTCGCCGGGCGCAAATCGCAGCACAGCCCACCGTCATTTTCAAACCTGCCACCGATACCCGATACCAAAAGGACCACGTGACCTCCCACGATGCCAACGCCTTGCCGTCTGTGACAGTAAGTTCAAGCCAAGGCATCTTGGACTACCTCAAGGCCCAACCCCGTCCCTTCACAGTGGTCGGAATCGACGAGGCACAATTCTTCGATGAAAGGCTACCTGCGCTGTGCGTAGAATTAGCCAACAATGGGATCCGCGTCATCGCGGCAGGCCTCGACTTGGATTTCAAGGGCATTCCGTTTGGAGTCATGCCCGAATTGCTGGCCTTGGCAGAGGAGGTAACCAAACTGCACGCCGTGTGCATGGAAACCGGGCGACCTGCTCACTTCTCCCACCGGATTGCCGGCGGCGATAGCACCGTCGAAATCGGAGAAAAAGACCGATACATCCCCTTGACCCGTCAAGCGTTTGTCGAAGCCCGTCGGCAAGCTCACCTCAACGCATCCCGCGGCGAATGACCGTTGGCGCTTGGAAAAAGTGGCTGCACGGAAGCGGACTCCACTGCACTGAATCCAGCAAACCGCTGCCCCCGGACACGTCGTTGTTCTTGTCCCAGGATTCTCGGGAACTCGAAACCGCTCAGCCCGGCGCCTGTGGTTTTGTGGCCCTTCCCGGCAATTGGCACGATGGCCATGATTTCCTTGAAGAGGCCCACAAGGCCGGTGCACGTTATTTCATTGTCAACGCATCCGCGAGCTTGCCGGCGCTGCAAGACTCGGACATCGTTCAATGCGATGACCCCGTTGCGGCATGGCAGCAACTGACCCGGTTCTGGAGGGATGCCTGCGGCACTTCCGTCATTGCCATCACTGGGAGCAACGGAAAGACCACGGTTAAAGAGTGGCTGCTTCAACTGATTGCCCCCCGGACCGTCGCGTTCGGAAGTCCACGCAGTTACAACAGCCAGGTCGGCGTTCCCCTTGCCTTGGGCGAATTGCACCCGGATCACCAATGGGGCATCGTCGAAGCTGGCATCAGCCAACCCGGAGAGATGGATCGGCTGGCAAACTGCATCGCTCCGAACGTTGGTGTGCTGACTCATTTGGGAGAGGCGCACCTTGAAAATTTCTCAGATGCGGCTGCACTGCGGACGGAAAAGTTGCGCCTTTTTCGAGGGTGCAGTTGGGTCGCCATGCCCGGTTACTTGAACGAGGCCGCCGATGAACTTCGCCGCCAAGGAATCGCTGTCCACACGTGGGGCCACGGCGCAGAACATGATTTGAAGGTGACGTCCACTCCCACCGATGGCAAGCAAACCATCGCCGTGGAATACGACGGAGAACAAACGGTTTGGACCTTGCCATTCGCAGACGAAGTTGGGTTTCGCAATGCCATGACCGCTGCTCTGGTCGGTTTGGTTTGGGGAATCCCACTTGGGGAAATCGCCGACGCAGTGACGCGGTTCAAGAACCTCGAGCACCGCATGCAACGGATACGAAAAGGGGATGGAAAATGGGTCCTCTCCGATGCATACACCAACGATTGGGATGCATTGGGTTTGGCGTTGAGCGACCTGAAACGGATTCCGGGCAATGCTCCGAAGGCCGCAATCATCGGTCCCGTTCCAGGCATGCGAGCTGCGGACGTCGAACGCCTTGAAAGCTTGCTCTCCCGCCATGACATCGACACGTTGTGGGCCATCGGTAAAGGTTGGGCAGGACTCGGCCATGACCACCAGCGCCGCCAATTCGCCACAACCGAAGAGGCCCTTGATGCTTTGCACAACGAAAAGGGTGCCCTCGAAGGCGCCCATGTGCTCGTAAAGGGACCCCGTGCCGAGCGGTTTGAGCGGCTCACCGAGGCATTGGTCCAGCGAGGCCACACGACCCGGCTGGTCGTGAACTTGCAAGCGCTGACGCACAATTTACAGGCGATTCGCGGGTACATCCGGGCCCAATGTCCTCCAAGAACCGACCTCATCGGTGTCATCAAGGCCTCGGGCTATGGCACCCACGCCGCCGCCATTGCCCGGGTCCTGCAGCATCACCGCGTGCCCATGGTCGCGGTCGCCTGCACCGAGGAAGGGGTCGAACTCCGCAACCACGGCATCACCTGCCGCATCCTCGTTTTGAACCCTACGCCGGATACGTTTGGCGCCTTGCTCAATCACCGATTGGAACCCACGGTGCACTCGATCGAACAGTTCGAAGCGTTGGTTCACTCCCTTCCCGGAAAAGAGCGCTGGCCCATTCACATCAAGGTGGATACCGGGATGCACCGTTTGGGGCTGTCTCCGGACGACGAAGCAGCGCTTGAATCCATTGCGGGCCATCCGGCCGTAGAGGTAAAAACCATCTTCTCTCATTTGGCGAGTGCCGATCGTCCGCAACAGGATGAGGCCACCCAGCAGCAACTCGCCGCATTTGACCGTGCCCTCCTAATCGTCCGCAAAGCAGCGCCTTCGGTGCAATCCCACATTCTGAATTCGTCGGGCATGCTGCGGTTCCCTTCCGGTTCAGGGGACTACGTTCGGGCGGGGATTGTCCTCCTTGGGGTACTGCCGACACCATCCGATGCATTGAACCTCGAACCCGTCGTTCATTTTGAAACCGCCGTCGCCTCGCTTCACATCGTACCGGCCAATGAAGGTGTAGGCTATGGGTTGGAAGACGCCGCGCCCCACGAACGCACCATCGCCACCTTGCCTGTTGGGTACGCGGACGGATACCCCCGCAGCCTCTCCAATGGAAAAGGACAGGTGGTCATCCGGGGCCAAAAAGCACCCGTCATCGGAAAAGTGTGCATGGACATGACGATCGTAGACGTCACACACGTGCCGAACGTTCAAGTCGGAGACAGCGTAGAACTGTTCGGCCGCCAACTGCCCATTGAAGAAATGGCAGCGGCGGCCGGAACGATTCCCTATGAAATCCTGTCGCGCGTCCCCATGCGGGTGCTTCGAGAGCAGCGCGGCAGTTAAGGATTATACAGACTCCTTGAGGAAGTACTTGTACTGCATGCGCGTGATCCACCAGTACATCACCGGCACAATGATCAGCGTCAGGAACGTCGCAAACGTCAACCCGTAGATGATGGCCCAGCTCATGGGCTTCCAGAAGACATTGTTGTCTCCGCCGATGTAGATGCGCGGATCGTACTCCGTTACCAAGGCCACGAAATCGATGTTCAAGCCAATGGCGAGCGGCAACAGACCCAATACCGTCGTGATGGCCGTGAGCAATACCGGACGCAGACGAGTGCGACCACCCATGACAATGGATTCCACCACTTCGGTGAACGGAAGTTGGGTGTCCACGTTTTCATCGCGTCGTTTCCGCTCGCGTATGAGGTCGGTGTAATCGATCAAGACGATGGCGTTGTTAACCACTACCCCGGCGAGGGATATGATGCCAATCATGGTCATGATGATGACGAAATCCATCTGGAAAATCACCAAGCCCAACAGCACCCCAATGAGGCTGAAGAACACACTGAAGCCAATGATAAATGGCGTGGTGATGGAGTTGAATTGCGCCACGATGATCAAGACAATCAAGAACAACGCGAGCAGCAGAGCTTGGGAGAGGAAGGCCAATTCTTTAGCCTGCTCTTCCTGTTGGCCTGTGAACGCGAAGCCCACCCCTTCAGGAATTTCAAATCCTTCCAGCGCCTCCTGCATATTCGAAACGATTTCGTTAGCGTTGGCGCCTTCGAGCACGTTGGAGCTCAGCGTGATGATGCGGTCGAGGTCCTTCCGCTTGACGCTGCTGAACGTAGTGCTGCGCTCGGCAGTAGCCACCGCACTGATGGGCACCTCCTTGATTTGGCCGTCCGAAGCACTGCGGAAAATGACCTTTTGGTTCATGAGGGCATCGACGTTGTTTCGGGCCGACTCCTCGAAGCGCACATTGATGGGATAGTCATCCTCGCCGTCCTTATACGAGCTCACTTCCCGACCAAACAACGCCGTCCGGATGGTGTATCCGATGTTCTGAGTTGAGAGGCCATAGCGGCGCGCTTTTTCGCGGTCGATGGTGATGGGCAATTCCGGCTTGCGCTTGTCCACATCGATCTTCAATTCTTCGACCCCGGCGAAGTCCAACCCACGCAAGAATTGGCGCATGGAAGTCGCAGCGGCCAGCACGTCATCGTAGTCTTCGCCGCGGATCTCGATGTTGATCGGCGGGCCTTGCGGCGGGCCGTCCGAGTTCTTGGTCACGACGATTTCCGCCTCGGGGTAGCCGCTGAGTCGCTCGCGAACGGCCCGAAGCAAATCGCGCGTGGACTGGCCCTCACGTTCCTGGAACTTGACAAAGTTGACCACGATGCGCGCCTTGTGCGGCGTGTTGCCGAGGGACGGCCCTTCCTGCGGATCACTGGTGCCGTTACCCACTTGGCCGATGACCGAATTGGCCATGTACGATTCCAACTCACCCGTCTCTGAGTTGAGGCGCTTGAAGCGGTCCTCGTTCAGCACCTCGAGCACCATGCCTTCGATCTCGCGGGTCACCCGGTTGGTTTCCTCGATGTCGGTCCCGATCGGCTTGGAAATGAAGATGTTCAGGTACTGCGGTTCGTTGCTGGGGAAGAACTCCACTTTGGGCGGGAAGGCGCCAAGCAGAGCAAACGCTACCACCATCAAGCTCGCCGTACCGAAGAAGAAGAACCAGGGTCGGCGCTTGGCCAATGCAAAACGCAAGAACCGCTCATAGGCACGTTCGAGGCGAGGCAAGAATCGGTTTTGGAACACCTTCGTCGCCGGGCTCAGCACATAGGTATTCAACGCAGTCAGCAAACCTGCAATGATCAAGATGTTGCCGAATGCCGTCGCTCCGAGGGCTAAGAACACAATGCCAAACCCAACGAGGGAAATGGCCACGCGGTTAGAACGGCGCTTGTTGATGTCCTCTTCACCCACCCGCATGAAGACCGCTGTCAGCACTGGGTTGATGACCAATGCCACAAAGAGCGACGAGCTCAACACCACGATCAACGTAATCGGCAGGTACTTCATGAACTCGCCGATGAGCCCCGGCCAAATCGCCAAAGGCAAGAAGGCCGCAAGCGTCGTCGCCGTCGATGCGATGATGGGCCAGGCCACTTCGCCTACGCCCAATTTCGCTGCCGCAACAGCAGATTTGCCCTCGTCCATGAGGCGGTAGATGTTCTCCACGACCACGATGCCGTTGTCCACGAGCATCCCCAAGGCCAAAACCAGGGAGAACAAAACCATCACATTGAACGTGATGCCCAACGCGCTCAAAACCATGAACGACATGAACATCGAAAGCGGAATGGCTACCCCCACAAACAACGCGTTGCGCAGGCCGAGGAAAAAGAGCAAGACCCCAACCACAAGCAATACGCCGAAAATGATGGAGTTCTGCAACTCCTCCACCTGGGTGCGCGTCTGGTCCGACTGGTCGTTCGTGATGCTCACATTGAGGTTAGAAGGGAGGTAGGACGCTTCGGCATCGGCGATGATGCGGTTGATGCCGTCGGAAGCCGCGATGAGGTTCTCACCGGCCCGTTTGATGATGTCCAACGAAACCACAGGCTGCAAGTATTCCCGGGCGTAGCTGGTCTTTTCTTGCTCGACAAATCGAACCGTTGCCACGTCGCGCAGGTACACCGGCGCATCTCCTTCGCTTTTGATGATGACGTTTTCGATGTCTTCCATGTTCTGGAAGTCGCCCACCACCTGCACCGTGCGGCGGTAGTTGTCCACGAGCAAGTCACCGCCCGAGATGGTCACGTTTTCCTGTGCAATGGCTCCGCTGATGTCATTGAAGCTCACCTGCATGGCTTCGGCGCGCAGGTGATCCACGACAATCTCGACCTCCTTGTCCATGACGCCGCGGATGTCCACCTTGGAAATTTCAGGGAGCTCCTCTATGTCCTCCTCCAACTGTTCGGCGTACCGCTTCAACTCGTCCAGGCTGTAATCCCCGGAGAGGTTCACATTCATCACCGGCAACAGCTCGGTGAAATTCAGCTCGAACACATTGGGATCGGCGGGAAGGTCGTCCGGGAATTCCGGATCGGCTTTGGCCTTGTCCACAGCGTCCTTGACCTTGCGCAGCGCCTCGTCCGGCGTCACGTCGAAGTCAAATTTGACGTCGATGGCGCTGTACCCTTGAATCGACGTGGAGGAAATTTCATCCACACCGGTGATGGTGTTGATCTCCTTCTCGAGGGGGCGCGTGATGAGCTTCTCAATGTTGGTGGGGCTGTTGCCCGGGTAGGGTGTGCCGATGTAGATCTCGGGGATGACAACTTCAGGGAAGCTCTCCTTCGGGACCGTGATGTAACTGTATAGGCCACTGATGATGATGATCGCCATCAGCACAAAGACCGTGGTGCGGTTCGATACGCTCCACGAGCTCAGCCCGAATTCCCGGGTGCCTTCGAGTGGTTGGTTTTCTTCCATGGGATTCTTACTCCTCGATGATGCTTACCAATTGTCCAGACACCACACGGGATGCACCTTTTGAAATGACGGCCTGGCCAAATTCCAAACCGCTCTCCACGAGCATCACATTTCCGGAACCCATGCCCATCTCGAGCACGTGCTTCTCAACGGTGCGGTCCGCGCCGGTTCCAGCGGCAACGAAAACAAAGTCGTCTCCGTTGATGTCCTGCTGTACAAGGGAGCTTGGCAACACCAAGGCGCTATCGAGGTTGAGGTCTTCCAACCACACGCTCGCAAACATATTGGGCAGAAACTGGGTCTCCTCCGGCAAAGGGAGGGTGATCTCCAGGGTACGGTTCGCAGGGTTGATGAACTGGCCCACGCGGCCCACCGTGGTCTCGATGGTGTCGACGCCGCTCACAATGACCATCGCAGGCATGCCCTTGCTGATTCGGCCTGCGTAATGGTCGCTGACCATGGCACGGACCTTCATGTCGCTCAAGTTGACAATGCGCAACAGCGGAGCACCCGGTGCAGCAAACTCACCTGTCTTGGCCAAACAACGGTCCACAACGCCCGCAAACGGTGCGCGGATCACCGCCATGTCCTTCTGTTCGTTCAATGTTTCCATTGAGCGCTGAAGGGACTCAAGCTGAGTTTTCGCCTGAAGAAATTCGATTTCAGAACCAATTTCCTGGTCCCACAAACGCTGCTGGCGCTCGAACACCACCTCCGCCAATTCCAATTGCGTCTTGAGCTCTGCCATGGAACGTTCGATGACGTCGGTGTCCACTTTGACCAAGGCGTCCCCGGTCGATACCTGTTCGCCTTCGCGCACAAAAACGTCTTCAATTCGGCCACCAAACTCCGCAGTCAGCAGAGCGTTTCGGTCGGTTTCCACATTGCCTTGGACCGAAAAGCGGTGGGTGAAAGGCTGTGGAGCCATGGTCATAACGCCCACCTGGGCAGATTTCACAGCGGACGCAGCATCGGCTGCTGCAGCCTCGTCTGTTGCTGCTTCGGGTGAACCGCATCCGGTCCAGATCAATGCCGCTGCTCCAATCATCGGCAGCGTGCGCAAGAAATAGTTCATGGTCAAATTCATGGTTCGTTTCAATTTTCAAATGCAGACAAAGCGGCCTGCAGCGCGACGCGGGCATTCAGCCATTCCAACTCGGCACCCAGGCGATTTCCCTGTGCCTCGAGCAGGCCGTTTCGCGACTCATTCCACTCAAACGAAGACACCACGCCTTCGTTGAATCCAATTTCTGTTTGGGTGTAAATCTTTTGGGCGATTTCCTCTCCACGGCGCGCGTTGTTCAACACGGCAGTGGCGTTGCTGAATGCTGCCTTGGCGTTGGTGAATTCCATTTCCGCCGCTTGGGTAAGCTGCATCAAACCGATGCGGGCACGCTCCTCCTCGATCTTCTTCTTCTCTACGGCTTGGTGACCGCCGAAACTCGTCCACAGTGGCATGGAGAAATTCACTCCCCACAATTGGACGGGGTACCATTTCTCATCGGAATCAAAAAAGTTAAACGCGTCGCGCTGAGCGTTGCCTTGGTTGGTGTAGAACGCGGCAATCTGCGGCCAACCCTGCGCCTTTTGGTTGGTGACGTTTAAACCTGCCAAATCAAGGTAGACCTGCTGTTCTTGGATGCCGGGGAGGGCGCTGGCATTGAAGGGACGGCTCATCCATTCCAATTCCTGCCCGTTGTTCAAGAGGTCCTGCAATCGGTCGGTCACGGACAGTTCGTCCGCCAATCCGATGCCCATTTGAAAGGCAAGCAGCCCTTTGGCAAGCCCGACTTGTTGTTGGGCATTGAGCACCTGGGCATCCAGTTCAGTTTGTGCCAATTCCAATCGGTCAACGCTGAGCGCATCGGCGAAACCGGCCTCTTGAAGTGCCGTGATTTCCGACTTGCTTTCGGCCACAAGCAACACCGCTTCCTCCGCGAGGCGCAATCCCTCTTTTGCTCCCAGCACCAAGTGGTACGCTTCGGCAACTTGCTTCAACACCTCATCGGCCGTGCGTTCCGTCGCGCGATCGCGCGCCTCGACAAACAACTGCGAGGCCTGCAAACCAACAAAATAGGATCCACTGAACACCAATTGGCTCGCCTGAATGCCTACGTTGGCCGTGTGGGCTTGCCCAAATTGGAACTCTGATACCGCATTCGGGTCTACGGGTGGGGCCTCCAACGGCACGCCCGTCTCCTGGGCCACCCCGCCTAAGAACGTGGTCAAGTAATCCGGGAATCCGAACACATCGCCACCGGCAACTTGGGTGGGGATGTCAATGTATTGGCTGTAATCGGCCACGAGGTTGATTTGGGGAAGGCCCGTCGCCAATACCTCTTTAACATCGCGCTCAGCCTTGCTCTTGTCCAACGCTGCGTACTGCATGGCAAAGGCGTTTTCCAGCGCAATCGCCTGGGCCTCTGCCAGGGAAACCGCATAGGACTGCTGAGCATTGGCCTGGGTCGAACCCAACAATGCCACCGCAGCAAGTGCGCTGATGAATTTGAATGGTGTACTCATGTAAAGAGGTTTTCGTCTTTGATTTTTTCTTCGAGGAAGGCCAATCCTTTGGGGGTTGCGATGGCGCGGATGTGGTAAAGCGCTGATTGCAAGTACAACTGCGACAGGCTCATTTGATTGGAGCTGTTTTCCGCCATGCGCTGAACCTCGTGACTCACGCTGATCAAAAAACGCGATGCCACTTCCGGGTTGACCTCCGCACGGTACAGCCCTTCCTCCTGACCGCGGCGGATGTTGTCTACCATCGTCCCACGCAAAATTTCGTCCCGCCGTTCGTTGACGTAACGGAACGCTTTGGGGTGGTACTTGTTCAAGTCAAACAGCACACTCGGATGCATTTCCGAGGCAATCTGGTGAATGAACCGAATGAGTTTGAGCTCGGCCTCGATGGTGTTTTCGCTGTTGGATTTGGCCTCTTCAATGACCTGTTCCATTTGCGCACAATGCCACGTCATACATTTCGAAATGAGGTCGCGCTTATCGCTCACGTATTTGTAAAGCGTCTTTTTGCTGATGCCCAATTCGCTCGATACATCGGCCATATTCACCGCCCGTACGCCCAGCCGCATGAACACGGAAGTTGCCCGCTGAATCAAGGATTCTTGCGGTTCCGTTGCGTTTACATCGTTGGGTTCTTGTGCCATTTGCGGGTGCAAAAATAGCGTGCACCTCACGAAATGGAAACGAAAACAGTGTTAAAACGTTTCCAATGGGATCATTCGCTCAAGTCCAGCCCCCACTGCTGCAGCAACCCTTTCAACTCCTGTTGCCGGAATCGGGCACCCTTGACTTGGTTGACAGCGGGGTCAAGTATCCACTGTTCGGCGGTTCGGAAATCCGCTTTTTTCAGGTTCGTTCGTTCGAAGACGGCCTGGAGCAAATCGCATTTCTCAAAGTTCACTCCCTCGCAATTGGCCGAGGTAAAGTCCGTGTATTGCAGGTTGCACTCCTTGAAACGAAATCCCCGTACATCCATTTCTTGCCACGTGGCCGCCTCCAAGTTGCACCGCACAAAATGCACGTTCAATCCCAGTGGATTGCACACTTCGAAATGAATGCCCAGCAGCTTGCAGCCCTCAAAATGGGCTTCCTGCAAACTCAACCCCAGGGCCTTGACGTTGGACCAATCGCAGTCGATGAATTCGCAGCCCTCAAACCGGGCTTGGCGCAAATCCACCCCCGCCCAATTGACGTTTCGAAACGTGCACGCCTCGAAGCGTGCGCCTTTCAAATCATCCCACGCGCTGGAAGAATCATACGTCTCTTCGTAGGCATCAATCATGCCCCAACGCCTTGCGCACCACGTCGTCGTCCGCGTGGGCGGGCATGGTCACCTTCAATCGCGGTTCCTGCTCCATGGCGCGGCGGATCGCCCATTCGGCCCCTTCGTTGCGCGCCCAGCTGCGGCGGGCGATGCCGTTGTTGACGTCCCAGTGCAGCATGGAGGTGAGGCGGCGTTCCGAATCGGCGCTGCCATCGATGAGCATGCCGAATCCGCCGTTCATCACTTCGCCCCAACCGACGCCGCCGCCGTTGTGCAGCGAAATCCACGTCGCACCGCGGAAGGCATCGCCGGCAAAATTCTGCACGGCCATGTCCGCTGTGAACGCCGAGCCGTCGTAAATGTTGGAAGTCTCGCGGAACGGCGAATCGGTGCCGCTCACGTCGTGGTGGTCGCGGCCGAGCACCACCGGACCGGCAAGTCGGCCGTCAGCAATGGCATCGTTGAAGGCTTTGGCAATTTCCATGCGGCCCTGCGCGTCCGCATACAGAATGCGCGCTTGAGAACCGACGACCAAGCGGTTGGCTTTGGCCCCTTTGATCCAACGGATGTTGTCGTCCATTTGCTGCTTGATGTCATCCGGGGCTTCCTGCATCAGGCGCTCCAGCACCTCGCACGCAATTGTATCGGTCAACTCCAAGTCTTCCGCTTTGCCGCTTGCACACACCCAACGGAACGGGCCAAATCCATAATCGAAACACATGGGCCCCATAATGTCCTGCACATAGCTGGGGTACTTAAACCCATCGCCTTCGTCGTTCATCACATCCGCTCCAGACCGGGAGGCTTCGAGCAAGAATGCGTTGCCGTAATCGAAGAAATACGTGCCGCGTGCCGTGTGTTTGTTGACCGCCTCTGCATGGCGACGCAACGATGATTTCACGTGGGTTGCAAACGTGTCGGGGTCTTGGGCCATCATGTCATTGGCTTCCTCAAATCCCAATCCCGCAGGGTAATATCCACCCGCCCACGGGTTGTGCAGCGAGGTCTGATCGGACCCGAGGTCGACAAACAAACCGGCCTCGTCGAAGGCTTCCCAAACGTCGACCACATTGCCGAGGTAAGCGTAGGACACCGCCTCTTTTGCCTCAACCGAGGCCTTGACCCGGGCGGTGAGCTCCTGCACGTCTTCGACCACGTGATCCACCCAGCCCTGCTCGTGGCGCTTGTACGCCGCCGCAGGGTTAACTTCTGCCGTAACGCTGACCACGCCTGCGATGTTGCCGGCTTTGGGCTGGGCGCCGCTCATGCCACCAAGGCCCGCAGTCACAAAGAGCTTTCCAGCGGGACCTGAACCGTCCTTGTCCTTCATGCGAACGGCATTCAATACCGTAATGGTGGTGCCGTGAACGATGCCTTGCGGCCCGATGTACATGTACGACCCCGCCGTCATCTGACCGTATTGGGACACCCCTAGCGCGTTCATCCGCTCCCAATCATCCGGCTTGGAGTAGTTGGGGATGACCATGCCGTTGGTGACCACGACGCGTGGCGCATCCGTGTGCGATGGAAACAGACCCATGGGGTGGCCGCTGTACATCACCAGGGTCTGCTCGTCGGTCATTTGGCTCAGGTACTGCATGGTGAGGCGGTACTGAGCCCAGTTTTGGAACACCCCCCCGTTGCCGCCGTAGGTAATGAGTTCCTCGGGGTGCTGTGCCACAGCCGGATCCAAGTTGTTTTGGATCATCAGCATGATGGACGCCGCCTGGGTAGAACGGGCAGGATACGCCTCAATGGGCCGAGCGAACATGGGATAAGATGGACGCAATCGGTACATGTAAATCCGGCCATACAGCTTGAGCTCCTCCGCAAATTCGGGCGCCAATTCTGCATGCTGCTCCTGAGGGAAATAACGCAGCGCATTGCGCATGGCCAGCTCTTTTTCCTTCGGTGTCAGGACTTCCTTACGCACCGGCGCATGGCTGAATTCAGTCGAACGCGGATGAGGCGCGGGCAACTCGGCGGGAATACCCGCTTGAATTTCCGCTCGAAAAAGGTGCAAATCGGTGGCGCTCATCGCTGTGGTCATGCTTTCTTGATTTTTCCGGTGCGCTTGTCAAAACCGTAAGGACAATGCTTACAACCGCTCTGACAACAATGACCGCGCTTGAGGTGGTATTGTTCGGTGAAAACAATGAAGCCCTCTTCGCTGTGGTAAAAGTCTCCCGGTTCCAAATCGCTCCGCATGTTGCAAATTTACCACGTATGAAACCGATGCCCGATTTCAAGACTGAACGCGTGCGCTGGTCCGTTGCGGAGGCGGCCAATGTGGAGCTATGGGTGCGGCGATTGGACGCCGTAAACTCGCCAGCGCCGGGCAACAAAGCCTGGAAGCTGATGTACCATGTGGAACGGGCAATGCGGCAATCAAATCCCGCACTGTTGACGTTTGGCGGTGCGTGGTCCAACCACTTGCACGCCACCGCAGCGCTCGGTGCCTCGTTGGGCCTGCGAACCATTGGAGTGGTCCGAGCTACTCCCGAAGAGCTGGCCCATCCAACCCCCACCCTGCGAGACTGCCTCGACCACGGTATGGAATTGTTTCCGGTATCGCGAGCAGAATACCGGGAAAAGGACCAGCCTTTCTTCAAGGCCTGGCTTCGGGACCGTTTCAACAACCCGTGGATTGTTCCGGAGGGAGGGAGCGGGCCCTTGGGGGTCATGGGATGCCAACACCTCATCGACCCGGACGACTTGAAATCACCTTGGCAAGCCGTCGTCGTGAGCGCGGGAACCGGAGCCACCGCAGCGGGTCTACTCATCGGACTGAAAGGGTCTGCACCGCTGTATGTAGCCAGCGCTTTGAAGGGGTTGGACATGACCCGGGCGATTCAAGACCAGCTGACTTACACATTGAATGACGCGGAATGGAGCCAGGAAATGATGGCCGCATGCCACGTTTGGGAAGACGCTCACGCGGGAGGATTCGGGAACATTGGAACGGATGTCAAAGAATTCATCGCGTCATGGGAAGCAGAGACCGGCATCGAAATCGACGGGGTGTACACGGCCAAAACCTTGATGCGCATGAAATCTGCTTGGGCCCAAGATGACCGCTGGCGAGGGAGGCGTGTGCTGTTTGTGCACACCGGTGGGCTGCAAGGAAATCGGTCTTGGCGTTGAGCAGTTTAGAAATTCAGAGTGCTCCGTTCAGGAAGCGATGTGACGAAGTAAATTTGTGCTTCACCAACGCCTAGACCCGGCCTGCATGAGCGACTTCCTCCAACACGAATGCGGCATTGCAATGCTTCGATTGAAGCAACCGTTGCAGTACTACATTGACAAATACGGCAGTGCATTTTATGGACTCAATAAGATGTACTTGCTCATGGAAAAGCAGCACAACCGAGGGCAGGACGGCGCCGGACTCGCCAACATCAAATTGGACGTTCCCCCCGGCAAACGGTACATCAGCCGCATCCGATCGGTAGATTCCCGCCCCATTCAAGATGTGTTCAGCCGCATCATGCCCCGGTTTGAAGGCTTGACCTCGGAACAGCTCATCAACGGTCAGTACCTGCAAGAAGAGATGGCGTTTACCGGTGAGTTGTTCCTCGCCCACCTCCGCTACGGAACGTTTGGAAAGAACCAGGTGGAAAATTGCCATCCATTTTTGCGTCAGAACAATTGGCGGACGCGCAACCTCGTGGTCGCGGGCAATTTCAACATGACCAACAACGACGAATTATTCGAGAAGTTGGTCAGCTTGGGCCAACACCCCAAAGAACAAGTCGACACGGTGACCATCCTCGAGCGCATCGGTCATTTCTTGGACGTGGAAAACCAGCGGTTGTTTGACCGATACAAGCAAGAGGGCCTGTCCAACGAAGCCATTTCCAAGCGCATCGCAGATGAACTCGACATCCAGACCATTTTGGAGCACGGCGCCAACTCCCTCGACGGCGGGTACGTCATGTGTGGTTTGGTCGGCCACGGGGATGCATTTGTCATGCGCGATCCCAACGGCATCCGCCCAGCTTTCTGGTACGAAGACGACGAAGTGGTCGTGGTCACAAGCGAACGCCCCGTCATCCAGACGGCCTTCAATGTGCCCACCGATCAGGTACGCGAAATCGAACCCGGCCACGCACTCATCATCAAGCGCGACGGCTCCGTTTCCATGCCTCAGGTGAAACAACCCGGCGAACGCAAAGCCTGCAGCTTTGAGCGCATCTACTTCAGCCGAGGCAACGACCAAGACATCTACCACGAACGAAAAGAGTTGGGGCGGCTCCTGGTTCCCCAGATCATGGAAGCGGTGGAACACGACCTGGACAACACGGTCACGAGCTTCATCCCGAACACCGCAGAGGTTTGCTTTTATGGCTTGATCAAAGGGTTGGAAGATCACCTCAGCCAAGCCAAAATTTCCCGCCTCATCGGCTTGGGGGCCAACCCCGACCCGGCTGAAATCAAGCGCATCCTCGACGAGCGCGCCCGCATCGAAAAGATTGCCATCAAGGACGCGAAACTCCGTACGTTCATCACAGAAGACGCCAACCGAGACGACCTCGTGGCCCACGTCTACGACATCGCCTACGGCACCGTCGAAGCGGGCAAAGACAATTTGGTCGTCATCGATGACAGCATTGTCCGCGGCACCACCCTCAAGCGTTCCATCTTACGAATCCTCGACCGATTGGGTCCCAAGCGCATCGTGGTCGCCTCCAGCGCACCGCAGATTCGCTACCCCGATTGCTACGGCATCGACATGGCCCGCCTCGGCGACTTCATCGCCTTCCAAGCGGCCATCAGCCTCATCAAAGAGCGGGGCATGGACCACCTCATCGATGAAGTGTATGAGCGATGCAAAGCACAAGTTGCCCTTCCCAAAGAAGAAAACGTGAACCAGGTGAAGGCCATTTACGAGCCGTTCACCACGGAAGAATTAAACGAACGCATCTCACAGCTCCTCACGCCCGAGGGCATGAAGGCTGAAGTGAAAATTGTGTTCCAAAGCATCGAAGGACTGCACGAGGCCTGCCCCAACAACACGGGTGATTGGTACTTCACCGGTGACTTCCCCACACCTGGCGGCCACAAGGTCGTCAACCGCGCCTTCGTCTATTACGTCGAAGGCAGCAACGAGCGCGCCTATTAACGCTGGATCACCAACTGCTGGGCTTGCCCATCGTCCATGCGCACGAGGTAGGTTCCAGCGGGCATATCAGCGGTGTTCAACACCTGCGCTTGCAATCCAGGGCGAAGCATTTCCCGCTTCCACTCCCGTCCGTCCGTTCCGTAAATTACCACTTCCGCAGACTGCGCACCCACGAGGGTGATGTGGTCGCGGGCTGGATTGGGGACCATGGCCCATGAAGCAGTCGTTTGCTCAGGCATGTCCACAACGTACTCCGCCATCCACACTGCCGCCGTCGTCTCGGTGTATACCGGGTCGCCCGTGATGGGAGTGTCCGTCGTTGAAATGTTGAGCAACGCGGCCGCTGTGAATGGAATCTCCTCCGTCATGAAGTAGTCGCCTTCCACCACCACTTCATAGGTCCCCAAGAAGGTGGAGTCCACCAACACCTCCGTCATGTGCACTCGGTAAACGTTTTCATACGACACCCCGCCTGGCAACGTCAACGTTCCCTCTGAAATGCACTCGGCTTCAACGTTCCCAGTGCGGTACACGGTAATGCCTGCAGTTCCGTATTCACTGGCAAATGTGTCCTCAGACGTGTCACCAATATTGAATGGAAACGGGAAGTATTCCTCCGTATCGGAATACGCAACAATCAGATTGTTCTGCACACCTCCGTGGTATTCATACGAATTACCAAAGGAGTAGTAGGTGGTTTGGCCTCCTCCCTCTACAGCGACATCTGCACCGGCATACACCTTGCCGTTGGGCGTGGTGGCGACGTCGATCACCGCAGCGGGATTCGCTACCGACCCATTCGCTCCGAGGGCAGAAAGGTCAAAGACTTGGCCCGTCGTCCCGCCGTTTTCCAGCGGCTCAAATTCTTCAGCCGCATTTTGCACGAAGGTCTCACCGGCTTCTGGAGTGGGCGATTGCAATTGGGCCATCGCCGCAAAAGGGGCGAATGTTGCGAGGAGGAAAAAAGCGCGTTTCATGGGCTGTGTGATTTACGTCTGACGTTGCAACGAAACTAAAACAAAAACGCCTCCACGAGGGAGGCGTCTTGCTTCATTTGTACCCGGAGTGGGAATCGAACCCACACTCCGTTAGGAACACGAGTTTGAGTCGTGCGCGTCTACCAGTTCCGCCATCCGGGCAAAGCGGACCGCAAAAATAGCACAGGATTTGTAGTATTCTGCAAAAGTCTGCACGTTCTTCGCGCCGCGAAAGCAATTTTCCCTTCGCACTACTCCATGAACGGCATTCGAAACATCGCCATCATCGCCCACGTTGACCACGGCAAAACCACCTTGGTGGACAACATCATCCACCAGTGTCAGGCCGTAGACGCCCGAAAGGAAACAGGCGAGCTCATCCTCGACAACAACGACCTCGAACGCGAACGCGGGATCACCATCCTGTCTAAAAACGTCAGCGCCAATTGGAAAGGCGTCAAAATCAACATCCTCGACACCCCGGGCCACGCCGACTTTGGCGGTGAAGTGGAACGTGTTTTGAAGATGGCCGACGCCGTCTTGCTCGTAGTTGATGCTTTTGAAGGGCCCATGCCGCAGACGCGCTTCGTGTTGGGAAAGGCCATTGAGCTGGGCTTGAAGCCCATCTTGGTCGTGAACAAAGTCGACAAGGAAAACTGCACGCCTGAAATCGCACAGGAAAAAGTATTCGACTTGATGTTCACCCTCGATGCCACCGAGGAGCAGCTCGATTTCCCAACCGTCTACGGTTCGGCGAAAATGGGTTGGATGGGGCCGGATTGGGAAAACCCAACCAGCGATGTTTCGCACCTCATGGATGTGATCCTCGAGCACGTGCCGGAAGCGCCGTACCGTGAGGGAACCCCGCAGCTTCAGATCACGTCGTTGGACTATTCGAAGTACACGGGCCGAATCGCGATTGGGCGTTTGTTCCGCGGAGACCTGCATGCCAACCAAGATTATGCCCTCTGCACCGCCGACGGAGTGCGCAAAGCACGTGCGAAAGAACTGTATGTGTTTGAAGGGCTTGGACGAACCAAGGTGGACCATGTGCGCAGCGGCGACCTGTGCGCCATCACAGGGATGGACGGATTTGAGATAGGCGACACCGTCAGCGACCTCGAAACCCCAGAACCGATGGAGCGCATCGCTGTGGACGAGCCGACCATGAGCTTGTTGTTCACCATCAACACCTCGCCCTTCTTGGGCAAGGACGGTGAATTCTTGACCAGCCGCCACATCCGTGAACGCCTCGACGCCGAGCTCCAACGCAACCTCGCACTCCGCGTCGAACCCACCGACAGCGAAGACAAGTGGAACGTCTACGGACGCGGCATCCTGCATTTGTCCGTCCTGATCGAGACCATGCGCCGCGAAGGGTACGAACTCCAGATCGGCAAGCCACAGGTCCTCATGCGTGAGGTCGACGGTGAAACCCACGAGCCGTTTGAACACCTCGTCATCGACGTGCCAAGCGAAGTGGCGAGCAAGGCCACCGAATTGGTCATGAAGCGCAAGGGCATGCTCCAAGTCATGGAAGCCAAAGGCGACCTCCAGCACCTCGAATTCCGCATCCCGTCCCGCGGGCTCATCGGCCTGCGAAACCAGGTCCTGACCGCCACGGCGGGTGAGGCCGTGATGACCCACCGTTTCGACGGATATGAGCCATATGCGGGTGAATTGGCTACGCGTTCATTGGGATCATTGGTCTGCATGGAAGCCGGCCAAGCCCGCGCCTACGAAATCGACCGCCTCCAAGACCGCGGCACCTTCTTCATCGATCCCGGCCAGGACATCTACATCGGCCAGGTGATCGGCGAATGCGCCCGCGAAAACGACATGGAACTCAACCTCGTCCGCGGCAAGAAATTGACCAACATGCGGGCCTCCGGTGCCGACAAAGGCATGCGCATCGCACCCGCCCGCAAACTTTCTTTGGAAGAGTACATGGAGTGGATTGCCGATGATGAGTACCTTGAGGTCACACCAAAAGCCCTCCGCGTCCGGAAGGTGAAGTAATGA
>CALJFZ010000006.1 GCA_938074325.1 uncultured Flavobacteriales bacterium | reverse complement strand
GCCTCGTCTGCCGCTGCACACATTTCGACCAACGCCGGATTGTCCTCTAACCGCAGGTCCTCTCTAAACCAATACAATGCTCTCATCACAACTCTTCTATTCGATTCAAATTCATTTCTGCGGTATCCAACAACGCTTGTTGCTTGACCGGATCCATTTTATCCCATGTGCGATAGGCCATACCGATGCGTGGATTGCGCTCAAGTTTGGCCCGGTTGCGCACGTGAAAATGCCAATACAGCCCGTTGAACGGGCAAGCATTGTCCCCCGTCTTCACGTCCGCTTTGTAATGACACCCTTTGCAGTAAGGCCCCATCTTTTTGATGTATTGGGCGCTGCTGACATAGGGCTTGGAGCCGACGATGCCACCGTCTGCGAATTGGCTCATGCCCCGGGTGTTGGTGATTTCCACCCACTCCAATGCATCGATGTAAACGCCGAGGTACCATCCGTCGACTTCATCGGGATCGATGCCAGCGAGCAAGGCGAAATTGCCCGTCACCATCAACCGTTGAATGTGGTGGGCATAGGCGTGTTCCATGGTCTGTTGGACGGCGTGTGATAGGCAGGCCATCTTCGTTTCGCCTGTCCAAAACCAGCCCGGTAGCGCACGATCATGTTCGAAAAAATTCAATTCCGCATACTCCGGCATGTGCGCCCAATACACTCCCCGCATGTATTCGCGCCAGCCGAGAATTTGGCGGATGAAGCCTTCTGCCTGTGAGATACTTACCCGCTCAGGTTGTTCCCGCCATGCTCGCTCTACGGCGCGGTTGACCTCATCCGGGGACAGCAATTTGGTGTTCATCACAAAGCTCAGCCGCGAGTGGTACACACTCCAACTGTCCGGAGTCAACGCATCCTGGTAATCGCCAAAGTGCGGCAACAATACGTCGACGAAATACGCCAACAGGTTCAACCCTTCTTCGCGCGTCAAAGGCCAACCCCATTGCGCGGTGTCGAGTTGGCCGGTCGTCCGAACGCCGGCAGCCTCGACCATCTGCTTCAAAGGCTCTACATCGCGGTTGTAAAGCTTGGGCGGAGGTATGATGTGGTCCTTGGGAAGTTTTTGGCGGTTGTTGGCATCGAAATTCCACTGCCCTCCTTCCGGCTCGCCCGCCGCGTCCATCAACACATTGTGTTGGGCACGCATCGCACGGTAAAAATTTTCAAGTCGGTAGGTCTTCTTGCCTTCGAAGAATTCCTTCAATTGGGTCCGGTGGGTGTAAAAATGTTCGGTGTCCGCTGCTTCAATCTCCATACCGGCCTCCGAAAATTGCGCGGAAAGTGATTTCATTTCCTCATCCAAACGGTACTCATCGGGCTTTTGCCATCCCCATTTCTGTGCCCCTACGGTGCGGAAGAGCGACTCGAGGTTGGGGCCGAATCCGTGCTGGTTCTCATCTGCGTCCAAAGGAATGTAATGCACGCGGTGCCCAAGTTCTCGCAGGCGCGCAGCGAACAAGCGCATCGCACCGAAAAACGCCACCACCTTCTGGATGTGGTGCCGCGCGTAATCCGTTTCCGACCGCAGTTCCATGAGCACGTAGAGCCGATCCGCTCGGGTTCCGTCGGCAAACCAACTGTGGTATTCGTTGAGTTGATCTCCACAGATGAGGAACACTTCGTTGGCCGGGTGCGTGTCGTAGCAATTGGCGATGGTCTCGGTCCAGTTCATGCAGTCTTGGTTCGTCGGCACCGCTCAGAGCAGTACTTCACGTCGTCCCAACACCGCTCCCACTTTTTGCGCCATGAGAACGGCCGCTGGCAAACGACGCAGGTTTTGTCCGGTGGAAATTTCGAACGGCGCATGGGGGTATAACCCCGGCAAGAAGCAGATGTTTATGGATCAGCCCTTCTGAAGGGCTTTGAGCTCCGACCAGCTCATGGGCACCGGTTTTGCGGTCACCGCTTCCGGTACCTCGAGGTCCTGCAGGAATCGCAAAACCAAGTCATTGAACACCTCCGGAGCCTCGATGCTGCAGACGTGGCCGCAGTTCTCGATTACGGCAAGGCGCATGTTTTTCTGGATCTCTGTGAACTGCTTTGCTGCTCGGAAAAAGATGTGGTCTTGGCTCCCCATAACCACCAAGCCCTTCTTCATCACCGGTCGGTTGACGTAGTCGCGAATGAGGTGAAAGAACGGCTTGTACAGTTCGATCCATTTCATGTATTCCCGCGTGCTCAACCGGCGGCTTTGGCGGCGGAAAATGTACCGGCTCAAGCGGTGGTTGCGGCGGGGCAACACGATGAAGCTGAACAGCCAATACAACGCTCGATAAGGCAGGATGTACGACAGGAATTTGCCCGAGTGCACGAACCAATGCATGGCCTTGCTGCCATCAAAAATCGCACCCGCCATGATCATGCGGTCCACCAACTCGGGGCGCTCGATGTCGATTTTTTGCAGGATCACACTTCCAATGCTCAACGACATGAAATGCGCCTTCTCAATTCCCAAGTGGTCGATCAAAACAAGGATGTCCTTGGCTACAATGTCAAAATCATAGGCAGGAAACGCGGGCAATATGTCTTTGCTGTAGCCGTGATCACGGAGATCAATGAGGAGCAGACGGAAGTGCGGGGCAAACGCATCGATTTGGAATTTCCAAGTGCGAATGCTTCCGCCGGCACCGTGCACAAAAACAAGCCAAGGCGCGTTCGGATTCTGTGCAATCACTTCGTGATGCAACAGGGTGTGTCCGTTGACGTCTTGTTGAGGCTTGGTTTCAGGCATGCAGCACAAATTTCGGGGAAAATCTCAATTGTCCTGCCACCCGGAAAGGAAATCCTCCATGGATTCCGGGGGGTACACGTCCGGCTTGGCATAGGCCAATCGGTGCTGTTTTTTCGTGGTGTGGTAGCCGTCCAAGGAACTCAGAGCGGCCACACCCAACGCTTCGAGGTCCAAATACCCGTCCTGTGCCCACGCCGTTTCCGGGAATTCGACCCACCGAATTTGCCCAACAACGAAGCGGCACTGGTTCATGGGAATCTCCCACTCGTCGACCCGCTCCAATCCGATCCGCACCGGACTTTCCTCCACTGCAGGCGCTTGAAATCCGCAGCGGTACACCGGGGTCAATCCCACCTCATCAAATTCGCTCACCCCTTCCAGGTACCGCGCACTCACTTGGTGCGCCTGAACAGTGTGGGTGTGGGGCACGTGGTTGATGGTGTAGCAGCCCGTTTCACGGATGTTCCAATATGTGTGGCTACCGCGCTCGCGGTCAACGGGCGGCCGCATCACCATGCCCAGCAGCGCCGGGTCTGACCCCAAATGCACCACCGAACTGACAATGCTCAGGTTCAAGGTTCCAGAATCGTCGGCCGTCCCGATCAGATTGGCGCTCTTAAACCCACTGAGGGAATTCACCAATCGGCCGCGTTGACGGCGCGGCATCAATTCGAGGTCGAGGTCGTTGAGGGTTTTGAATGCGGTCATTTTCGAATGCTTCCCATGCCTCCATCCGCTGCATACACCTGACCTGTTACAAACTCAGATTGGCCGGATAAAAGCCACGTGGCAAGCGAAGCTACGCCATTTGCCGTTCCCACTGCCTGAAGCGGGTGACGCTGGGCGGCGGCCTCTTTTTTTGCATCACTGGACAACATGGAAGCGGCCAAGGGCGTATCGGTGAGCGATGGAGCGATTGCGTTGACACGAACGGCGGGAGACCATTCGGCCGCAAGCGTGCGCGTCAATCCTTCGACGGCGCCTTTCGCCATTGCAATGCTCGTGTGGTAGGGCATGCCCGTTTGCACAGCGACCGTGCTGAACAAAACCACCGACGCGCGATCTGCTTTTTGCAAGAGTGCGGCATTGGCCTGTAACGTCTGGACAGCGCCCCAGGCATTTACTTCGAAATCTTCAAATGCATGTTCTCGCTTCACCCCTTTCAGGGGCTTGAGGCGAATGGTGCCCGGGCAGTAGACCAGCCCGTCGAGGTGGTCTGCAAAGTTGGACAAATCGCACGGGTGGGCCACCGCGTCGAACACGAGGCTCTGGTAACCGTTTCGCTGTTCTGAGACGCCCTTTCGGGAGACGCCGATTACGGTGTGACCTGCATCGAGCAATTGCTTGCGAATGGCCTCACCGATGCCACCGGAATCGCCTATAACCGCAAATGTTCCGCGCTCAGTTCCCTGCATCGCTCAACAGTTTGGCAATTTCATCTTCCACTTCAGCGGCCTGCGCCATCAACGCATCCGACTTGGTGCGATCCACCGTACTCATGCGGTGCGCTTCAGCCAAGAGCTTTGCATGTTGCTGTTGCAGCTTCTTGACCGGGTCTTTCTTGAATAATCCCAACATGCTCGTACAACAAGCGTGCACGAACAGTGTTCGAACCGATCAGCCCAATTGGTCCATTTTGCCTTGCAAAACTTCCAGCTTGGCGAGCGCGTCCGACTCCTTCTTCCGCTCCAACTCGACCACCTGTGGCGGAGCATTCTGAACAAATCGTTCATTGCCGAGCTTGCCACGTACCCCTTTCAAGAATCCATTGAGGTGATCCATTTCCTTCTGGATTTTGGCCTTTTCTGCCTCGACGTCCACCTGGTCGCCGAACGGGACATAGAATGAACTCGTTCCCACCATGAAGCCGAAGGCATTCGGCACCTTCTCCTCGACGCGCGCGACTTCCTTGACATTGCTCAACTTCACAATTGCCGCTTCGAACGCTGTGGGATACCCGTCGCCTAACTGCACACTCAACTCGAGCTGCTCCCGATTGGGGATTTGATTCTCCTTGCGGATGTTGCGCACCTCCGTCACAATCTGCTGGAATGCTTCTGCCTGCTGCAGCACTTCTGCATCGTGTGCTTCCTGCTTCGGCCACGCGGCAATGCACAAGGCATTTTGAGGGCCTTCCCGCTTTTCCATCCAATGCCACAATTCCTCCGTTTGGAAGGGCATGAACGGGTGGAGCATCTTGAGCAAATCGCCGAATATGGCCTTGGTCTGATCCAATGTTTGGGCATCAATTGGCTCACCGTAAGGAGGCTTGACCAATTCCAAGTACCAACTGCAGAAGTCGTCCCAAATCAACCGGTACAGGTTCATCAAGGCCTCACTCAGTCGGAATTCGTCAAATTGACCTTCCAACTCGCCCAGCACCTGCTGCACTCGCGCCTTGATCCAAGCGACCGCTACAGCAGCCGATTCTGGCTGGGAGCGCTCGCCGTCAACTTCCCACCCTTGGGTCAAACGGAAGGCGTTCCAAATCTTGTTCGCAAAGTTTCGTCCTTGCTCACAGAGTTTCTCATCAAACGGCAAATCATTGCCTGCCGGTGATGTCAGCAGCATCCCCACGCGCACGCCATCCGCTCCGTACTGGTTCATCAACTCGATGGGATCGGGACTGTTGCCCAAACTTTTCGACATCTTGCGGCCCTGCTTATCGCGGACGATACCCGTGTAGTACACATTTTTGAACGGCTCCTGGCCGCGGTATTCGTAGCCCGCAATGATCATGCGCGCGACCCAGAAAAACATGATTTCGGGAGCGGTCACGAGGTCAGCGGTTGGGTAATAGTAGCCTACCTCTTCCTCCGTCTTCAATCCGTCGAAGACTTGGATGGGCCACAGCCAGCTGCTGAACCACGTATCCATGACGTCCTCATCTTGTTTCAAATCGCCGGCCTCCAGCTGAGGATTGCCCGATTTGGTGCGCGCCTGCTCCAGCGCCTCCTCGAGGGTTTTCGCCACAACAAAGTCCTCCTCGCCTTCTCCGAAGAACCAAGCCGGAATGCGGTGACCCCACCAGAGCTGACGGCTCACGCACCAATCCTTGACGTTCTCCATCCAATGCCGGTAGCTGTTCTTAAACTTCGGTGGATGGAATTGGATGGTGTCGTCCATCACGTGGTCCAGCGCGGGCTTGGAGATTTTCTCCATGGACAAGAACCACTGCAGCGACAAGCGCGGTTCGATGACCGCGTTGGTGCGTTCGGACCGTCCAACACTGTTCGTATAATCCTCTGTTTTGACCAAGTTGCCCGAAGCTTCGAGTACGCCTTCCACTTCTTTCCGCACGTCAAAACGATCCTTGCCTTCGAAGGTGCCGCCATTGGCGTTCAGGGTACCGTCGGGATTGAAAATATCGATGGACTCCAAACCGTGCTTTTGGCCCAAATCATAATCGTTTACATCGTGCGCAGGCGTGACCTTGAGGCACCCCGTTCCGAATTCACGGTCGACGTATTCGTCCAAAATGATGGGCACGTCTCGATCGGTCATGGGCACTCGGGCGCGCTTGCCATGCAGGTGTGTGAAGCGTTCGTCTTCCGGATGGATGCAAATGGCCGTATCGCCCATGATGGTCTCGGGGCGGGTCGTGGCGACGGTCAAAAACTCGCCCGGCGAATCGACCACCTCGTATTGCACATAGTAGAGCTTTCCGTGCTCCTCAGTGTGAATGACTTCTTCATCACTGAGCGCCGTTTGTGCGGCAGGATCCCAGTGTACCATGCGCTGGCCCCGGTAGATGAGGCCCTTGTTGTACAGATCGATGAATGTATCGATGACCCCATCGTAGTACTTCTCGTCCATGGTGAAACGCGTGCGCGACCAGTCACAGCTCGCGCCGAGCTTCTTTAGCTGCTCGAGGATGATGCCACCGTGTTCATGCGTCCAGTCCCACGCATGTTCCAAAAACTCATCGCGGGATAAATCCGATTTCTTGATGCCCTTCTCGCGCAAGCGACGAACCACCTTCGCCTCGGTAGCGATGGAGGCATGGTCGGTCCCTGGCACCCAGCAAGCGTTTTTGCCCAACATGCGGGCACGGCGCACCAACACGTCCTGAATGGTGTTATTGAGCATGTGCCCCATATGCAGAACACCCGTCACATTCGGAGGAGGAATCACCACCGTATAAGGCTCACGGTCATCGGGTTGGCTCTCGAAAAATTTGTGTTCCAGCCAGTAACTGTACCACTTTTCTTCACAGGTACCTGGATCGTAGGTAGTCGGGATTTCCATGTCTTACGCGCCGTTTGTCTGAGGGCAAAAATCGGGTAAAAAAGAAGTCGTTCCACCGCACAGGCAGAACGACTCTTCAATGGTTGGCCATTGACCCTCTCGGGCCGATGTGCTTATTGCTTGTTCAAAGGTGCTCCTGAAGAAGCTGGCTTAACGGGAGCGCCTCCAGTGGCGCCAGCGTCCGCAGCCTCTACCTTGCCTTTGATGCGAATCACTTTCGTAGGCTCATTGGAAGCATTCGAAGTGATGGTTACGCTCTTGTTGATTGGGCCGATGCGCTTCGTGTCGTAGCGCACGTTGATTACACTTGTCGCACCTGGCATAATGGGATCCTTGTCACACTTAGGAACGGTGCATCCGCAAGACCCTTTGCAACGCGAAATGATCAGAGGCTCAGTGCCGTCATTGGTAACTGTGAATTGGCATCCGCCGTCGGTGCCTTGGGTAATCGTTCCGTAATCGTGAACGTCCTTGTCCAAGGAGATGGATGGGCCCTGTGCCGCCGCTGTCGCCATGCCCACGAGGAGCAAACATGCTGTCAAAAGTTGCTTCATAACCTTAATAATTTTCTACGTTAAAGATAAACACAAAGCTTCTCGGTTCCGAGAGCTGTTTTGAATTTGATAGAATTTCACAGTTTTCGTCCCGAGAAGTTCAAGAATTGGGCCAAAAAAAAAGGAGGCACTGGGCCTACCTTTTTTCTTTTCGTAGTCGCAATGATTACTCGCAAGCCGAACCAAAGTTGGAAAGGAATTCCAACAGGTCAGGCGTACCAACCGATCCGTCTCCGTTCAAGTCGCCAGGGCAAGAACCTCCTGCTCCGAACACACATGAACCGTCGTCATTGGTTGCGCTCGCGTCGTAGTTTTCAGCGTCCTCATAAGTACATCCAGCAGCAACCGGTGTCAAGCAGTAGCTCGCATCGGAAGCATTGAATGGGTTGTATTCTGCGTAAGCAGGATCGGCACAGCCTGCGCATTGATCACAGCTATTGAAGCACGCACCTGAAGTCAAGGTGTTGCCTGAAACAGTGATAACGCGGTTGCCGCCGTTTCCACAATCGCCTACGCTTTCATCCATGCCCCACATGTTGCCGTTGATGAATTTGTACTCGTACGTTCCCTGCTGCAACTGGATAACCACTTCGTGAACACCGTAGCCCACGTAAGGAACAGCTGTTGCGCCTGGGTCCCAACCCTGGAAGCTACCGGCGATGTGCACGCCTTCAGCCGCAACTGTCTCGTTGGACATATTCACGCGGAAGGACACGAGGTAAGTGCAGGAGCCGTCGTCTACGTTCGCTCCGGGCTCATAGTTTTGAGCATTGGCATCCAAACAACCGTTGTAGTTGCAGTCCCCTGCATCCGTAGCGTTTGCATTGTAGTTATCTGCTCCTGGATCCTGACATCCTACGACCTCCTGGCAATCCAAGACGCTGTCGCCATCTGTGTCCGTGTAGTCACAGGCCACGCTCAAGTCGCAGAAATCGGTGAAACCGCAGGCCATCGGATCGCCGCAGCCCATGTTGAATGAGGTGATTGGCGCTGCCCAGAGGTAGCTTGGACCGATGATGGGCACTGCAGACTGCCATACGCCGTCTGTCTCACTCAACACCACTGTGCCGCCGGTCACTGGATCCACGAAGCGGATCAAGTTGCCGCAGAACGAGATGTCTGCAAAACCAGCGAGCATTTGCAAATCTGTCAGCAAACCACCGGTTTGGTCCGTGATGTTGGTCAAGTGCATTGGACCATCCGTACCGTCGCCCAAGAACACACCGTTCAAAGCCACGTTCGGATTTACGCCTCCAGCAGCCTCACAGTCAGCCGCATAGATCTCGTTATCCGTGCCGGTCAGTGTGACACCGATCAACCAAACCATGTCTGGGCCGGTCATGATGGTTCCTGACTCGTTGAAGTCACAGCTTCCGTCATCGTCGGTAGCTGAACCGTTGTAGTTACAAGCAATTGGGTTGGTGCAGCCCATTACGGTCAATGAGTTGCCATCGCAGTCGAACCCTTCTTCTGCGTAGATGCAGCTTCCGTCGTCCGATGTAGCCAACGCGTTGTAGTTACATGCTGTCTCATCGTTGCAACCAGGGCCGAGTGCAACCACCTCGAGGCTAGCTGCCAAACGAGGCGCCGTGTAGGCTTGGATCTGGTCGATCCAGTACAAAGCTTCTTCTGGGCCCATAGTGGGGTTCAACGTGAGTTGAGTGGCCGCGATGTTGGTGCCGTTAGCAGCGTCAACCGCTTGGGTGACAGCAACGTTCCACCATTGCCAAGGAGATCCGTCGTACGGCTCAGTTGGCATTCCGTCTTCGTAGTTGTTCAACACGGGGTACAAACCGTCCCATCCGTTGTTTCCGAATGCAGCCGCTGGATCGGCGAGACCGATTTCAGCAAATGGTGCATTGTTGTTGGTCGCGTAGTTGTTGATTTCGCTGTGGATGTCATACGCACCCGACACTTCTACGACGGGCTCGTTGGTCGTTGGTACGATCAAGACGCCAGTGTTGTAAGGGGCGAACTGGTCATGTGGAGCATGGAAGCTCACCATGGGCATATCGCCTTCGTCCAACCAGTTCAAATCACCCATGGCACCGCCAAGGTTCATTTGGAAGTTGAATTCGCTTGAGTAACCAACGTGGTTAGCCATGCACAACTGGAAGCCTCCAGAAGAAGCAGGAGCGTACGTATCCGTCGTGGCGTTGGGATCACCGTGGATGCCTTCGATGACCATCGGGATGAACGAACCGTCACCTGGATCGTACCAGAACTTCGTGATGGGGTTGCCCATGTCGTCCACGATGATGTCATTGTAATCTGCGATGGTCGCAGAAGCCAAGGTGATGTAACCGCCGGTGCCTTCACCAAACATGGCCACCTTATCGCCGTTCACGCCCCATGGGTTGCCGTCTTCCGCAATGGACTTTCGGAAGTAACGTACCGCTGTGCGGCTGTCCTGAACTCCGCGGTAAGCAGCTTGGATGAGCTGCAGCGTGCGTTCTGCCTGCGTTGCAGCAAGCGGGTTCCATCCCAGACGGTAGTCGCATGAAGCAACAACGTAACCCATGCGCGCAAAACGCGAGCAAATCTCAACAGCAGAACTGTCTGTTCGGGTACCGGTTGCCGCACCGTTTACGTATTGAGGCAAGAAGTTACCGGTGTGGAAGTAAAGGATGACTGGACGCTCTGTTTCCGTATCACCTGCTGGCGTGTAAACGTCCATGAGCAAGTTTTCGGGAGCTGGAGGCATGCCCTGGAGGGCGGGAATCACCGTGATGTTCTCACCATACACAACGCCTGAAGCCACTTCTACTTCGTCGAAAATTTCATCGACGTAACGAACACCACCTGCGATAGTCGTTTCAGTGGCAGCGCCCATGGCCAAAGCCATACGTGGGGTGTTGTAATCAACGATTTCGTCAATCCACATCATCGCTTCGTCCTCGCCCATGGTGGGGTTCAAGGTCAACTGTGTAGCTAGGATGTTGGTGCCGTTGGCATCGTCGTATGCCTGAACTGGGGCTGTGTCAAACCACTGCCAAGGTGAGCTATCGAAAGGCTCAGTAGGCGTGCCGTCGACATAGCTGTTCAACACCGGGAACAATCCGTCGTACCCGAGGTTGGCAGGCGAACCTGCATCGCCCAAATCCGCATCTGCGAAGATGGCGTTGTTATTGGTCGCATAACCATTGATTTCTTCGTGGATGTCCATGGCACCAGAGACCTCAACGACTGGTTCGTTCGTGGTCGGCACGATCAAAACCGCTGTTTCATAAGGCGCAAATGGATCGTGTGGGCATTGGAAGCTCACCATTGGCATGTCGCCTTCATCCAACCAGTTCAAATCACCCAAAGCACCGCCCGCATTCATCTGGAAGTTGAATTCTGAGCTGTATCCCACGTGGTTCGCAGCACACAATTGGAATCCACCCGCCGAAGCTGGAGCGTACGTGTCCGTTGTGGCGTCGGGATCACCGTGGATGCCTTCTACAACCATCGGGATGTAAGAACCATCGCCTGGATTGTACCAGAACTTGGTGATGGGGTTACCAGCATCATCCAGAATGATATCGTTGTAGCTAGAAATGGTCGCAGAGGCCAATGTGATGTAGCCGCCTGTGCCGTTTCCAATCATACCAATCTTATCCGTGTTAATGCCGTACGGGTTGCCGCTTTCTGCATTCGACTTGCGGAAGAATCGCACTGCCGTTCGGCTGTCCTGAACACCGCGGTAAGCGGCTTGAATCAGCTGCAACGTGCGCTCCTCCTGAGTGGCTGCGAGCGGGTTCCAACCCAATCGGTAGTCGCACGATGCCACCACGTACCCCATTTTAGCGTAACGTGTTGCCATCTCAACTTCCCAGTTGTCTGATTTCGTTCCGAGCGGTCCCCCGTTCACGAAGGGTGGCAAGAAGTTCCCTGTGTGGAAAATCAACAAAAGTGGGCGAGACGTTTCCGTATCTCCTGCGGGCTCGTAAATGTCACACTTCAAATCCTCCATTGCTGGGGGCATGCCTTGAAGTGCGGGAATGACAGTAATGTTCTGACCGTACACCACATCAGTGGTCACGTTCACTTCATCGAATACCTCGTCGAGGTAACGGGTCTGCGCATTCACTTGAAGCACAGCCAGGCACACAGCAAGTGCGCTGAATAGAATTTTTTTCATCAGATCAGGTATCTGGGTGAGTTTGGTTTTCCCGCGGAAGGTACACAAAAAATTGCAAATGTGTACCGCTTACACGGTATTAATCAACACAATACCAACATTCAAAGAGGAAAAAGAGCTGTTCAGCTAATTCCCTCGCCCCCCAATCTAACAGCGGATTCACTGAATGCCCTGTCCCGCTCGCTTCAAGGCTTGGAACATCGCAACAGGAGTGAAATCCTTGATGCGATCTCGCAAGGATTCGTCCTCGCTCTTCACGTGATTGAACTCATAGACCAAGCTTCCGTAAAGCATTCGGCCCACATAAGGTCCACCATATGCCTCGATGTGGATGTTCTTGAGCAAATTGGAACCACCCAGCTTGAGGGTGGTGTTCCACGGTTCGATGACCACATTGACCTGAGCGTCGAGCAAATCGTACGTCGGCACAAAACCGGTAAACTGCGGGGAACCTTCAAAAACAAAGCCCTGTATCCACTTGTAATTCACACCAAAGCCCCAGGTGGACTTGCCATCTAACTCGAGGTCACGAGCTGTGATGCCAAGATTGTATTTGTGCTTGGGCGTATTGAAGGCGGGAATGATCGGGTCGTCTTCATCCGTCTTCACCAGTTCGTTCCAGCTGTAATTCCCCGAAATCATGAACTGGTTGTCGACGTAGTAATTCAATCCAATGGAAGCCCCTTGGGTCTGCACTTCATTGAGCGAATTCGCTGCGTACCGGTAAACATCAACGGCGCGAGGCGATTGCTCGTCTCCGATGAATAAAGCGTCCAACCCAATATTGTAACCAATGAAATCACGGTACACACTGAAGTAGTACCCGCCATCGAGGTACACTTTCTCCCCGAGCGTCGTGCGGTAACCGACTTCAAACGTTCGCACACGCTCCGGACGGATCGGGTCAATGTCGAAGTATACCAGGGTGTCCCGGTTCAGTCCGTACTGGCCGTTCGCAGCGTCCGCGCTGTTACGGAAGTTGATGAAACTGTCCACCGTTATCAAACTATCTGCACCTTCCAAATTCCCCACCAAGGTTGCGGGCCCAACATCCAAGAAGAGGTATTGGTCAGCCAAGGTTGGGTTTCGCAATGCCGAGCTGAAGCTCATGCGCAAGTAATCCTGTTCTCGAGGCGAGAAAACAAGCGATGCCGCAGGCGAATACACCCAATCGAAATTCCAGTTCTTGTCAGCACGGATTGTGCCGGTGGCGATCAACTTATCCTCCAAGAATCGCCGCTTCAAACCAGCGTAGAAACCAATTTCCTGGTTGACAATTTTTTCCGCCGTATCGCTGAAGATTGTCCCATCGCTCCATGGAGTGTACCGGCGGTAATTGGCACCAACGCGCACTTCTTCAAGTCCCTGCGGTTCGAAGATGTACTCCCCGTGTACGTGGCTCAAACTGGACTGGTCGAAGAACCGTGTCCCCCCTTCTCCTTCGTTGTTTTTAGCCGAAACAAGCGCGTTGAAAGCTTGCTCAAACTCAGGCGTCCCCGGCATCAAGTGACCCAGTGGGTTCTCGGCCACATCGTTGAGCCCAGCATAACCCGCGTTGGTCCACGCTTCCACTTGCGAATGCCAAATGGACAATGAATCGCCGTAGGTGTTGTACCATGCGGGGATGGCTCCGTCCTCGTAACCGTAAATCGGGAATCCAAACTCGGGATCCACGCCCACCTGAACCAAATCTGGCCACGTTTCATTGATCCCCGGCACGATGCTATCAACCCAGTAACGGTAGTAGACTTTGGAGTATTGATAGTCTGAACGGGTCTGATCTTGAAGCTTCAGCGCCGTCGCATAAGGGTCGTAAGAGTTCCCTGCGTCTTCCGCGGTGCGGTAGGCCCGCACGAACCACTTGCCGGGTTTGCGCAATTCCAACTTGTGCTGGTAGAATTCGATGTCCCGAAGGCTGAATCGGTTATCCCCTTGGTACACCGTCGTACCGAATCCGCTGTTGAAGCCGTAGACCAACTCCGGACTTTCGTATGTATCCTCGGGGTTCAAGCGCCAGTGCAAAGCTGTACTGACCTTGAGGTTTTCGGTGTTGTAATCCACCAGATCGACCTCTCTGTACCCCGTACGGAAGAAGTTACCCAGCCCCCGGGCGTTAGAACTTCCGTCGCCGGAATAATCGAAGACGGGCTTGTATTCGTCGCCATAGATGTTGACCGCATCATAGCGTCCCGGGTTGGTCGCATCGACTTGCGAACCATCCACCGGATCGTAATTCGTCGCCTCCCAATCGTATGCTGAGAAACGGAAGGCGTTGACCTTGAAGCCCAACACTGGATTGCCCTCATCGTCCGTGGTGAAATCCGCGTAGCGGAAGGCCAACTCATTCAACTCGCGCTCTCCGACCTTGGTGGAAACCGTGATGCCCGGGAACTGGAAGGGGGATTTCGTTTCCATGGCCACCACGCCGTTAAACGCACCGGGACCGTAAAAGGCCGAACTCGCACCGGCTACGATGTCCACGCTTTTCACGTCCAAGTCCGAAGCGCCTAGGAAATTACCGAGGGAGAAGTTCAACCCCGGGCTTTGGTTATCGATGCCGTCAATGAGCTGCAGTGATCGGACCGGCGAGGTCGAATTGAATCCGCGCGTATTGATGATTTTGAAACCCAAACTGGCAGACGTGACATCGACCCCTTTCAGATTGCCCAGTCCTTCGTAGAAAGAACCGCTGGGTGCTTCCTTAATAGCAATCACATCCATGGATTCCACCGTCAAAGGCGCTTGCTTTTGTTTCTGGCTAATGCGGTCACCCACAACTTCCGCTGCATCAATCAAGACCTGGTCTGGAGCCAATTTGATGGTGAGTTTGTCCGAGGCATTTTGCACCGTGACACGTTGCATGCCGTAGCCAATGAAGCTCACTTGCAACTGCACCGGAAACTGGGGGACAGGAATCAAAAATTGCCCATCGAAGTCCGTGGTAACACCGGTGGTTGTGCCTTCTATGATGACGTTTGCAGAGAAAATGGGATCACCCAATTCCGCATCGATGACGCGTCCTCGCAACATTTCTTGTGCATGCACCGATCCTGCAGTTCCCAGGATCCCCAGCACGAAAAGGAAAAGCCAATGCTTCATCCGAATGGATTTTGGTTTAAATAGTCAAGTACGGGAAAAATCTTGCTGGCTGGAAAATCCCAATGGATTTGTTACCAACAAATCACACCAATGTGATGCGCACCTGCCCGTCTATTTCCACGACATCCTGGGAATGCAATTTCCGGCGTTTACGCCATTCCAACTCCCCGTTCACGGTGATCAGTTCGTCCTCCACCATCATCTTCGCCTCCCCTCCGGTAGCGGCGTAACCCGATGCCTTCAATAGCTGCAAGAGGTCAATTACCTCCGAGCGCATTTCGAACTGCTCTTCTTGCATATTACGCAGGGAATCTTCCGGGGTCGGCTTCCGCCATCATGCGGTAGGCCGCTTCAAAAATATCGTCCTCGCTCGGCTTGGAATAATAGTCCCCATCGGAGCCGTATGGCGGCAAGTGAGGTTGGGCTGTGAGCGTGATCGGAGCGCCGTCCAAATGCTTCCAGCCGCCCTGTCGGTTCAAGATGTCTTCGAGGATGTAAGCGCTCGCTCCACCGGGGACGTCTTCGTCCACCACCAAGAGCCGGTTCGTTTTGGCCAACGATGACCCCACCACGGCTGTGGTATCCAACGGAAGCAAGGTCTGAAGATCCACCAATTCCACATCGATTCCCACCGCTGACAATCGTTCAGCTGCCTTCACGGCCAGATTGAAGGTAGAACCATAGCCCACCAACGTGAGGTCAGCCCCGCTCTTGACCACTTCTGCGATGCCCAATGGGACCGTGAATTCGCCCACATTGCTCGGCATGCGTTCCTTCGATCGGTAGCCATTGAGGCATTCGATGACCAAGGCAGGCTCCTCTGCACGCAACAAGGTGTTGTACATGCCCGCTGCTTGTGTCATGTTCCGAGGAACGCACACGTGCATGCCCCTGAGCGCATGGACGATGGTACCCATCGGCGAACCGCTGTGCCAGATGCCTTCGAGGCGATGGCCGCGCGTACGAATGATGACGGGAGCCTTTTGCCCACCCGCGGAGCGGTAACGCACCGTGGCCGCATCATCGCGGAGTATTTGCAGGGCATAGAAGAGGTAATCGAGGTACTGAATTTCAGCGATGGGGCGGAAACCTCGCATCGCCAGGCCGATTCCCTGGCCGGCAATGGTGCATTCACGAATGCCCGTATCCGACACGCGCAGCTCCCCAAACTTCTCCTGCATGCCTTCCATGGCTTGGTTCACCCCGCCAATCTTACCCGTGTCTTCGCCGAACGTGACGATTTCCGGGTAGGCACTGAACAAGGCTTCGAAGTTGCATTGAAGGACTTGGCGTCCATCCACCCATTCCTCGTTGTCGTATGCGGCAGGATAAACGGGCACCTGAGAAACGGAATCCGACCCGGTGCTGTGCAAGTGTTCGCTGTAACGTTTGCGGTTCTCTGCGTGCAAGCGCTCCGAAAGATTGCTCAACGCAGTGAACGCAGGAGTCGATGCGCCGCGGTGCCGGGCAAGTACTTTTCGAACGGCACTGTGCAATTCCGCACGACCGGGAAAAAGGCCGTCCCGCAAAGCCGCGATCTCGGGCGCTCCCGATTCCACAGCGTCGATCGCAGCTATGGCCTCTTCCATCTCCGCGTCGACTGGGGCTCTGAAAGCCGTCCATGCCGCTTTCTGTTCTTGACGGACTTGTTTTTTCGCCTCTTTTCGGATGGCATCCAACTCATCCTGGGTCGCCGCACCTTCCATCACCAAAAAGCGACCAAACTGAACGATGCAATCGTATTCCGCGGCCCACGCCATGCGTTCCTCGGATTTGTACCGCTCGTGCGAGCCCGATGTGCTGTGGCCTTGGGGCTGGGTCACCTCTTCCACGTGCACCAAGACCGGGACGTGGTCTTTTCGGCACCGGTCTGCAGCGGCCTCATAGGTCGCTACCAGCGCGGGGTAATCCCAACCTTTCACGCGAAAAATGACCAAACCATTGGTGCCCTCTTCCATTTCCATGCCGCTCAACGCAGTCGAAATCGATCCTTTGGTCGTTTGGTACTTCTTCGGCACACTGATGCCGTAACCATCGTCCCACACATTCATGAGCATGGGCACCTGAAGCACGCAGGCCGCGTTCATGGTTTCCCAGAATAGGCCCTCCGATGTGCTCGCATCGCCGATGGTCCCGATGGCAATCTCATCGCCGCCGCTCGTAAAACCTGGCTTATTGGCTGCGACCTCATCCATCTGGCGGTAAAGCTTGGAGGCTTGAGCCAATCCCAGTAAGCGGGGCATTTGCCCTCCCGTCGGACTGATATCAGCCGAGCTGTTGAATTGCCCCAAGTGGTCCATCCAAGCGCCGTCATCGTCTAGGAAGCGGGTGGCAAAATGCCCTCCCATTTGCCGTCCTGCAGAAGTGGGTTCGCGTTGGACGTCAGTATCCGCATACAATGCAGCGAAGTACTGTTCGACGTTCAGCAGCCCTTTGGCCATCATCAGGGTCTGGTCTCGGTAGTAACCTGAACGCCAATCCCCATTGCGGGCGACTTTGGCCAAAGCAATCTGAGCCAGCTCTTTTCCGTCGCCGAAAATGCCAAATTTGGCCTTCCCACCCAGCACCTCTTTCCGGCCCAGAAGCGATGCCTCGCGGCTGATGCAAGCAAGGCGGAAATCATTCAATAACACGGAACGAAAATCCGTAGGGGTATCATTTTCGATCGCTTGAGATGCCATTGAATCCGTCTGCTTCATGGCGCGAATTTACGCAGACTGCGACCAAGTGATTCAGCCCCGGTTTTTTGCGGCGTACGCAACAGCGATTTCCGCTCCCACTGAGACGTTGCTTTCCACCAATTGCCGGTTTGCGACCAAACTCTTTCCCTCCGTCGCTTCATTGATGAACCGCAGCAGGAAGGGGGTCAAGGCCTTACCGTAGACGCCCTGCTCCTCGGCCGACTCAATGCCCGCTGCAATCGCGCGCTCCACCAATTCCGGATCAGCCGAGGCCGCTTCGGGGATGGGATTGGCCACCAAAAAACCGCCCTTCAACCCCAGTTGCCATTTGGCATGCATGGTTTGCGCCACTTCATCGGGCGTGTCGCACCGGTGAGGAAGGGGCAATCCGCTTTTCCGAACGAAGAAGGCCGGAAATTCATCGGTCTGATATCCGATAACCGGCACCCCAGATGACTCCAACACTTCCAAGGTTTTGGCCAAATCCAGAATGGACTTTGCTCCTGCACTCACGACGGCTACGGAAGCCTGGGCCAATTCTGCCAAATCCGCTGAGACGTCCCAGGTCATTTCCACCCCGCGGTGAACGCCTCCAATGCCTCCGGTGGCAAACACCCGGATTCCCGCCTGCTCAGCACCGATGAGGGTGCCGCTGACCGTCGTCGCTCCCAAGGCACCTTGTGCCAACGCCATGGGGAGATCCCGCCGGGACACCTTCCAAACATCCTTTTCGGTGGCCAACGCATGCATCAAATCAGCGTCGCATCCGACGTGAATCTGACCGTTGGCCACCGCTACCGTAGCAGGGACGGCTCCTCCTTCTTCAACCAGGCGCTCAAGGGTTTGAGCATTCTCCAAATTGGCTGGAAACGGCATGCCGTGGGCAACAATGGTCGATTCCAACGCAACGACTGGTTCGCCGTTTTTCAGCGCTGACACAACGCGTGGTTGGATGTGAACGAGTGGATTGGACATGCTCAATGACTTACCAAATGGTGGCACTTTCCATCGCCTGCCAAATCCGATCTTTCAGTTGTTGCAGTCCCTTTTGCGCAACGCTTGAAAAAAAGAGGGGATCCAAGTCTTCGATTTCTGCGCGCAGCGCCGTCTCCAATTCGTCGTCGAGCATATCTGCCTTCGAAATGGCCAATAGCCGGTTCTTTTTGAGCAAATCGGGATTGTATTTCTCCAACTCATGGAGGAGCGTCTCGTACTCCGTTCGAATGTCATCCGCATCCGCTGGCACCAGAAACAGCAGCACCGGATTGCGTTCGATGTGACGCAAAAATCGCAGTCCGAGTCCCTTGCCTTCGGCCGCTCCCTCGATGATTCCCGGAATGTCCGCCATGACAAACGAACGGTCATCGCGGTAGGCGATCATGCCCAGGTTTGGCTTGAGCGTCGTGAAGGGATAATTCGCAATCTCAGGCTTCGCTGCACTCACGACGGAAAGCAACGTCGATTTCCCGGCATTCGGGAACCCCACCAATCCAACATCCGCAAGCAGCTTCAACTCGAGGATTTTCCACTCCTCTAACCCTTCTTCTCCGGGCTGAGCGTAGGTTGGAGACTGGCGGACAGAAGACTTGAAATGGTCGTTGCCCAAACCGCCCTTGCCACCAGGCGTGATGATGACTTCTTGTCCATCGTCTAACACCTCCACCAACACATCCCCTGTCTCCGCATCCTTGACCACCGTTCCCAACGGGACATCGATGTACGAGTCCTTTCCATCGGCACCGTGTTTGTGCTGTCCGCGACCAGGCTCACCGTGTTCAGCGATGACGTGGCGCGCGTACTTCAGGTGAAGCAGTGTCCAGTATTGGGCGTTGCCACGAACGATGACATGGCCTCCGCGGCCGCCATCGCCACCGTCGGGACCGCCCTTCGCCGTCATGCGGTTTCGCATGAAGTGTGAAGAACCCGGACCGCCCTTTCCTGAGCGGCAACAGATTTTGACGTAGTCAACGAAGTTTTCGCCCGACATGCGAGGGATCAGTGATTCGGAATGGCCGCTTGAAGGCGTTCCGTAATTTCTTCAATTGTTCCGATGCCATCAACACCGGTGTACTTGCCTTGGGCAGCGTAGTGCCCGGCAACGGGGGCCGTCTCGGCGTTGTACACATCGATGCGCTTCTGGATCACTGCTGGATCTGCGTCATCGGGTCGACCGCTTGTTTCGGCGCGTGCCAGCAAGCGGGTCTTCAATTCTTCTTCCGCCACATCCAAAGCCAACATGCACGAAACCGGTGCGTTGCGACCGTTCAAGAAGGCATCAAGTGCCTCGGCCTGTGCCGTTGTGCGTGGAAACCCATCGAAAATGAAGCCTTTTGCCTCGGGATGCTTATCCACCTCCGATTCCAGCATGCGAATGGTCACGTCATCTGGAACGAGTTGCCCTTGATCCATGTAGGATTGAGCCAACTGACCCAGCTCTGTCCCTCCTTTGATGTTTGCTCGGAAGATGTCGCCTGTGCTCAGATGTACCAGCCCATAATTAGCCACGAGGTACGCACTCTGGGTTCCTTTGCCCGCTCCGGGAGGTCCAAAAAGGATGATGTTCAGCATCTTACTGTCTTTCAATTCTACGCAAAAATGAGAGTTCAAAGGTAGGGCAACGAAGGACGTCAGACTCGGATTGATGCGTTAACTTCGCGGCTCATTCTGATTTACTTCGAAGACTAACCATGAAATACGACGTCATTGTACTTGGAAGCGGCCCCGGCGGATACGTCACGGCCATTCGCGCAAGCCAGTTGGGATTGAAAACAGCTGTTGTGGAACGAGAAGCATTGGGCGGCATTTGCCTGAATTGGGGGTGCATCCCCACCAAAGCTTTGCTCAAGAGCGCGAACGTTTTTGAATACATCGAGCACGCGGAAGACTACGGCATCTCTGTAGCTGCTCCGAAAGCCGATTTCGGCGGCATGGTCAAGCGCAGCCGAGGTGTGGCTGAAGGCATGTCGAAAGGCGTTCAGTTCTTGATGAAAAAGAACAAGATTGACGTCATCATGGGCAACGGGAAGTTGCTGCCCGGCAAACAACTGGAGGTAACGGATGAGGCCGGCAAGAAGCAAACCCTCAGCGCCGATCACATCATCATTGCCACCGGTGCTCGAAGCCGCCAGCTGCCATCGATTCCACAGGATGGAAAAAACATCATTGGATACCGTGAGGCCATGACCCTGAAAGACCAGCCCAAACGATTAGTCGTTGTGGGTTCTGGAGCCATCGGGGTGGAATTTGCCTACTTCTACAATGCCATCGGCACGGAAGTGACCGTTGTGGAATACCAAGACCGCATCGTCCCGGTTGAAGACGCTGACGTCAGTAAGCAATTGGAAAAGAGCTTCAAAAAATCCGGCATCAAGGTGATGACTTCATCGGAAGTTTTGGGCGTTGAATCCAAAGGCAAGGAACAGGTTGTTACCATCAAGACGAAGAAGAGCGAAGAGACCATTGCCTGCGACGTAGTGCTCAGTGCGGCTGGCGTTGTAGCCAACTTGGAGAACATCGGCCTCGAAGACGTGGGCATTGTGGTGGACCAAGGGAAAGTGGTGGTTGACGACTACTACGCAACCAACATCCCGGGGTACTACGCCATCGGCGATTGCGTACCCGGACCAGCGCTTGCGCACGTAGCATCTGCTGAAGGCATCACCTGTGTCGAAAAGATTGCCGGTCACACACCGGAGCCCATTGATTACGGAAACATCCCAGGCTGCACCTACTGCTTCCCCGAAGTCGCCAGTGTCGGCATGACCGAAGCGCAAGCGAAGGAGGCAGGGCACGAAGTCAAAGTGGGCAAGTTCCCATTCTCAGCTTCTGGAAAAGCCAGCGCATCAGGCCACAAAGACGGCTTCGTCAAGCTTGTGTTCGATGCGAAATACGGCGAACTCCTCGGTGGGCACATGATCGGCGCCAACGTCACTGAAATGGTCGCTGAACTCGTCGCATTGCGTAAGCTTGAAACCACGGGGCACGAATTGATCAAAACCATCCACCCTCACCCAACCTTGAGCGAGGCCGTGATGGAAGCTGCAGCTGCAGCCTACGACGAGGTCATCCACTTGTAAGGCACACGGCTCGCCCCTTTATGGGCGGAGCGTAATGTGCATGCAGTTTTTCTCCGGAATGACGAGGATGCGTCCGGATTCCTGGAAGGACTTCAGCACGTGTTGAATGGCACGGGTCGGAGCGGAACAATCCGCTTCGTTGTCCGGTCGGTCCGTGTATGCGATGTCGAACGACGCGCCGTAACTGTGCGTGGAGCCATCGTCGATGGCATTGTAGTTGCGCCTGCCCAATCGTGCCTGTTGCCGAGCGGTGCGCGTCAAGCTGGTCACACGAAAGGTGGTGCCTTCACTTTTTGTTCCCTCCAATTGGTCCGCAAAGGCGTGCCCCATGTCTTCGAGAAGCGACTTTACCTCAGGGAGCAGCATGGCATAACTGTGGGACAAAGGCGCAATGTGGTAGCCCCTGCCATCGGTAACGTCCACCAACTTGCCACGTGACTTGCCGGCATTCAGTTCATTCTTGTCTTTGACGAAGAAGCTGTTGGGCAAATTCCGCGCGGCCTTTTGGTGAGCCGTATAGGGATTCTTGGGAAGGCGCAGCACCCGTTTGTTGCAAGAACAGGGAAGCACCTCTTCCTCTTTTTCTTGAACTTCGGCAACGACGGTAGGCTCTACCTGAATCTCTTCAACGGCTGCGACCGGAAGTGGAGTCGGCTGCTCCTGCTCTTGCTCGATGCGCTCCCCCGGATGGGCCAATTCGGCGACCTCCTCCGGCTCGTCCGGCGTGATCCATGCCACCAGCAGCAAGCAGACCAGCATCAAAGCTCCACCTGCTCCAGCAATTCGGTCCCACCGGTATCGTACGCGTCCACGTTGCATGCCTTGCAAGATGCACGGAAGTCACGAACGCATTCAAGCCAAAGCATCCCTAAATCCCCACAACAGCATTTTGAAAACATGGATGTTACTAGGAAGAGAATGAAACCTTTTTCAACCCCATTCAGTAAAGGATGAAAAACCATTTGACATGCCTGGAATAGGAGCAAAAATTGAACATCCCACACACGGCGAAGGCGTCGTATTTGGCACCGACGGTGACTTTTGGCGCATTTACTTCCGTGAAGTCGGCGAAAAATCCATTGGCAAGGACTACGACCAATTGAATGTCCTCGAGGCCGCGGAAGACTTCGGACAACCCGACGTCAGCGACATCATGACCGCCATGGAACACGTCCTCGATGATTTCACCGACAAACTGCGCGGTGAGGAACGGGTCGAATCGGTCGAAATCGGTGATCGGTGGGACGGCGGCACCCTCTTGATTCAACCTGCCGAAAGCGGGCTCAAAGCGAAAGAAATGCCCATTGAGACGTTCTTCCACAAAATCGTCATGACGCGCGACCGACTGCGTGTGTTGGAAGCAAAAGTCAATTCCAACAGCAAACTCTCCGACGGCGACAAAGTGGAATTGCAGCAGTACATCACCAAGATTTACGGCTCCCTGACCACCTTCAACGTACTCTTCCGCTACAAGGAAGATTGGTTCATTGGAGAAAAGAAATGACGCGCCTTACCTTCGGCACCATCTCCGAAGGCCATGCAGCTCATCCTCTTCAAATTCCTGAGTAGACTCAATCGCTTGTTGTTGCCCCGGTTTTCCCGGAGGGATGACCTGACCCAACTCAAAAAATGGGAACAGGCGCTCGTAGGCTGGAAAATGTGGGTTACCTACCGGCTTCTCGACGCTCAAAACCGCGCCTGATACATGGCGCGCGATCCATCGAACCCACCGAAATGGCTGGCCGTTCTGGGTCCTGGAATTCTCTTTGCTTCAACCGCGATCGGGGTGAGTCACCTCGTACAATCCACCCGTGCCGGTGCCATCGCCGGATTCGGCTTGCTCTGGGCTGTGGTGGCGGCCAACGTAGCGAAGTATCCTTTTTTTGAATTTGGTAGCCGGTATGCGAATGCCTCCGGGGAAACCTTGATTGAAGGCTACCGCTCCATGGGCCGCGCAGCCGCGTGGGCCTATTTCATCCTGTCTGTGGGCACGTGCTTCTTCGTCATGGGGGCGGTGGGAATTGTGACTGCCGCGTTCTTGGATAACCTCTTCGGCATTTCGGTGGCGGCCAATTTCAACGCTACGCCCGCTGTGGCCGTAGCCGTTTTTGCGGCGTCCACGGGGCTGCTAGCGTGGGGGTCATATGCGGGCCTCGACGCCCTCATCAAAGCCATCGCTGGGGTCCTGCTCATCAGCACGGTGGTCGCCTTCTTCAGTGCAGTCCAACACACTCCCCTCTCCGATGTCCCCTCACCACCGGCCGACTTCAACCCCTTCGAGGGTGCAGGATTGGCCTTCCTCATTGCCCTGATGGGTTGGATGCCTACCGCTGTAGACTTGAGCACGTGGAGCAGCATCTGGACCTTGGAACGCATCAAGCAAACGGGCTACCATCCTGAACTGAAAGCCACCTTGCGCGAATTCAATGCCGGTTACATCGGTTCAGCCATCCTCGCCATTCTGTTTTTGGGATTGGGGGCCTTGCTCCTCTTTACAGAAGGCACCGAACTGCCTCAAGGGACGGCGGTCTTTGCAGCTGGTATCGTGGGGCTCTACACGGAGGCGATTGGGGAATGGAGCCAATGGATCATCGGAGCCGCCGCTTTTTCAGCCATGCTCGGGACTTGCATCGCCTGCCTTGACGGCTACTCGCGTGCTTTGGCGCGGAGTTACCGTTCGCTGCAGGCTACACCATCTGGCAGCATGCGAACCAATGAGCGCACGGCATTGGCCCTTGTGGCGACCGGCGCCTTGACGCTCATATTGGCGTTTCCCTCAGACATTCGAACGTTGGTCGATGTCGCCACCACCCTGAGTTTCGTAGTCGCCCCTGTGGTGGCGGCAGCCAATTGGTATTTGGTCAGCCGCACCTCCTTCCCAACCCACGCCCGCCCACCAAAATGGTTGCACGTACTGGCCGGAGCAGGGCTGCTGTTCCTGGTCGCATTTGGAGTGCTTTTTGCCCTTTCCTAGTGACTTACTCGATGACTCCGAAGTCCAGCTGGACCTCGCCGAACATGTCGTCGTATCCCAACACACGGCCCTTGACCGTGATGGTTTCGCCGGCCCGGGGAGCCGTGAATTCGCCCTCCATTCGGCATGCAATGCCCGGGCGCAACATGACCGTTTGGCCATCGACACCTTTCACAGCACCCGTAACTGCGACCACTCGGTCCAAATACGCTGCCTTCTCACCGCCCGCAAGGGCTTTGTAAAGTGCTTTTGACTCGACAGCCAATTCAGCGGACTCGACCGATCGGTCTGGAGCCGGTTGGAAGTAAAAGAAGAGGCCAATGGCTGCGACCAAAATTGCAGCAAGAAGAATGCGAGACTTAGACATGTCCATGGTTTGAGCAAATGTACCCCACGGCCCATTGCTTTCGCCTCGGCGTTGGGATCCGTTGTATTTTTCGGCAACCAACAGCCGTCACGTGAATCCCAACCAACCCGCTACCGAAGCCAAAGTATACTCCTTGAGTCAGGTTGCGCGTTCCATCAAAATGGCGTTGGAACGGGCCACTGCCAACAAAAGTTGGCTCGTGAAAGCGGAGATCCTGAGCATCTCTCCCGGCATCGGTTCGAAGACAGTCTACCTCGATTTGGTCGAAGAGGCCGAGGGACGGCAAAACGCGAAGATGCGCGGCATCATATGGGCGAGCAACGGCCAAAGAATCCTAGAAGAACTCGGCGATGAAGCGCCTCAGATCCTCAAACCCGGTAGCGAAGTCGTCTTCTCCGCGCGCATTCAATTCCACGAACGGTACGGGTTGGCCCTGCACATCGAGCGCATCGACCTGCGGTTCATGCTGGGCGAGTTGGAACGCCGTAAGCAAATCACAACGGCTCGGCTCAAGGACATGGGGGCCATGGCTTGGAACCGCCGCATGCCGCTGACGGACCTTCCGCAACACATAGCATTGGTGGGCTCAAAAGGCACCAGCGGCTTCCGAGATTTTGCCACGAAGGTGACCGAACATCCTGGGCATTTTCGCATGCGCATCGATGTTCACCAGTCCAGCGTCCAAGGCGTTTCGGCAGCAGAGGAATTGGTTGCGGGGATCAAGGCTGCGGAAGCATCCAACCCCGATCTGATTGTGCTCGTTCGCGGGGGTGGCGGCAAATTGGACTTGGATGCGTACAACGATTTCGATGTCTGCTTAGCGATTGCCCACTCAACCGTTCCCATCTGGACCGGCATCGGACACGAGTCAGACCTTGTAGTGGCTGACCTCGTTTCCCATACCGCCTGGAAGACCCCGACGGAAGTTGCAGTGGGCGTCTTGGAACGGTTTGAACGTGCCGCAGATGCGCTTGGCGAGTGCGTCGAAACCCTGAATCAGTCGACCTCGCTTTGGTTCAGCGACCGCAAGGCGGAGTTTGATCGCCACTGGGAAACCATCGCAGGAGCGAGCAAGCAAATCATTGGCCGTCACCGGGTCGAATTGCAAAACCTGCACCGGCTCTTGCGCATTCAAGCCCCGGCGCTCATCGCGCACCACCAGCGGACCCTAAAAGAATACCGTACCACACTCAAGCACACGGGCACATACGCGTTGGATGCGGCCCAGCGGGAACTGCGTCACAGCCAACAACGCATCGAACGTGCAGCCACCAGACAAGTGACCGAAAAGAAAACGCTCCTTTCCCATTTTAAACGCACCATCGAAGCCATCGGTCCTGAACAGACCCTCCAGCGTGGGTTCATGCTCATCGAGAAAGATGGAAAGGTGTTGTCGCGAGCTGCGCAGACCCAAGTGGGCGACCAGTTGACCATCAAAGCCCACGATGGGGACATGGACGTCACGATCGATCGCACCACTCTTAACGATTCTTCAACGTAAATTCACCCCATGGCGAAAAACCAAAACGCGTCTGCTGACGTGCCAGAAAAATTTGACGATGCCCTCGAAGAACTGCGTGGGTTGATGGAATTGCTCGAGAGCGAAGAAATCACAGTGGATACGTTGACGCAGGCGATCCGACGCGCAGCGGTATTGCTCAAGCACTGCCAGTCTCAACTTCACGCGACCGAGCACGAAGTCAAGGCATTGATGGAAGAACTGGGCGTCCAATCGGGTGGCGCCTCTGGCGAAGAAGGCGCTTAACGCTGCTTGCTCAACTCGTCCAAAAGTCCCTTCGCTCCTTCTTCAGAAATGTCTTTGATGTTGCCCGGGAGCGGCTGACCGTCACCTTTGGCGGCAACCATTTTGGCGCGGAAAGACCCGACCAATTGCTTGTACTCCGCGTACCCTTCGCACTCGCTTTGCGCTTGGCTCCACGCGCTCAATTCCTGTGGGGTGCGCGTTTTCGACATGCACGTAGATGATGCCTTGGCCAATTCCTGTGTCCACTGCTTGGCCGTCCAAGCGCCATTGCTCTCATTTCCCAAAACGGACTGCAAGGCACCGTTCATTTCTACGAGGCACTCACATGCATTCAAATCCGCTGTTTCGTCCGTAGTAACTGCTGAGTCTGCGCCTCCGCCACAGCTCATCAAGGCCGATGCGGCAAGGGTGGCAAAAAATCCAAAAGTCGTACCTGCATTCATGGTTCCGTCCGTTTTCCGTTTTACTTTCTCCGTAAATATACCGCGGATTCTGAAGCATCGCCAATCATGAGCAACCGAGTAAAAAACATCATCAACGCACAGCGCGTCAACATGGGAGGAAACTGGATCGAACAACCGCTCCCTCATCCGCAACTCGAGCGCATTGGGCCTTTTCTGCTCATCCACCATTGGCAGGACGTTTTGCCGGGGAATCAGGCCACCGATGAAGTGGGTGTGGGTCCTCATCCGCACCGTGGATTCAGTCCGGTGACTTGCATTTACGCTGGGTCGTTGCGGCACCGGGATTCCCTGGGCACGGACCACGTGGTCACCGCTGGCGGAACCCAATGGATGGACAGCGGAGCCGGCATTGTGCACAGCGAACGTCCCAGCGATGAATTGGCCGCCAACGGCGGATTGTTGGAGATGATTCAATTTTGGATCAATACCCCAAAAGCACACAAAATGGATGCGCCAGCCTACCAACCGCTTTCCAAATCCAATACACCGACATGGGAAGAGGACGGCTGGCACATGGGCTTGGTTCAAGGCGAGTGGAACGGCCATACCTCCCCCATCCGGGCCCATCACCCCATGCGCATTGCCAACCTCAAAAGCGAGAAGCCCGGCGCTCAACTAACGCTCCCCCTTCCCGAGGATTGGGTGGGCGTGCTGTACGTTTTGGACGGCAACGCTCTAATCGACGGAACGACCGTCACGGGACGGCAAATGGCCATCTTGGAATCAGGATCAGACACTTCGGTCTCCATCGAATGTTTGGATGCCGTGCGTATCCTAGCTCTCACAGGAGCACCACTTCATGAACCCGTTTTCAGCCACGGGCCGTTCGTCATGAACACCATTCAAGAAGTGCAGCAGGCCATCTTTGATTACCACGACGGCAAGATGGGCATGCTGGTGGAGTGAATCAGTCTTCGGAAGTGACGATGATGCGCTTTTTTACGATGACTTCATCATCACTCTTCTCTACCCACTCGTTGACCGAGGTCTCCGTCATTTCGACCTCAACTTGTACTTCTTCACCGTCCTTGATCATGTGCACTTGACCGCCGGGGATCGCAAAAACTGTGTCGCCTTCGAAATCACCATCTTCGAGGGATTTGACGATGACTTGAACTTCGCCTTCTCCTCCAAATGCAGCCACATCGCCTTCGCTGAAGTGCTTCATTACTTCAAAGTGACCACTAGCGATTGGTGGATGTGGAGCCGTTACACGGCCCAGGATAAAGCCAATCAGGGCAAAGGCAGCTGCGACGAGCAGGGTGGTGGTGTTTGTATTCATTCTGACTTGTGGGTTGGTTTGGATTCCTCTTCAAAGGTGGGTAATTTTCTAGACTCCAAAAAGCCTTTACCTGATGAGCCCAATCAAGCAGATCCCACTGCTCATTTTTTTACTCTCTGCATGGTTTTCGCCAAGCGCTGTCGCTCAACTTGGCGAGGACGAAACCATCGCACATCTCTGGAACGAGGAAGTGCTTGAGGGAATTCGAAACGACTTCGCTCGGCCCACGGTGCACGCTCGAAACTTACTCCACACATCGGTGGCCATGTTTGACATTTGGGCTGCCTATGACGAAGGTCCGACCGAAAACTTTTTCTTGGGTAAAACATGGGCGGGATTTTACTGCCCATTTGAAGGGGTCGACATTCCGGAGACGGAGGAAGCCGTGCTCGCAGCCCGGGCAGAGGCCATCAGCTATGCGGTGTACCGCATCATGATTCAGCGCTTCGCGGATTCTCCCGACGGCGACATCACCATGTTCAACATCAACACCCAGATGGCGATGCTGGGGTACGACATCGGCGTGACTTCCACAGACTACCAAAATGATGGCCCGGCGGCGTTGGGTAACTACGTGGCCGAACAGATCATCGCCTTTGGCCTACAAGATGGATCCAACGAAATCAACGCGTACGAAGCAGAGTGTTATTCACCGGTCAATCCGAACATCCAACCGGAAATGCCCGGAAATCCGGACGTCATCGACCCCAACCGTTGGCAACCGATTGAACTGACTTTGTTCATTGACCAGAGCGGCAATGTGAGCTCCGAAATACCGGCGTTCGTGGGGCCCGAATGGGGCGAGGTCGTACCGTTCGCCTTGGACTCGGCAGACCTCGAGGTTCTCGACCGCGACAGCTGCTCCTTCCATGTTTGGAAAAACCCAGGGGCACCGGTGCACCTGGACTCTACCACCGTGGCCGGCGGATTGGACGATTCGTGGAAGTGGAACTTCGCCATGGTATCCGTTTGGTCGTCGCACTTGGATCCCACCGATGGCGTCATGTGGGACATCTCACCGGGCAACATGGGCAGCGATGGGGGGTTCACAACCGACCCCGCTGAATTCCCCGAATTCTATGACTTTTTCAACGGAGGCGGCGTGCACCCGGGCCACGACGTCAATCCCTTCACCGGGGAACCGTACGAGCCGCAGATGGTCCCACGCGGGGACTACGCACGGTGCCTTGCAGAATTTTGGGCCGATGGTCCCGACTCGGAAACCCCTCCGGGCCACTGGTTCACCATCTTGAACGAAATCATGGAGTACCCAGAATACGTGCTCCGATGGCGTGGTCAAGGACCGCTGATTGACAAGCTCGAATACACGGTCAAAGCCTACCTCGCGTTGGCAGGTGCCATGCACGATTCGGCTGTAGCAACGTGGAGCGTCAAAGGCTATTACGATTATACCCGACCCGTGAGTGCCATTCGGTACATGGCGGAAATGGGCCAAAGCTCGGACACCACCTTGGCCAACTATCACCCTTCTGGACTTCCGATCATCCCAGGCTACATTGAAGTGGTGGAGGAAGGTGACCCTCTGGCCACCTGGAACCCCGAGGCAGTGGGTGAAATGAAGGTCTATGCGTGGCGCGGGCCTGATTATGTGGAGGTTCCTTTCATTGACGAAGCGGGTGTCGGATGGATTTTGGCGAAGAACTGGTGGCCGTACCAACGCCCCTCGTTTGTGACGCCGCCTTTTGCAGGCTACGTAAGTGGACACTCTACCTTCTCCCGTGCGGCAGCAGAGGTGCTGACATTGTTGACGGGCAGCGAATACTTCCCAGGTGGATTGGGGTCTTTCCCTGTGACCATGAACCAGTTCCTGGTTTTCGAAGACGGTCCATCAATGAATTTCGAATTGCAGTGGGCGACGTATTACGACGCCGCCAATGAAAGCGCGTTGTCCCGCATGTGGGGTGGCATCCATCCGCCCATGGACGACGGGCGCGGACGTCAAATTGGTGTTGAAGTGGGCATCCAAGCCTTCCACTGCGCTGAAGGTTATGCCTTCCCAGAATGGGCAGCCGGCTGCGGAGGCGCTGGATCCATCCCCGGTGGTTACTGTCCCGGTGATTTCAATGCTGACGCCGTGGTCAACGTGGGCGATTTCCTCATGTTCCTTTCGGCATTCAGCAACGACTGGGCGGGGGCGTATGACTTTGACGGGAATGCCACGATTGGATCGGCTGATTTGTTGGTGTTCTTAACATTGTTCGGCGACATCTGCCCGTAAGCAGTGCGCAATTGACCGCATAAAAAAAGCCGCAGTGATGCGGCTTTTTTTGTTTTTGCACCTTTCGTGCTTCGTTGCGGGGGCCAGACTCGAACTGACGACCTTCGGGTTATGAGCCCGACGAGCTACCAACTGCTCCACCCCGCGATGTCCACCCGTTGCTCACGCGAACGGGACGGCAAATATACACTCAAGTTCCATTTCACCAAAAGGATATTAAACAAGTTCTGTGTCCCGTACCTTTGTGGAGCAATTGGCAACCCCGTCCATGACCCAAAAACAAGACACCCCTCACCGCGCCGGTTTCGTCAACATCATTGGTTCACCCAATGTGGGCAAGAGTACCCTGATGAATCAGTTGGTCGGTGAGCGGTTGAGCATCATCAATAAGAAGGCGCAAACCACCCGACATCGCATCATGGGCCTGGTCAACGAGCCGAACTATCAAATCGTTTACAGCGATACTCCTGGCGTGTTGGACCCTGCGTACAAGCTACAGGAAGGCATGATGAAGTTTGTCCGCACAGCTTTGCAGGATGCCGACCTCATCTTGATGGTTACGGACATTAACGAAGACGATTTGGCCCATCCCGAGACGTTTGCCAAAATTGCCGACATGGACATCCCGGTGTTCATCCTCATCAACAAAATTGACCTCTCTGCAGATCAAGGTTACGTCGCAGAAAGGATTGCGTACTGGCAGGGTAAAATTCCCCGGGCGACCGTAGCTCCCATCAGTGCCTTACACGGATTCAACATCGACCAGTTACTCGACCGCATCGTCGAGCAGCTGCCCGTCAGCCCGCCATATTTCCCAAAAGATGAATTGACGAACAAGCCCATGCGCTTCTTCATCTCTGAGATCATCCGGGAAAAAATCCTCACCCACTTCAAGCAAGAGATCCCCTACTCCTGTGAAGTAGTTGTCGACGCGTATGTCGAAGAAGAGAGCATCGTCAAAATCCGAGCGGAAATTCGCGTGGCGCGCGACAGTCAAAAGCAAATTGTCATCGGTAAAGGTGGCAGCATGATCAAACGGGTAGGCACGGATGCACGACGTGACATCGAGAAATTCATCGGCCGACGCGTCTTCTTGGACCTCTATGTAAAAGTCGATAAGGACTGGCGCGATGATGAGCGCAAACTCAAGCGACTCGGTTACCTCGAGTGAGGACATGATTGGATTTGCCCCCGCCAAGATCAACCTCGGTCTCTTCGTCACCGGAAAACGAAGCGATGGCTTCCATGATTTGGAAAGCGTGTTTTGGCCTGTGGGTTGGAACGATGTGCTAGAAGTGCACCGGAAGGACACTCCGGGATTGGACCTGAAGATCACGGGATTGAGCATTGAAGGCGATGCCACGGACAACCTCGTCAGCCGAGCCTATGTCCTATTGCAGGACCGATTTGGTATCGGAGGCGTTAAGGCGCATCTGCACAAATGCATTCCCATGGGTGCGGGTTTAGGCGGAGGCAGCTCGGACGGCACGTGCATGCTGAAGCTCCTCAATCTCCTTTTCGAACTGGGAATCGACGACATACAGGGTGAGGCGCTGGCCGCAGAACTGGGCTCCGACTGTCCTTTCTTTTGGAAGGCACACCCCGCCCATGTGACCGGTCGCGGCGAGCACCTGGCGCCATGGGACTTTGATTTCCCTGAAGGAATGTGGATCGCCATCGCGCATCCCGGCATTCACGTCAGCACGCGGGAAGCCTTTGCCGGCATCTCCCCGGCACCAAGCGGACTGGACTGGGGAATGCTGTCTGCGGCGCCCATCGCGAATTGGTCCGAACTCTTGCGCAACGACTTCCAACCGGGCATTGAACACCTCCACCCGCGCATCGCAGCCGTGCGAAATCTGCTGACCAAATCAGGTGCGGTATACAGCCAGATGACGGGAACGGGGAGTGCGTGCTTCGGCATCTTCGCCGATGAAGAGGCCGCGCAACAGGCATGTGAAGCTGCGCGTGAGCAGGGTTGGCCGGCGTTTGCTGTTGTGGCCAACCCCTGATTACTTGGGTGCTTTCCAGCAAATCAACCCGCCGAGCCCGGCAAAGATCAAATTGGGCAACCACGCGGCCAGTCGAAGCCAGTTATCAGTGGAAATCAGGGCATCGGGCGGCAGTACCACAGAGGCTGCATAGACCGTGATGATCTTAGAAGCAAACACAAAAAGAAAGCCCGTCACCACCGCCAAAAACAGGTGGAAGCCCATGCCGCCACGGAGCTTACGGGCTGCGATGCCCACACCGATGAGCATGAGCACGTAAATGGAAAAGGGGTTGGCTGTGCGCCCGTACCGGTTGAGTTTCAAGTTGGCCACTTTGGCTCCTCGTTTGGTCTCGTTTTCAATGTGCTCGTCCAACCGCGGGGTGGTCAGCGTCGAAGTCATGACGGCGCGCTGTCCAAAATCGCTGATGCGCATATCCAACGTGGTGTCGTGGCGGGTGACGTAACGCAGGTTTTCGGAGCCGTCGGGGGCGATGTCCCGGATGCGGGCATTGACCAGACGCCAGACGCTGTCCTCTTCCAGCCAAGTCGCCTTAGCCGCCAAAATCCGCTGCTCAAGCTCACCTTCGTCTCCCCAACGTTCCAGTTGAAAGCGGTAGCCCGTATTGCGGTCCACGGTGATTGATCGGAAGTACGCCACCACGCCCGGCGATATCTCCCGGTACATGTGTTGATCGCTGATGTGAAAATTCACGTGAACGTACTGCACCTCAAAATCGACCTTGCTTTCATTGGCCTTCGGCAAGATGTAATGCGACACCAATAAAGACAGCAAGACGAGCACGGATGACGCCAGAAAATACGGCCGCATCAGCCGCGTAAAGCTCATGCCCGAGCTCAACATCGCCACAATTTCCGTGTTCTGCGCCATGCGGCTCGTGAACCAAATGATGGTCAAAAAGACGATGAAGCCGCTGAGCAGATTACCAAAGTGAAAGCAGAAGCTCAGGTAGTACAACAGGGTGCCTCCCAACGGGGCTTGGTTGGCCAACAACCTCCCCACATTTTCCATCAAATCAAAGACCACCGCAACGACGCAGAACACCGCAATCATGAAGAAGAACGTCGTGAGGAACTTCTTGGCGATGTACCGATCGAGGCGCTGGAGGGGAAAGCGGGCCATGAGCAATCAGAGGCGTTGGTTCAAAGCTGGGACCACGGAATCCTTCCACGCCGCAAAATCACCGGCAAGGATGTGCTGCCGCGCTTGGCGGGCCAACTCCAAGTAAAAGGCCAAGTTGTGCACGCTGCAGATGTACAGCCCCAGGTATTCATTCGCTTTGAGCAAATGCCGCACGTAGGCTTTGGAGTAATGTGCGTCGACGGGCGACGTGCCGAGTGGATCGAGCGGGGAATGATCGTTGGCCCACTTGCCGTTTTTCATGTTGAGTGTTCCGTTCCAGGTGAACAGCAACCCGTGGCGGGCGTTTCGGGTGGGCATGACGCAGTCGAACATGTCCACTCCCAACGCCATATTCTCCAATAAATTTTCTGGTGTCCCCACTCCCATCAGGTACCGAGGTTTGTCCTCAGGCAAAACATTGCAAACGATTTCCGTCATCTCGTACATGGCTTCGTGCGGTTCACCGACACTCAGACCACCGATGGCGTTTCCACTCGCACCTCGCTCGGCAATGGCCTCGGCAGACGCCACGCGTAAGTCCTTGTACGTCGATCCTTGCACAATGGGAAAGAGATGTTGGTCATAGCCGTATTTGGCGGGACTCACCTTCAGGTGGTCGATGCACCGGTCCAACCACCGATGCGTGCGTTCCATGGATTCCCGTGCATACCCGTAATCGCTCGGGTACGGAGGGCACTCATCAAAGGCCATGATGATGTCGGCGCCGATGCTGCGCTGGATGTCCATCGAAGACTCCGGGCTAAACAGGTGCTTGCTGCCATCGATGTGGCTGCTGAACGTCACGCCCTCCTCGGTAATCTTGCGGCGGTCCGACAGGCTGAATACCTGATAACCGCCGCTGTCCGTCAAAATAGGGCGGTCCCAGCCCATGAATTTGTGCAACCCGCCGCCGGTTTCGAGCACATCCGTGCCCGGACGCAGGTACAAATGGTAGGTATTGCCCAAAATGATCTGCGCTCGGATGTCCTCGCTCAAGTCACGCTGGGGGACCGACTTCACCGTGCCTGCTGTGCCGACCGGCATGAAGATGGGCGTCTCAATGACCCCGTGGTCGGTGGAAATCCGTCCAGCACGTGCCTTGGACTGAGGGTCTTTGCCGTCGATTTGAAAGTTGAGCGCTGCCATGAAGCTTCGTAATTGGTGCAAATGTAACTTCGGAGCATGGTAGGAACCTTGTTCAATGCAGTTACCGTGGCGATTGGCGCCAGCGCAGGATTGATTTTGGGCAAGCGCCTCAGCGATGGCTTGAACGCAATCATCTTTCAAGCACTCGGACTTTTCACCTTGGGCTTGGGTATTGCAATGAGCCTCGAAACCGCTAACCTCTTCGCGGTGTTCCTGGCGTTGATCACAGGGGTCGTTTGCGGCCATGCGCTTCAACTCGACGAACGCATGAAGAAATCCACTGCGCGCTTGGGTGAAGGCACCGGGACAGCCTTGGTGCAGTCCGTCTTGCTTTTCTGCGTCGGGGCAATGACCCTCATCGGATGCATGCAGGACGGCCTCAACGACGATTCCACCGTGTTGTTCATCAAGGGCTCCATGGACTTGGTGAGCTCTGCATTCCTTGCGGCAGCATTGGGCCGAGGGGTGCTCCTCGCCGCTCCTGCGGTCCTCCTTATCCAAGGCGCACTTACCGCCGCATTTGCATTCTGGGGAGCCGCGTGGTCGGATGCCTTGATTGCGGACCTGACGGGATTGGGCGGATTGCTGCTCCTGGCATTGGGGCTGGACTTGTTGAAGGTGCGTTCCTTTCCCCTGCTCAATTTCACGCCCGCTTTTCTGTTTATTCCGTTGTTTCAACCGGTGGCCGATTGGTTGGAAACGGGGCTTCCCCAACTCTTTTTGCCGTGAACGCGCCAGCGACGCACCAACGCCTCTTTGTTGCCGTAATCGCCATCGTGGTGCTGCTCGGTGCTTTCTGGGCGTGGGACGAAGTGGACCGGCGGGTGGAGGGCGCATGGCAAGGTGCGGGAGATTGGTGGGGCAAACGCGCTACCCAATTGCACTATGGAAACGAAGTCGACTTTTGGGCGAACGAATTCGATTTGCCTCCATCCTACCTCCTCGCCTTGATCCAACTCGAATCCGGTGGACGGATGCCTGCGGGAAAACGATTTGAATCGCACGTTTTCAAACGATTGAAGGCGGTCCGAGATGGTCAACGGGATCGCTATGAACAAATCACCGCCGAAGACCTTGCGGGAGCCGGCGATGAGGCACTTCGCAACCTGGCCACTTCTTGGGGACCTTTCCAGCTCATGGGCTACAAGTGCATCCAACTCGAAGTCCAATTGCGGGACATCCGTGGCAAGGATGCGGTGAAAGAAGGCGTCAAGTGGATCAACGAAACGTATGGGGACGTTTTGAGAGAAGAGCGTTACCGGGACGCGTTCCACATCCATAACACCGGCAAACCTTTTCCCCAATCCGGACCTCCCACGACCTTCCACCCCGACTACGTCGAACGGGGGATGGCATACATGCGTAAATTCGCTCAAGATGCCAGCCAATAAATACGCCCTGATCCGTTACCGCACCATCGATCGATGCCTGCGCAATGAAGGGCGGCCATTTCCTTCCAAGGAGGAATTGCGGTTGGCATGCGAAGAAGCACTCTTTGGAAGCGAAGGCGATCGCATCAGCACATCGACCATCGAAAAGGACCTCAACGCCATGCGGTACGACGGCGCGCTCGGCTACCATGCCCCCATCGCGTACCACCGAGACGAGCGAGGATACTACTACGAAGACGAGGACTTTTCCATCGACAACCTTCAACTCAACGACGAAGAACTGGACGCCATCCGCTTCGCCGCACGCACGCTCATCCAATACCGGAATGTGCCCTTGTTTTCCCAATTCGGACAGGCCATCGGCAAGATCGACGACCGTCTGCGCATGGCGCCGGACCTCGACACGGAAGAGTTAGACAGTGTGGTGCAGTTCGAATCTGCAATGGCCACGCGGGGATCAGAACACCTCTCCCCTCTCCTTCAAGCAATCAAGGCCCACCAGGTGGTCGCCATCACCTACCGCAAATTTCAAGCTGCAGGAGCGGATACCCTCAACATCCACCCCTACCTCCTGAAAGAATATCGGAACCGGTGGTATGTGATTGCTTGGAACCCCGAACGGGAAGACTACCGAACGTATGGGCTCGACCGCGTTGAATTGGTTGCACACGAGGACCATTACTTCTCCGTGCGCAACGACTTCGATGCAGATCTCTTCTTCAAACATAGCTTTGGCATCTCCAAATCCACCGAAGCGCCTCAAGATGTGCGCGTGCGGTGCAACGCCTTGGAATACGAATACCTCTCGGCTCAACCCGTACACGCCTCACAAAAGCTACTGCACATCCAGGACGACCAATACGAACTCCAACTGCACGTATTGATCACATACGAACTGGTTCACTTCCTGCTCGGATTGGGGGCAGCGATCGAAGTTCTCGCCCCGCATAGTTTGCGGCTCAAAATGGAGGACGCCCACCGGGCAGCATTGGATCGGTACAGCTAAGTCTATCTTTTTTCAGCACCGTAAATCCTTTACGGAGTGGCCTCCGTGGTTTGTTTGGTCAAACAATCAAAACACGCTGTCATGTCCATTCCATTGAACCCCATCGCGTTTCAGAACAACCCGCAGATCACCACATTGGCGGAAGCTCAAGTTTGGATCGATTCATTCGCCCGTCCGAGTCAGTTCAATCAGCATGCTTGGCAAACCACCAAACGATTGGCCCTTCTGGTGTGGAAGTGTCACCTCGAACAGCGTCCCTTCCACCGCACCTTGAATTTCCTCCATCCGACCTTCTACGAGATGATCAAGACGCCCGCCGGCATCAGCTTGCTAGCTGAGTCCCGGTTGCGCCGGTTTGCCTCATAAGCGACCAAATCGGTCTGTTTTCAGCATTAACTTATTGATGCTTAGCGCCTAGGATTTTAACAACTCGCTTTCCCTTCGTGGATAACATTTGAAGGTCTCCAGTCAGCATTCACCGAGGTTTTGGTACATTTCGAATGTTAAATTAGCATCTTTATCGATAAAACGATTTGATTCGTCGGTATTTTTACTAGTTTAGCAGATGAATCATGGACACTACGCGACCACACCACCTGTTCTCCAATCTGCAAGCGACCTTGCATGAGCGCACGGACAGTGGTGAAGGCGGTGTCCTCCTCAGTTTTTCTGGCCAACTGACCCCCGAAGTCCACGACTCGCTGATGATGCTGGCGGAAAACAGCCTCAAAGGCAAAGGCGTCAAGCGCAAATTGGTCAACCGCATTTGCAGCACACTGATCGAGTGCCTCCAAAACGTCAGTCGCCACGGATGGGTGGACGATGACGGGGAAATCCAGTTGTACCTCACGCTCGAACACACACCCCTTGGGTACCAAATCCGCATCGGAAACTTGGTTGATTTTGACATGGCGGCGGGCCTGCGAGAAAGCCTTTCCGAAGTCAATGGCCTTTCCCACGAAGAATTGCGCGTGCAATACGTGGAACGCCTCTGCAACAACGATTGGTCCGATAAAGGCGGTGCTGGATTGGGACTCATCAGCATGGCCAAAAAGTCCAACGGACCGCTGGATTACCAATTCAACGAATTGGATTCCGGCATGTTCCTCTTCACCCTTGCGGTGATGGTCAAATCTTAAGTCTTCCGTTCTTTTTTCCGCGCGGCCGGGAACAGGATATTGTTCAGGATCAAGCGGTACCCGGCTGAATTCGGGTGAAGGTTCAAATCCGTGGGTGGATCGTTGACCAGGTGGCGGTAGTCCTCGGGATCGTGTCCCCCGTAATAGGTCCATTGGCCTTGGCCCAGCGTGCCGTGAATGTACTTCGCTGACCGCGTGCTCTTCGTCTCGCCCATGATGGTCACATCCGAACGGATGAATTGCTTGCGGAATGCGGTCGTTTGCCCCATGAATCCCGGAATCACCCGCTCGTGGCTTTGCGTCAGCATGGTCGGGATGATGTCCCATTTCGCGCTGAAATCAAAGAGGGTGAAGAAATCGTTGAGCTGCTTTGTTTTCGTGTGCTCCTCCGTCGCATCGATGTCCGAGAATTCGTACACCATCGGATCTGTGATGATCTGGTAATCCTGGAAGGCCAAACCTCGGTTGTAGTCGATCCGTTGGGCGGCCCCGGGTTGGGCGGGATCCCCGTCGAACGGAGCTTCAGCGATATCGACCTCTTCAGCGGCGAGGGCGATGTCGAAGGAGTCCGTACCCGAGCACATCGTGAACAAGAAGCCCCCTCCGAGCACGAAGTCACGGATTTGCAAAGCAACGTTGCGCTTCATCACACTGACCTTATTGAATCCGAGGGTTCTCGCCATGCCTTCCTGGCGCGCCACCTCATCCTGGTACCACGCCGCGCTTCGGTACGACCGGTAAAACTTGCCGTACTGCCCTGTGAAATCTTCGTGGTGCAGATGAAGCCAATCGTACACGGGCAGCGCACCGGACATGATTTCAGCGTCGTAAATGACGTCGTACGGAATCTCCGCATACGTCAACACCAACGTCACCGCATCGTCCCACGGCTGCTTGCCGTCGGGGCTGTACACGGCAATTTTCGGAGCGACCTCCAATTTCACGCGCTCGGTGTTCGATTCCGGATGGGCGATTTCTGTGAGGATTTGGCTGGCCTGTACGTCGGCAATGACTTGGTGGCTGATTCCACGGATGACGCATTCCTGTTGGACCGAAACCAAATTGGGCAAGAGAAAACTGCCGCCGCGGTAATTGAGCAACCACTCGACTTCCACCTCCTGTTCGAGCAACCAATACGCCAAACCGTAGGCTTTTAAGTGGTTGGACTGGGTGTCGTCCATGGGTATGAGCAACTGAGACGCCTGGGCCGTTGATGCGCCCAAGAGAAAGATTGCTCCCCACGCGATTGCCATTTGTTGAATTGCACCCAGCACCTTCGTCATCATGCTGCAATTTACAGTGAAAGCCGCAGTGAATCAGAACGGCGACTCTTCCGCTGGGGAACCTGGACCGCCTGCTCCGTCGTTCATTTTAGACTGAACCGTAACGGTTTGCTGGTTCATGAAATCGGCATTGGGGCGCAGTCCGTCTTGGAACTCTCCGCGGTCGAATACGGGGTTGGCGAAGGTGTCGTAGTTGGCAAACTTCGCGAGGCGTTGGATGAAGCGCATTTTGACGGTGCCAAGCGCCCCGTGGCGGTGTTTGGCCAAAATCAACTCACCCAATCCCGCGGTGTCGATGCCATCCGGGTGCTCGGTCAAACCGTAATATTCCGCACGGTAGATGAAGGCCACCATGTCCGCGTCCTGCTCAATCGCCCCCGATTCACGGAGATCCGAGAGGATGGGTCGCTTGTCCCCTCCCCGCGTCTCCACCATACGAGAGAGCTGGGACAGGGCAATGATCGGAATGTCCAACTCCTTTGCAATGCTCTTGATCGAACGCGAGATGGTTGAAATCTCCTGCTCGCGGTTGCCGTTGTTGTTGCCCGCGGTCATCAATTGGAGGTAGTCAATGACGACCATCTCGATGCCCGCAGTCGACTTAAGGCGGCGACACTTCGCACGCAATTCAAACACACTCAACGCAGGTGTATCGTCGATGTAGAGCGGCGCTTCCGAGAGGCGGCCGATGCGTTCGTGCAGCTGGGTGTACTCGTGCGGTTCAAGTGTGCCCTTGCGGAACTTGTCCGAGCTGATTTCTGTTTCTGCCGAAATGAGACGCTGCACCAACTGAACAGCCGACATCTCCAGAGAGAACACCGCCACGGGCGTGTTATACTCCACCGTGATGTTGCGCGCCATAGTCAGAACAAAGGCAGTCTTACCCATACCGGGACGAGCCGCCAGGACGATCATGTCCGACTTCTGGAAACCACCGGTAATGCGGTCCAAGTCAACAAAACCCGTGGAAACACCGCTCACCCCACCTTCTTGGTTGCGGGCGTTGTCAATGTCCTCCAAAGCTTGGCGCATGATGCTGCTCATGCTCTCGTAGCTCTTGCGGATATTGCCCTGTGCTACTTCGAACAATTGCGACTCCGCCTCGTCCAACAAGTCCAATACGTCCGTAGTCTCTTCGAAGGCCTTTTGGGTGATGATGCTTGACACGCGGATGAGCTCGCGCTGGATGTACTTCTGCGCGATGATGCGGGCGTGGGCCTCGATATTGGCCGAACTGGCGACGCGGGCTGTGAGGGCGGCAACTGCCTGTGCTCCGCCGACTTGCTGCAAATCACCCAATTTGCGCAATGACTCCGTCACAGTGAGTATATCAATCGGCTCAGAGGCGTGGAATAAGTCCACGATAGCCGCGTAGATGCGGCGGTGTGCGTCGCGGTAAAAACTCTCTGGCTTCAGGACATCAATGACGGAGTTGACCGCCGCTTGTTCCATCATCATTGCGCCCAACACGGCCTCCTCCAACTCGAGGGCTTGGGGCTGCAATTTGCCCAGCACTTCTGGCGAAAGGCTTTGGTTTTGGTTTCCACGCGATCGCACGCGCGCTACGGAAGAGTCGGATGAGGAAGCGTCATTCATGGCAAGGGTGGTCGAAGGTAGGGCTTGGATTTGACCTGAACAGCATGGATAATCCACAACGCATTGACAACGATTTCAACAACCCGCATCATCTCCTAATTTTGCAGCTGTCCCTCATTACATGAAGCGCCAATCTACCCTTCTCATTTGCAGTATTTTGCTGCTTCTCGTTTCCAGTTGCAACCGAGACAAAACGCCGCCAACCATTGCTGTAACCGAGCCGGCGTATGACGGAAAAAACATCCAATTCGGGGACCTCTTCTTCGTCGAATTTGCGGCAACGGATGACCTGGAAGACGGCGGATTGTGGCGCGTGGAACTGCGGGGTGCCGATGGCATCACCCCGAAAACAGCGCAAGCGGGCTTGTGGGCCGGCGCTTCCACGGGAAGCCTGACCGTGGCATTTGCTCTGGACGCCACTTCTTGGCCCACCGGGCCTATGACGTTAGCCGTGGTAGCCGACGATGCAGCCGGCAACCGCGCTGCCATGTTCCGGGAACTCAACTACACGGCAGCCGAGGACTTGCCCGAAGTCATCGTGGCACTGTCCGATGCCGGAGACGGCAGTTGCAGCCTATTGCGCACAGATGTCAACGGCGGCGACCTCGCAGACTGGACCGGATTGCCGGACAGCTACCAAATGGCGTATTCCGATGGGGTGATTGCGTTAGCGGACGCGAGCGGTGCTGAAGTGCACCTGGTGAACTACCAAACTGGGGCACTTGAAAATTCGTGGACCGACGCCACCTCATCCGGCAACGAACCGCTGGTGCGTGCCGTGCACGCGCTCGGCGTACAAGATGGATTCGTGGTCGCCCATGCCGGAGGAGTCGTGGCCATCGATCCGACCGGGAATTTGCTGTTCGAACGGTTTTCCGAGGCGCCTTGGACCCCCATCGACATCGCATTCGATGGCACCACCTGCGTGCTGTGGGAGGAAAACCCCGCAACGGGCAATCACCGGCTGCGGTCGTGGGATTTCCAAACGGGCGCTACCGGACCCATCGTAGCGCTGGCCAACGCCCCTCAAGGTTGGGCCATCGTGGGCAACCAGGACGGCGGCACACCCGGAAATGTGTGCATGCTGGAGGAGACGAACGGCCTGACGTTGGTGGAGACGGCGACAGGAGTGTTGGCAGACCTTTGCCCGTTGCTCGGTTCAGGCAGCCTCGAAGGCGCGCCCTACGCATCAAATGGCATTAACATCAGCGAAGCTCTGTTCGTGCGCGGCGGAGTGCTGTGCCGGCAATCCATGGCGCCGGTCACATCGGGCAGCCAATGGCCCCTTGGGGGCGAGATCATCCGACTCAATGGGGACGCTTCAGGGGCAGTCGAATTCCTCCAAACCGGCACGAGTGGAGTGGAGTTTTGGCGTTGGACGGCATCCGGAACGGTGCCTGAACAGGTAGCGGGTGGACTGGGCGTGAACACGCGGGATGTTCTTATTGTTAACGAATAAGAAGAGCGCAAGACCGGTGCACCCGGGATTTAATTTAGCCTTCGTGTTCGGCAATGCTCCGAGCCCCACTTTTGAGATCGCCATCCCATGTTGACCTACCCCCAAGAGAACCCTGACTTCGGTGTTGCCCTCTCGACCAGCTTGGTACTGTTCGGATTTGACGGCAACAACCTGCAAGTCCTGCTCGCGCGCAGCAACCGACCGCCCTACCAAGGAGCGCTTTTTCTGCCCAGCCGTTACCTCAACAAGGACGACGAATTGATGCTCTCGGCACGCAAGATGTTCGAGCAACTATTCGGCTACGAAGACCCCGCCATGATCGAACAACTGCAGGCGTTTGGCAAGGTGTTCCGGCATCCCGGTGGCCGCGTAATCAATGTAGCGCATTACGCGTTGGTGCGCAAAGGGGACTTCCAAGCGGAGAAATGGGACAAACACGACATGCAGTGGGTATCGTTCAGCCAGGTGCCCGATTTGGCCTTTGACCACAATGAAATCGTGGAGTATGCCAAAGAGCGCCTGAAGCGTCGCGTCAAGCGCCGCCCGGTGGGATTCAAACTCCTCCCGGACGAATTCACGCTCGGCCAACTCCAAAACCTGTACGAGACCGCCCTCGGCAAGAACTTCGACAAGCGAAACTTCCGCAAAAAGCTTTTCAAGACCACCCTCCTCATCGACCTCGAGCGCAAAGCCGACGGCACCGCCCCCGGCCAACACAAAGGCTCACAGCTCTTCTCCTTCAATGCGGAGAAGTACCAGAAGATGAAAATCCAGGGCTACGACTTCTTGTTCTGAGCCCAACCTTCAGGCAGCGACTACGAGCTATTCGCACCCTTCGCCGAAGCT
>CALJFZ010000005.1 GCA_938074325.1 uncultured Flavobacteriales bacterium | reverse complement strand
CGTCCACAAACAGCCGTTCCAATTCACCAATGCCGTGTACACGCCGGGTGCATTGGTCGTCAACGCCGGTTGGTAATGTGCGATATTCCAACTGAACGACGCCTCTTCCGGCAAGGGGTAGATGTACATGTAGGCCTCTTCGTCCGGGCAGAGCATTTGGTCGGGTCCGAGGTCAAATACGGGCAATGCTTGGACGGCCACCGCGATGGCATCCGTCGTAGAACATCCGTTTTCCGTGACGGTCACGCTGTAGGTGCCTGCAGAGCTCACTTCCAACGTGGGTGTGTCGCTGCCGTCGGACCAAGCGGTCTCATCGGCCGTGGGCAGGCCGGTGTTGAGCAAGAGGCTTTCGCCTTCACAAATGGTTAGATCGGCGCCCAAGTCGAAAACGGGGAGAGGGACGTTCTGCACCGTCACGCTTGTTTCGTAGTTGCACCCCTGGATCGGAGTGGTCAAGGTGTAGGTGCCGGGGCTTTCGATCCAGGTTCCTGGCGCATTGTCGCCTGTGCTCCACTGGTACTCGGGTGCGCCGACGTTGGCCGCTAACCACGTGCTGTCCCCGTTGCAAAGTGGGAGAGAGGCTGGTAAGCCGGTGTTGAACACGGGGGCGTAATCAATGACGACGGTGTCGCGTTCCACGCAGGCAGCCACAGTGACTTGGGCCACCACTACGGCATCTTGGTTCAACACCGTCCAACTGGCGGCATTGCCCTGGGCAGAGCTGTTTACCCACCACTGGGTTTCGGCCGGAGAATATCCGCTGGTCAAGACCACCGGCTCTCCGTCGCAGGCCACGGCGTCCTCGCCTAAACTCACACCCATGTTGGCTGACGGAGCCACCTCGACCGCATCCTCGAACACGCATCCGTCGACTTCGGTGTTGACCGTGTAAGTGCCAGCGGCATCGATCCATTGGGAGGGCACATCGATGCCATTGTTCCAGGTGTAGTCATCCGCACCGGCTGCGGCGACCAACTCCAAGCTGTCGTTCAGGCACAAATCCAAGGCCGCTGGCAATCCAGCATCGAAGAACGGGACATGCGCTACTTCCACGGTGTCCCGTTCGATGCATTCGCCGATGTCCACTTTGACTATGACCGTTTCAGCCATTCCGGACACGGTGGTGCTGGCCGATTGGGTACCCACGGCATCGCCCCCGCTGATCCATGTGGTGGCCGCATCGCTGTAGCCACTGTTGAAAGTGACGGACTCGGCATCGCAGAGCAATACATCCGGTCCGAGGTCGACGCCTTGGTTGGGCGAATCCTCCACATCGAGGTCATAGCTGAACGTGCAGTTGGGCGTGGTGATTTCCACGGAATACAGGCCCGCTTCGTCAATGATCAACGCGTTGGCGTTGGTTCCGTTGTTCCAGAGCCACGAAACGTTGCCGCCGGCCCAATCGGCATCCACCGCGGAGGCGGTCTCCACTTCTTCCAAGCACAAGACGATGGGGTCTTCTTCCCATTCGACTTCGTAGGTCGGATAATGCGCGAGTTCCACTTCGTCGCTCGCGGAGCAAACGGAAAGCCCCCACTCCAGCGTGAGCGTTCCGGATTGGGCCGTAGTGTAAGTGGATGTACCCGGTATGCCATTCCACGTGTAGGTCAAGTTGGGGTCGTTGCCACTGAAGTCAAAGGTTACGGACGCGTCGGGGCAATTGATTTGGTCTGCCCCCAAGTTCAATTCCGGCAAGTTGACTGCCACCACATCCACAGCCGCGGAAGTGCTGCAGCCACTGTCGGTGTCTTCCAGGGTCAAGGTGTACGTTCCTGCCCCTGAAACGGTGTAGGCCTCATCTGTACTCCCGTCGTCCCACGTCCCGGTGATGCCCGTCGGCCATGGGCCGTTCGATAAGACCAGGTTGGTGGCGTCACAGGCCACGGTGTCCGCAGGCAAAGCCGGGTCGGGGAGTGTGGCCACATCGACCGCGACTTCGATGGTGCTCTCGTTCTCGCAGACGTCTTCGTACGTCACGGTGTAGGTTTGGCTCGCGTCCAAGGTTGCTGTGACCGAGTTGCCGCTGGTGCTAGACAGCCCCACAGCCGGGGACCAAGTGGGGTTCAGCGCATAATCCGATAACGTCAATTCCACCGACTCGCCCGCGCACGCTGTGGCCTCCGGTGCGACCACATCCTCCACAACCGTCCAGTTGGCATTGCACACCCGGTGCTGGTTGTTGGCACCGCCAGTGGCGGCCGTGAACCCCCATTTGACTTCATTCGTGCCGGTGTAGCTTTCGATGTCGACCACTGCGGAGAGCCGTTCAACGCAATCCCAATACACCGTCATCACTTGCGTTGTGGCACTGTACGTGACGCGCAATTGGTATTCTTGGTTGTTTTCAATATTGCCGAAGGCGGGGTCGGCGGAAACAGGGCCGGCGATGGAGTTTCCACCGTTGTGCGCTACAAACCCGTTGCTGGTGATGCCCAAATGGTCGTACCACGGATCCCCCTGTCCGGAAGCTTGGTAGGTGTCCATTTGAACGCCGATGCTCTGGGTAATGGAATTGGTTCCGCTGTACCCCATGGTGCCACCCTGTCCCCCAAGGGTGGAAGAGGACGGATTCCGGAGCACGAACACCATCCCGTCTGCGCCGCCGTTGTTGGCCCCCAGCAGCACGTCGGCAGTCATCTCCCAGCTTTGCGAGATGTCCACGGTACCGAAATACCAGACCGCACCTTTTTGTGAATTGGAATTGTTTGTGAGCCGATAGCACCCTCCACCGAGGTTGATGGCGTTGCCGTACGTCACGCCCAGTTGCGCTGCACTGATCCAAGCACTGGCTAAAAAAACGATGAGGAAGGAAGTCCGAACAAAGCGTACTGAAGAGGGCAAAACCATGGTCCTAATTTCGTGATTTTCATGCAATTCCGACAATGCAACCGTTCGTGGGATATTTCGGTTCTTTGCAATTGAAACCAACTCCTTTCGCCTTGCGACTGATTCGTCTTCTTATCGGCGCCATCTTGCTCATCGGGATGGCCCCAGAATCCCAAGCCCAACGCACCTGTGGCACCGATTCGGTGCACGCCCACATGATGGGATTGCCTGGAT
>CALJFZ010000004.1 GCA_938074325.1 uncultured Flavobacteriales bacterium | reverse complement strand
GAATACGTTCCCCTCGGCCCCTTCCTCGGCAAAAACTTCGGCTCCTCCATCTCCCCCTGGATCGTCACCCTCGAAGCCCTCGATCACTTGCGCGTCGCCGGCCCCGCCCAGGACCCCGCCGTCCTCGACTACCTCAGGTATCAAGGAGACAGCCACTACAACGTCCCTCTCGAAGTCGAAATCATCCCCGACGGAGCTGCCTCAGGCCAAGTCGTCTGCCGCTCCAACTTCCGCCACATGTACTGGAACATGCGCCAGCAATTGGCCCACCACACGGTCAACGGCTGCAACCTTTGCGCCGGTGACATGATGGCGAGTGGCACCATCAGCGGCCCCGAGCCCGGTTCCTTCGGCTCCATGCTCGAAATCTCGTGGCGCGGCACCCAACCCGTCGCCATGCCCGACGGCACTGAGCGCAAATTCATCCTCGACGGCGACACCGTTGTCATGCGCGCGCCATACTTCGGTGCGGTAGAAGGGCAACTTTACAATGAGGCAAAAGATTTGTAAATCCCGGAAGGGTGACGGGTTCTATAGTTCCAAGTAATGCGCAGAATAAATCTTGTAACAGACGGCATTGCCCCTCATGTGATCGGAGGGATGCAAAGACACTCAAAAAATTTGCTGGAGGTGTTGTTGAGACTAGGCGTCGAGGTTCACTTAATCCATCCGAGACTAGGTGAGGTTGAGGAAGGCGCCATTCGTCATTCAATAGAATCAGAATCAACGAAGTTGCAAATCACACTCGTTGACTGGCCCCGAAGAGGTTTTTTGCCCGGTGGGTATGTTTTGGAGAATTGGATGTACTCTCGGAAGTGTTGCCAGGTCATCAACGGAGACCCCAAATTCAGGGAAGCGCCAGTGATTGCGAAGGGCTTTACAGGTCTCAATATTGTCAAAAAACATCGCGTGTGGATTAATCTCCACGGATATGAAATGTTCCAGCGACAATTCTCTTTGAGGGGTTGGTTAGCCAGTCTTTGGCTACGCCTACCTGTGAGATTTCTTCACGCTCATTGCGAAGGATATTTTTCCTACGGCACAGGCATCACCCGAATTTGTAAGGAATCCAATTTGGATAGAAATAATCACATTGAAATTCCTGGAGGCGTTGATGTTTCGTGGTTGTCGAGCATAGGTATTCGGAAGTTGAAGGGCAAAGACATCAGAAAATTCGTGTTCGTTGGTCGAAATGAACGCCGAAAAGCCCTGCTTGAGATAAAAGCTGCTTGGGAACTCTTACCTGAGACATCGAGTAGGCTCTTATTGATAGGCCCACATGACCCGAATCAATGGGACGAAACGGAGAACGTCGACTTATTGGGTGAAATAAAGGACGCTCGGGAGTTGATGTCAGTTTTGGACGAGTGTGATGTTCTAATATGTCCTTCATATTCTGAAGGCATGCCAAACGTCATTATGGAGGGAATGGCTCGTGGCTTGGCGGTAATTGCAACTGATGTTGGGGCAGTGAGTGAATTGGTGAATCAGGAGAATGGAGTACTGCTCGAACACGTTTCTGTTGAAGGCTTAGTTCAAGCATTGAACTTTTTCAATATCATGTCTGCAAGTTCCTTGAAATCAATGCAGAAGAATTCATTGGAGAAAATTCAGTCATTCACTTGGTCATCTTTGGGAGCGCAGTACCAAAGATTTCTCACTCAAATTTTTGCTTGACTTTGAAGAAAAGTATGAGTATTTCGAGTTTGTCACTTGCAAAGTGACGGTGCTAAAAAGCACGGAATAAAGACTGAGTCATTTGTCCCAATACACGGATGGAGCTGAAGATCCACGCCAAACCCTGACGACTCTTGAAAATGAACTGTTACTCTGTCCAACAAACAATCGACATTTGGACAGAGCATACATATCTAATGCACCTTCTTCGAATGCTTGGACTTTTTCCTCAAGGCCCAGCACTTTGTGGTGCACCCCGCCACTTGCCTTGCCGTCATGTAATATGGTCGATAAGCTATTCATGTCAATGTTTAGTGACAAGGCATGGCTCTTCACCATCTCTGAATCTGTTGCTAGGAAAATCTTCTTGTCGCGATATCGTTCCAACACATTTTCGAATGACTTCTCAGCCTTTTTGTCACTGTGCCTGATGTGAATACCAACCCTCTCCCCGATGTCACGTGGCAGCGCTGAGTTAAACTTTTTGCAAGTATCCTGATTAAAGAAGATTTCACCAATTTCTTGATGACACTCGACGAGAGGCAGATGCGCAGCACAAAAGGCTTCCCGCCGCATCAACATTTCCAAATCAAGTGGAAAGATGTACTTGTTGCCGTTGCCATATTTCTTGACCCAGCATTCATTCGAATTCATGCGACAGATACGCGCCAAGAATCGAAGCGCTCTGTTGCTAGGAAGCAAATTGTACTTGGCATCGGACGAAGTGCTGTGAATCCGCCAATCACTGACGATGGATTGGTGAACGGCTTGGCTCGTGAAGTATGCTGAAAACAGGTCAAAGTCATTTGGGCCAATTTGTCCGTCAGACCAATCCACGAGGACTTGGCAGTTGAATTGCCGGGATTTTCGAATTGCCCATGCGAGGGTGATGATTCTGTTCCCCAATCCAGCAACTCCTTTTACCGTTAAAGTCCTTTGAGGCATGAGAGCAATCGCTTTGCTTTGGCAACTGGTGAATGGTGATCGAGGAAAAATGCCCTTCCCTTCTGGGAGATTCGTTGCAAATCTTCTTGGCTTAACTGCTCGATGAACTCGAACATTGCGCGCGCCGAATTTCGAAATGGGATGTAGTGCTCAAATGCCTGAGGTCGAACTTCTGTGTCAATGCCCCAGTATTCAAAGTCAAAATTGATTGGAATGGTGTCTGAGTACAAGCACTCCCAAAAGCGGTAACTATCCCATTGCAAAATGGCGTAATTCTTCGCATCATATTCTCCGTTTCTCAGTTTCCGAAAAATCTTTTTTTCGATGCGGTCAACGAGTCTGAATGCGCTGTTGCCATTGAACGGCGCGCGCCATCCGAGCTTGACTGGCCTTGATTCTAAGTGACCGCAAAACGCCAAAGTAAAGCGTTGTTGATTCATGAACTCGAAGTAACGCTTATTGAATCGCGACACTCCCTCGATGCAAACATCTGTCGGTTTTTCATCGACGACAATTTTTGTGTGGATACAATTTGTAAGGTCTTCGTTGCTCAATTTCGTGCTTACCATTCGCCGAGCAGAATGTTCGTTTCGCCAGGATTTCCATGGTTTTTTCTCTTCGGAAAAGGCTCCCCCTCTTGTGTCATCAATCAATGAAATCACTTCATTTGTCAGGCCCAATCCCCACCGAAACACTTTGTCTTCAAATTGCTTTTTCGAGGGAATCACCCCATGGGTAGTTAGAATCAGATCAACTTTGTTGATCCAATTGTGAAACAACCAAGGAGAAGTTAGATGCATCGATGGCATTTGATCGATGAGAATTTTGGGCGTCGAATTTTTGTGTCGGAACTCAAAAGACCAAGGCGGGACATGATAAGCGTAGCGGTAGTCAAGAACTTCATAATCCCAATCACGTCCATGGGCTGGAAGAAACAAATCGTCATCCCACATTGCTTTATTCGCAATCACCTCATGCCCGAGGCTCCGTAATCCTTGAGCTAGAGCAATACACAAATGGACATGATTGTCCGGAATTGCACCAGGAAGAAAGAAGAATTTGAATGTCATTGGACCTTCTTTGACCTTTTGAACTGGGATAATCGCTTGAGGCATCTTTCTGTCCAAAGAACACCAATCAGGCGAGTCGATATGATGTATTTAAGGCTAGATGTAGGACTCGTTTGAGGCTTGAATCCAAAGGCCACTAGCTTGTTATAATGAGTTGCAGCTTCCTCTTCGTTCAATGGAAATAGGACGCGGACAAAGTCAAAAACGGCTTGGAGTATATTTTGCTTTTCTTGCGAGCTGATTCCGGAATGGATCATTGATTGAAGCATTCTCATCCTCAAGCCAACCAGGCGGCTCCACCTTCCTTCTGGATCACACTGTGAGATTTGACCCTTTTCTCGGGCCCGAATGGCTGCACGAGGCGTCAAGTCCACCTCAAATCGGGCTCCAGTTTGCCAAATTCTAAACATGAGGTCGTACTCTTGACTTGACTCTAAAAGTTCATTCCAGCCTAAAATAGCTTGGATAGAGGACGCGGAAAACAGGTTAGCACAGGTATTCCCCAATTCTCCTTTGATTAAGCCGATCCGGACGTCAAGCTGAGGGATTGAAGTTCTTTCAATACCGTCCGTAGCTATATGTTTCGCGGATGCACAAATGACATCAGCTTTTGGAAATTGACGGATTTGATCTTCGATTTTTCCTGGCAAGAGAAGATCGTCCGCGTCTAAAAATTGAATCCATTTGGTTTCGACGCGGCTCAAGGGCAAATTTCTGGCCGCAGGGGCGCCAGGTTTCGTCTCAGACAAAAGAGTAAGGGGCGATTTTGGATTGGCTTTTCGCCACGTGTCGACGATGTTGACTGTACCGTCAGTACAGTTGTTGTCGACGACATAGGTGTGATGCACGATGTCTCCTTGAAGAGCCACGGAGTCGAGGCATTCGCGGATGTATGCCTCGACGTTGTAGCAAGGGATGATGACGGTTGCTTTCTCCATCAGTTATGACTGGATAATGCGACATGGGCATTCGATTGCCAGGTATGTGTCGAGGTTACTTTCTGATGCCAGTTGTTGGCGCATTTGTCAGCTTTCATAGGTGAATCGATGATAGATTCGATGGCAGAAACAATGGCCTCCGAAGTTGAATCAACCACCCAGCCATCTTGTTCATGCTCAAAAACCTCGGTAACGGGGGAGGTGTTGGGAACAATGCATGGCTTTCCGGAGAGCGCGTATTCGAAAATTTTGACCGGCGACCCATAAGCGTTTGACTTTGGCATGATGAGGATGTCGCAAAGTTGAGTGTATGCAAAAGTGTCACGCTGAGGGACAGAACCTAAGAAGTGGATGATGCTGTCGAGTTGGTGTGATAGCGTCAATGATTTCAATTCTTCAAGAATTGCGCCATCACCGACAATTACGGCTTGTACCTGTCGTTCTTCCTTTTGCAGATGTGCCACGGCATCGATTACCAAGTCGACCCCGTGCCATGGAAATATGGATCCCACAAAGCCTAAAAGCACTGCTGATTCATCAATTGACAGTGAAAGTCGAGTGACGTCGAGAGTTGACTCTTCTTGTTGTCCGAGGCGGATGGCATTGGGAGTGACACTCCACTTTTTGGCAAGGTTGTGGATTTCGAGGTGTTCGGCCAAATGGGTGCTAACTGTTAGAACATGATTGGTATTTGAAAATGCCCAACGATCCTTGCGCACCGCTCTTCGAGTCAAGAGACTGTTGCCGCTGAGTTTTTTTCGCTCTTCCACGTTAGGACAGTTCACTTCCAGAATGTGGTGAATATCATGGTTGTTGGCCACTTCTACTCCAGAAACCATGCCGTAGTGACTTCGCTCGTAAATAATGTCTGGATGGAGTTCATCCACGAGTCGATTCAAATGACGCTTGTTGACGCGATCAATACGAATGAGCTGCCAGTCTTTGAGGGTCTCCCAAACCAATCGTGGAATCAAGAATTTGATGGTTTTCTTGAAGCGAGACTTTTGTGAATTCGACTTTTGTGCCTGTTCGATGTGGACTGATTGATGTCCCGCAATGAGAAAGTCCACATCGTGACCGAGCGTTTCAAACGCTGCAATCATTTCTCGCATGTGGGTACCGTATCCTGTTTGGTCTTCAACGCGAAGCTGGGGGTGGGGGCTGTAATACAGAATCCTCATGCCTCGATTAGTGAAAGCAAGGTTAGACGCCAGTCCACCGGTGTTTGTTGGATCCCGAGTTTATGACTCGCATCTGATTCGATTTTGAGTCGCGATGCATCCTTGGACAACAAGGTATTCAGCCCCTCCTTCAGAGCATAGGGTTCAAAGGTGATGCCATTCTTGCCATGTTTAAGGAATTGGGAGGCCGATCCAACACGATTGCTTGCAACCAAAGGCAATCCGGAAATGGCCATCTCATGAAGCACCACCCCCCACGGTTCCTTTCTGCTGGGCATCACAAAGCATGCTGCATCAACGAGATGAGGTGCCAATTCTCTTGGCTGCTTGAAACCATGATGGATGATTTTGGGGTGAATGGCCCTGCAGGCCCAAAGTTCGCCGGTGCCGACGCAATGCAATTCCCATTCGGGAAATTCGTCGGACAGTTTGGCGAAGGCCGCCCACAATTCGCGCAGGCCTTTGATTTCGAGGTAGCGCCCGACGTAGAGGAGTTTCTTGGCTGTCGGGGTGGACTTTCGCTTCTCGTAGATAGCTTGAAAAGGTCTGGGGTCCGCGCAGTAAAACCCTGTTGCGAGGGAGTTGCCGGAGAAGCCCAGTTTCTGGGCGAAGGGGACTTGGGGCGCACCAGGCACCCAAGCGCGGTTGAACCGTCGGTGGATGAACCATGGAGCAGTGAGTGCCGCGAGGCGTTGTTTGAGGCTTCCCGTCCACCAATTGTCAAGGGTGAGCACCACCGGGATGCGGTGGCAATGCGCTTTGGCCAAGGCGTTGTAATCCGAATCCATCCAACCCGAACAGACGAGGGCGGTGGGGTTGATTTGGGCCAAAAGTTGCGCCAAGCTTTGCCTGTCGTGCTTCTCCTTGGGGTGAAGGGTGTAGTGGTTCGTCGAAGAGTATTGGAACGGCGCCTCAGGATGAATCGGCCAATGCACGATGTCCACAGAAGCCACGTCGGGATGTTGCCCCAGCGCCTCGGCGCACGCCAAGAAATACCCGGCAAGTTCCGAGTACAAGAAGACGACGCGATGCCCTTGTGCACTCATGCCGTCGTGGGATTCGAGAGTGCGCCCAAATCCAACACGTCGTCGCATTGCTCCGCGAGTTCCTTGTCGTGGGTGACAAGGATGACGTTGCATCCTTCTTGCGCTCGTTCTTGCAGGAGGCCAAACACCACATCCCGCAATTTGCTGTCCAAGGCGCTCGTAGCT
>CALJFZ010000003.1 GCA_938074325.1 uncultured Flavobacteriales bacterium | reverse complement strand
AGCCCTGTCCGCGCCGGAGAACCCTTCCGCGTGGACTTTGCATTGGATTGGCGATTGGCCGTGTACGACATAAGTGGCAAATGCGTGCAAACCTGCACCTCCGCCGAACGAAGCATCCTGGCGCCCGAAGCAGCAGGCGTTTATGTCATACATTGGGATGCGACCACGACGAGCGGAACCACACGGCTCATCGTCGTTGAGTAAAACATGCCAGCATCCTCGCCATCTGAACTTCCCGTCTTCCGCGTAGACGCCTTTGTTGCGAAAGGCTTTCTGGGAAACGTGGCGTGTGTGATGCCGTTGACAGAATGGCTGGACGACGAAGAACTGCTGCGCATCGCAGCAGCGAACGGCGTCCCGGAAACGGCTTACACGGTCAAATCCGGAAGCGAGTACCAACTGCGTTGGTTCACTCCCGACATCGAAATGGACCTGTGCGGGCACGCCACCCTCGCCGCAGGCCACATCGTCCTGAGCGAGTTGGAACCTGGATCCGACTCCGTGACGTTTTCGTCCGTTAGCGGCCCATTGAAGGTGCGCCGGAAAGACGGCAAGTACGCCATGCGCCTTCCTTTGCGCGCTCCGGAACCCGCCGCGCTACCCGCTGCCATCCGCGATGCGTTGAACATTCAACCCATGGAGGTGCTGAAGGCCAGAGATTATGTGCTCGTCTACGACAACCAAGACGACATCGCTAACATCGCCATCGACCGGCCCGTTTTCGATCAAATCAACCTCGGAACCGGCGGCGTCATCGTGACGGCTCCCGGTATTTCCTGCGACTTCGTCTCGCGGTTTTTCACCCCCCAGGCGACCATCCTTGAAGATCCCGTGACGGGCTCTGCCCATTGCTCCCTCGCTCCGTATTGGGCCAAGCTCATGGGCCGCAACCACCTGCACGCTCGGCAGCTTTCGGCGGAAGGCGGTGAGCTACACTGCACGGTACTGGGGGAGACGGTCGAAATTATGGGGGCCGCGCAAACGTCGGAGCGGGGACACCTTGCGGTGAACTAACCTCCGAGTGCCGTGTTCTTTTGGCATGGCAGCCCTTCTCTCCTCCTGGCCATTGGCCATCGCTACAGTTTTGGTCTCAGCCCTGATGATTGGCACCGCGTGTTCGACGCCTTCGGCCGAATCAAAAGCCCTTCCGTTGGTCATTGATTTCACCTCTGATGAAAGTTGGCGCCCTTTGAACGACGGCGTGATGGGCGGCCTCTCAGAAGGCCGCATCACCTGGAATGAAGGCATGAATTGGGTAGGACAAACGCGGTTGGAAAACAACGGGGGGTTCAGTTCTGTGCGCGCCGCGTGGGGCGAATACAACCTCGAGGGACTCAAATCCATCACGATTCGATGTAAGGGCGAAGGCGGGCCATTCAAACTCACGATGGAGATGTCCCAGCGCTGGTGGATGCCCTACGCCTATGCCTCGTTCGAACCGACGGCAGACTGGCAAAACATCACCATCAAAGCAAAAGACCTCAAGTGGAGCCAAGCCTTCACCGGTGACATGGAAACCCTGCCCCTCAAGCAAGCACTTGGCAGCGTCATCCGGCTGGGCTTCATGAAATACGATGGAACCGCCCAAGCCTTCGACCTCGAGGTCGCCTCGTTGCGGTTCGAGTAACCTTCCGCTACCCCACCGATAGTTTCCCCGCGACTTCCTGCGCTTTGGCGACCAGTCCATGCGCATCTGAATCCAACGGACCGTGCGCCAATCCCACTGCCATGCGGCGATAAGGCCGGACACTGGGTTTTCCGAAAATGCGGAAATCCGTGTCGGGCATGACGGCATCGGCTGCTACGCGGACAACGCGTGAGGCATCCGCTTGCACCCCTTCAGGCGCAAGCACCACGGCACTCGCTCCGTTGCGGACATGATCAATGGACAGCACTGGAATGCCGAGCACCGCGCGGGCGTGCAATTCGAATTCAGTGAAATTTTGGGTTCCGGCCAGGGTAACCATACCGGTGTCGTGCGGCCGAGGAGACAGCTCAGAGAAGTACACCGTGCCGTTACTTTCCGCAGTTGGGTTTTGGATGAAAAACTCCACTCCCCAGATCCCTGCCCCACGGAGCGATGCCGTCACTGATTCCGCCATGCGCTGAGCTTCTTCAAGAAGATGCGGCGCCATGGGCATGGGCTGCCAGCTCTCTTGATAATCGCCGCGTTCTTGCCGGTGACCGATGGGCGGGCAAAACAACGTCGGACCGTCTTTTTGGGTGAGGGTCAAAAGGGTAATTTCGTAGTCAAAGTCAATGAAGGATTCAACGATCACTTCGGCCAAGTCGCCTCGGGAACCACTTAGCGCATAGTCCCATGCACGTTGGATGTCGTCCGCGGTGCGGATGACCGATTGGCCCTTGCCCGAGCTGGACATGAGCGGTTTTACAACGCACGGCATGCCCACCGCGGCCGCACCGGCCGCCAATTCTTCGTACGATGTGGCGTAACGGTAGGGCGCCGTTTTCAAGCCCAACTCGGCTGCTGCCAAATCACGAATGGCCTTGCGATTCATGGTGAAGTTGGCCGCACGGGCCGATGGAACCACGTGAATTCCGCGCTCCTCGTAATCGTAAAAGCGCTCCGTTCGGATCGACTCTACTTCCGGCACAATGATGTCCGGCTGATGCTTCGCGACCACCGCATCCAAGGCCTCCCCATCAAGCATGTTGATGACCTCAAAGCCATCGGCCACCTGCATGGCCGGAGCCCCTGCATATGCGTCCACAGCGATGACCGTCTGCCCGTACCGTTGGAGGGCGATGACCACTTCTTTGCCGAGTTCGCCGGAGCCGAGGAGGAGGATTTTCTTGTGCATGCAAGAAAGGTACCGCGATTTCTGCTTTGCCATCCCGTCCATGGGGGTGCAATTCCCGTTTGCTTTTCATGTCCTGTTTTCAGATGTTCGCACCATGAAGAAAGCACTCTGGGTTGTTTTGGCGCTGGTCGCCGTCGTTTACGGATTCCTCATTTCACAAGGCCTTTACCGCACCCTTGAAGTGCAACAAGGCGAACAAGGCGGATTCATTCTGGTCGGAGTAGATCACGTAGGACCTTACATGGAAATCGGTAACGCTTTCGCCGAAGTGCAGGCACAATTTCCTGATGGTGAATTTGCCGGCATCTACTACGACAATCCCGAACGCGTAGAAGAAGATTCCTTGCGTGCGTTTGCCGGGGTAAAGGTCTCAGCCACTGAAGGGTTGGAAGCCATCGCAGCCCATCCCGGCTTTCGATTGGTGGAAGTGGAAAAAGGGCCGTCCCTTTACACCGATTGGTCAGGAGGATCCGGAGCCGTCAGCATGATCCTCGGCACCATGAAAGCCTACCCCGCCCTCAAGGCAGCCTGCGAGGAAACCGATTTGTGCACAGAGAACAGCATCGCCTTCGAAGAATACAGCGACGACGGTACGCGGTACGTAATGAAGCTCTAAAACCTATCGTTCGAAGTAGATCAAGCGGGTGACATCGCCTTCGCGGGCTTGCACGCGTACAACGTGATAACCCGCCGCGACGCTGGACGGCAAGTCAAAACGCTCGCCCCCTTGAACGCGTTGGGTCGTCACCAACCGTCCGTTGAGATCCGATACGCTTACCGTCACCGTCTCATTGGTGTCCACACCAAGGACGTTGAGCGACCCCGATGAAGGGTTGGGGATGATGTCAATATCAACGGCTGCGCCCAACTCCGGCTGGCTCATACTCAATTCACCGTAGGCTTGAATTTCCCACAGCGAGTGGCCCCATTCTGTGGCCCGCTCGATGCCTTCCACCTGGATGTAGCGGGCGTCAACGGCCGGGTAGAACAAATCGTTTCCGCCGTCGGCTTCCGTCTCGTGAACGAGCAGCGTCCAGTTGTCACCGTCGAGTGAGACCCGCAACTTGTATTCGCTGGAGTAAGCCGTTTCCCACGCCAAGGCGATGACGTCCAAGGTATAGATGTCGAGCAGATCCACCGTAATGGTTTGCGGGTCGGAAAACGCTGAACTCCACCGTGTACCGAAGTCCCCGTCCACAGCATTCGCCGCTGGGTATTCCCAACTTTCGGTACTCGTGGCCGTGACGGGCTTCAGGTAACACAGATTGGGCACCAATTCAGCCGGATCTTCGACGTCTATATCCGCCTCGAGGCTGTTATTGGTTTCGATCAGTTCCTCCCACGTCCCTTCGCCGTCGACAGTCGCCTGAACGAGGAAGCTGTCAAAATCCCCCGGCACCCAGAACGGTGAGCCGTCGGGGCCCTCTGTCGCGCCCAGCAATATGCATCCACCTGCGCGCAAGGTATCGGTCAGCGTGGACGTGCTGCTGACTTCAACCCCGTTCACTGCGAATGTCAACTCCAAGGGTGTGCCGGGTAGTGCGTCGGCCGTGCCGGCGTTTTTGACCAGCCCCAGGAACAGGACTGAGTCCGTAGGCATGGGGAAGCGGGGATAATGGTAAATCCGCGTCACCTCAAAGTCCGGCGCCGGAGCGGCCTCTTCTAAAGTGAAGGCTGCGTTCAATTCAAGGGCGTCGGAAGCGCCACCGACGTGGGCTACGTAATCCCCTGCAGCGACAGCATACGCTGCGGCTTCTTCATCGTAGTAAAACAATTCGTTGGCTGTGAGCTGAAAATTAACCGTGGTGGTCTCGCCAGGCTGCAGTTCCACCTTCTCAAAACCTTTCAATTCCTTCTGCGGCATCCAGACATCGGCGGCGTTGTTTTCCACGTACAACTGCACTACCTCCTCTCCCATGACATCACCGGTGTTGGTGACATCCACGCTGAATTGCACCGGCTCACCTGCGGGGAGTGTCGGCCCATTGACCGTGAAGTTATTGTAGGCAAACGTGGTGTAGCTGAGGCCAAATCCGAAGGCGAACTGCGGCGTCAGCTCCAATTCGTCGTAGTAGCGGTATCCGCAATTGTAATCGTCCGAGAAACTGTCGTTCCAGGCCGGCATCTGCGCGTCGTCTACTGGCATGGTCACAGGCAATTTTCCACTGGGGTTGTAGTCCCCGAGGAGGACGTCTGCAATGGCATTGCCCCCCTCCATTCCGGGGTAGAACGCGTACAAAAAGCCACGAGCGTTGTCGATGGCCGACGGGATGGAACAGATGCCACCGCTCTTCAGCACCACCACGACGTTGGGATTCTCTTCGGCCAAGGCGTTGATCAAATCCTGTTGGACGCCGGGCAATTCCACGGAATCATTCGTGCGATCCACCGGACCGGGCGGGTAGTTTTCCCCTTCTTGGCTCTGATCGAGTCCGCCGACGAAAATCACATAATCGGCAGCTGCAGCCACTTCGCGCGCCGCCTGGAAGCCTGATGTGTCTGTGCTGTTGATGTCGCAGCCGTAGGCCCAGGCTACTTGATCTGCTCCGATTCGATTGACCAACCCATCGTAGGGACTCACAGCGTACGGCGGATCCACCCAGCTGCTGCCAAATCCATCGAGTTGCGCCACTTGCGTGCTCGGCCCCACAATGGCTACGGTCGTGCCATCGTCTGACAAGGGCAGGATGCCGCCCTCGTTTTTGAGCAACACAATGGCCTCACGGCCCGCCTCCCGAGCGAGCTGTTGGTGCTCGGGGATATTCGCACCCGTGAAGGGATTTCCGACCGGGAAATTGTCCATCATGCCCACCATGTATTTGGTCCGCAGCACTCGGCGCACCGCGGCATCCAAATCCGCATCGGTGATATCGCCTGACGCATACAACGCCTCGAGGTGCGCTTCGTATTCGGATTCATCGACGTCCATTTCCAGATCGCAGCCGGCCTTCAGCGCCTTTTCCGCGTCCCAAACCGAACCCCAGTCGGACACAACGTAGAAGGGGTATCCCCAACGGTCGCGCAGGATTTCAGTGAGCAATTCCGTGCTCTCCGCGCTCTTGTGGCCATTGACCTTGTTGTATGCATTCATGAGAGACAACGCGCCTGCATCCTGCATGACCCGACGGAAATTGTACCCGTAGTGCTCCATCAACTGGCGCGTGCTCATGAGGTGATTCACGGCATGGCGGTTTTCCTGCTTGTTGACACCGTTGAAGTGCTTAATCGTCGCCACGACCGGCTCAGTCTGTATGCCGCGCACCAGCGGAATATTCATGTGCGCGCAAAGGAACGGATCTTCCCCGCCGGTCTCTGGGCTACGCCCATTGCGTGGATCGCGGCACAGGTCCAACGCTGGACCGAGCTGCTGATGCTTGCCATATGCATGAAACTCTCGGCCCATGGCCCGGCCAATGTCAAACATCATGTCCTTGTTCCAGGACGCAGCCATCGCAATGCCGGTCGGGAAGGAAGTCGCATCCACGAACCGCACACCGTGTGGTCCGTCGGACATCACAAATCCAGGAATTCCGAGCACCTGATTATCCGACGTCGTCCAGAATGAATTTCGACGGATCTGGTTCATTTTCTGGAGGTGGGACATCTGATCGATCTTCTCTTGGATCAGATCTTCGAGCGCATTTTGTCCACTCAGCGGCAGGCACAGGAAAAGGCCAGCAAAGGCCAGCAAGGAAAAGCGAAGCATGGGGTCAGTTTTTCGTTCGAAAATAACTTATTCGTCCTTGGACGCGAAACGGAAGTGCGCACGTGCTGTTTCGTGAGCCTCAATGTCCGCTCGGTCCATGCGTTGCTTGCGGAATTGACCTGCATGGTACAGCTCTGCTTGGTTGTCGTAAAACGGACTGAATACGTTGCCGGATTGTCCGGTAGGCAGAATGCTTTCAGCGGCATCAACGTCTGCGAAATCAATGCCAATGCGCATTGAAGGGCCTGAGAAAACATCGTAGTTCACGGCCTCCTTCAATTTGAACTCGTATTTGTTCAGGGCGTCTTTTGCTGCCGGCACGGCATACGGCCCGACGTTCAGGAAGTCCCCTACAAGCGGCGCATCCGTCATGGCGTGGCGGTGCACCACCGTGTGGAGGCGTCCGTACTGCCACTTGCTCGCATCATCGCCCAACGCCTCCTTTAAATCTGCTCGGGCAGCCTTGAGGGCAGCGACGACAATCACAGATGCATTCTCCACTTCTGCCGTTCGGACGTCGTCCCACCAGGGGCTTTGAGGGTTGGCGAGCAAGCGAGGGAATGAATTCTCGGACACAATGGTCTTGTGCCAGGACTCGAACTTTTCCTGCGCAGACCCCTCGGAGGCAGCTTGCTCGAACTCGTCGTACATAGCACCCTGAATGGTGCGGTACATCCAACGGTAATACAGCGTCGGGGCCACGTCCTCCACCTCATGCCCTCCGTCCCAGCCGCGCATAAAGTCCTCCACTTCAGCACCGGCGGCATCCGCATACGCAACGAGCGCCTCAGCATTCTGACGGTAGACCGGGCTGTGGTGGTCCAACTGGATGGCCTGGGCATCCGCAACCATCCAATCGTTTTTAGGTTCGGAAAGCGCGTCGAAGATGCCGGTCGCCCGCGTATTGCCAGCGTAGTAGTGGCCGGGGTAGCGCACGCTGTCGTTTGGCTGAGGAGCGTTGTTGGCCGAGTAGACGAAGCCGCATTCCGGGTTGACGAGCTGTGGATTCATGTCAAACCCGTACCAACCCGTTGGATCGTTGGCGGGGTCGGTGCCGTCGATGGCCACCTTCGTGTCCACGTGATCGGGCCGGATGGGCAGTTTGGCACTCGCCCACCATCCGATATCGCCCTTTTTGTCACCGTACATCACATTGATGCCCGGGGCGTGCACCAACTCCGCGCTGGCCGCAAACGATTCGATGCCATTCCCTCGAGAAAACCCATAAAACGCTTCGTGAATCCTATTCTCCGGGTAGTGGTTAAATGTCCACCACATGGCGAGATCCTCTTCCAGCAGCGGACCATGGTGGGTTTTTCGCACTTCAAATTCAACGGCATCGTCTCCTGCAACTTCGATGACTTCCGTATGAACCTCCAACGGCAACCACTCCCCACCGTACAAGTAACGGTCGCCGTCGATGGTCTCCCGGTAGAAGTCAATCTCGTCGTTGACAAACATGGTGATGCCCCAAGCATGGTCCCGGGTGTGCCCGATTGCGGGGAACGGAAGTCCGCCGATGTGGTTGCCGTAATATTCCAACTCAGGCGTGACGATGTGCGCCTCGTACCATACCGAAGGAGAAGCATACGCCATGTGGGCGTCGTTGCAAAAAATCACCTCGCCGGAGGCGGTTCGGTCGCCGCTCAGCACCCATGCATTGGAACCCAACCACTGCGGTACCGGACGCAGCGCATCCAGCGCGTGGACACGAGAAGCCAGCCCCGAAATGTCTCTCGGATTGCCCTCAGTGGGGATGTGCGTAAAGCCTTCCTGGCCCCAAGCCAAATCAGCGATGTATGTGGAATCCAACGCGGACTTCATCCAATCCAAGATGGGCTCGGTTTTCAAATGAATCGCAAACGAGTACGCCATGAAACCAGTGGCACAGTAGACGTCCCGCAACGTAAATGGCTCCGGCTTGGCATTGATCAACCGGTATTCAAACGGCAATTCTTGGGTCGCAATGAAGGAGTTGACCCCATCGAGGTAGGCATTCATGGCTGCGAGCACTTCAGGCCGTGCAGTGGTTTCGATGGTTTCAACGACGCGTTCAGCCGTTTCGCGCATGCCCAGTGTGCGCAGGTATTTGTCATTTTCTACAAGGTCTCGGCCTAACAACGCAGACAACTCTCCCGCACCAGCACGGCGCAGCAAATCCATCTGCCACAGTCGCTCCATCGCATGCACGTGGCCCAAGGCATACATCGCATCCAGCTCATTGCCTGCATATATATGTGGAACCGCCATGTCGTCAAAAATGACTTCTACGTCTGCGCCAACCTCATCCGTGGTCCATTCAAAATCATAGTCGGGAGCGATGGTCTGGGTCGTGATGTAAACCAAGGAAAAAAGCATGGTCAACATGACCGCAGCGATACGAAGGACGAGTTTCATGAGCAGGAAATTCTGACGGCAAGTTAGGATGCGCAGGTCCCGAATCATGCCCTCCGAACCGTTGAGTTGTATTCAACCTTGTACCAGTTACACACCAACTCGCGTAAGGCAAGCAACAAATAGCAACTGGATGCTTGATGAAGTCAAACAGAACGTGTATTTTGGCCACACTTCAGTGAAACCTAATGAACTGGTTAACTGAATTCACTAACCCAAATCTCCATGCTTCCGAACTCATTTCGAATGCGAACACCGATGATTGCGGCGTTGGCTTTCACATTGCTTGGTGCCTTGACTCCAGTGCTCGCCCAAGTTGACATTACAGGATCCATAACGGATGGTGCGACCGGCGAACCGCTCATCGGTGCGACCATCATCGAAAAGGGCACCACCAACGGCACGAATGCCGATGTAAATGGTGCCTTCACCCTCACCGTCGAATCGCTTCCCACAGAAGTCATTTTCAGTTTCGTTGGTTACGAGGCGGTCGTCCGCAACATCCAAAACACCCAACCCTTGGAAATTGTCTTGGTTGAAGACGCCGAACTGGTGGGCGAAGTGGTCGTTGTGGGCTACGGCCGACAGAAAAAGCGCGTTTCGACCGGCTCCATCGCCAAAGTCACCGCCAAGGACATCGAAGGCATTCCCGTGCCGGACGCCATCTCCACCCTCGAAGGACAGACTGCCGGTTTGATTGTCAACGAATCGAGCGGCCAGCCAGGAGCCGGAAAGTCAATTTTGGTCCGCGGAATCAGCACGAATGGCGACAACTCGCCTTTGTTCATTGTTGACGGATTGCAATTGGGCAACATCGACAACATCAACCCTGCCGACATCGAATCCATCGACGTACTGAAGGATGCCGCTTCGAGTGCCATCTACGGAGCGCGGGCTGCCAACGGTGTCGTCATCATCACGACCAAAAACGGCAGCGGCAAAGACGAGGGCACCATCAGCTACCAAACGAGCTACCTCAATTCTCAGCCCTGGAAGCTGCCCGAAATGCTCGATGCGGAAGACTACGTGATGTTGATTCGTGAAAAGTTTGCCAACGGCAACCAAACCTCCGCCCTCGACGTGCTCGGCTTCCCCAACATGGGAGACGAACTGACAGCTAATACGAACTGGATGGAGGAAATTTTCAATCCTGCGACGGTCGTGAATCACCGCCTCACAGCCACCACGAAAAACTCCTACCTCTCCGTCGACTATTGGGATCAAACTGGTGTCATCGGTGGCGACAAGTCCAACTACACTCGGTATTCGGTTCGCTACAACAGCTCGAAGAAGTACAAGGACTTCGTGACCATCGGTCAGAACCTCAACATCAACCGAACGGACAACAACAACATCGGCACCAACAGCGCCTTTGGCGGTGTTCAGATTGACGCGTTTGCTTACGACCCACTCACACCCATCTACGACGATGCGGCACAATACGGTTTTGCTCAAAGCCCGTGGGTGCAAAAGGAATACATGAACCCGTTGAGCCGCCTCTGGCTCATCAACGGCGACGGCAAGTCGGACCAAATGATCGGCAACCTCTTCCTCGAAGCCGATTTGTTCGAGGGGTTCAGCGTCAAAACGGATATCGGATTTGACCTGAATTGGTGGGATTACAGAAGCTTCACGCCTACGTACTCCTTCCACCCGGCCGCCCAAAACCTCACCAACGACGTCAGCCAAGGTTCAGGAAATTTCCAAGGCATCCAGTGGGAGAACACGGCGCATTACACCCGCAAGCAGGACAAGCACAACTTCGATTTCCTTGTGGGTACATCCTACCGTGCCAACGACTTCCGTCAAGTTGGTGGATATAGCTCGGAAATCCCGATGGACAACCAATTCAATCCGAATTTCCAGTACCTCGATGCTGGCCAAGACACCTTGGACAACACATGGGGCGGAGCCAACGTCCACTACGCGTTGATCAGTACGTTTGGCCGCGTCCTGTACAACTTCGACGAAAAGTACCTGTTCTCAGCCACCCTTCGCCGCGACGGTTCGTCCAACTTCGGCCCCGGCAATCAGTTCGGTGTATTCCCTTCTGCTTCGGTGGGTTGGGTCGCGTCGAAAGAAGGGTTCATGGAAACCATCGAGCCCATCAGCTTCCTCAAGTTGCGTGCTTCTTGGGGGATCAACGGCTCGGACCGCATTTCGCCGCTCAGCTACGTCAGCCGGATTGAACGCGTCTTCACCTATGCCTTCGGAACCGAAGACCAGATTTTGAACACGGGTACGGCATTGGCCACTCCGCCCAATCCCAACGTGAAGTGGGAGCAAAGCGAGCAAATTGACATCGGGGTAGAATTGGGCATGTTCGACGACAAACTCACGTTGGAAGCCGACCTCTACCGCAAGACCACCAAGGATTTGCTCATGACCCAGCAGATCCCCGGATACATCGGTGCGACCAACAACCCCACCTCCAACCTCGGCGAAATCCGCAACCAAGGGATTGACCTCGTTTTGGGCTACCGCGCCGGTGAAGGAGACTTCAAGTGGAACACCCAATTGACGTACACGCACTTCAAGAACGAAGTCATTAATGTAGCCGGCGAAACCGGATACCTAAACGGTTGGGGTTGGCCCGTGCGCAACACGGCCATCACCCGCATGACCGAAGGGTACGCAGTGGGGCATTTCATCGGCTACGAGTCGGACGGAATTTTCCAAAACCAAGCGGAAATCTTCGGCCACATCAATGCCGAGGGCGATCTGCTTCAACCCAACGCCGCTCCCGGGGACATCAAGTTCCTCGACAGCAACGGCGACGGCGTCATCAACTCCGATGACCTCACCCACATCGGTAACCCATGGCCCAAGCACATCATCGGCTTGAGCGGCAACGTTACCTACAAGGACTTCTACGCCAGCGCCATCTTCAATGCGCAGATTGGTCACCAGATCTACCGCACGTACGAGCGCTCAGACGTGACGTTCTCGAACTACCAGAGCTTCTGGCTCGGGCGCTGGACGGAAGACAACCCCAGCGAGGAACTTCCACGCTTGACCTCGACCGATCCGAACAACAACCAACGCCCTTCGGATTTCTACCTCGAAGACGGCAACTTCCTGCGCTTGCGCAACCTCCAAATCGGTTGGAATGTACCGGCGAAGATGTTGGAGAAATTCAAGATGAAGGAGGCGAAAATCTACCTCACGGGCACCAACCTCTTCACGTTCACGAAGTACCGCGGATTTGATCCGGACATCGGTACGAGCGGGTGGATTTTGGACACCGGCATCGACAAAGGATTCTACCCCAACAACCGTTCCATCGGTGCGGGCCTCAATGTATCATTCTAAAGCTCAGAAACCATGATTAAGAACTTACGCAACGTATCGCTTCTACTCGCCTTCGCTTTGAGCTTTGGCGCATGCAACAAGGAACGCCTGAATGTCGATCCTGTAAACCAGGTCTTGTCCGTCAATTACTACCAGACAGAGACCCACGTGGCCGAGGCCCTTATTGGGGCGTACGACCCCATCGGCTGGAGCATGGCGTTTGGTCAATGGATTTCGCCCGTCATGCTGGGTGAAATTCGCTCAGACAATGCCAATACAGGTGGCGACCCGTCGAACAACGACCAGCCCGGTTGGCAGGAACTCGACGACTTCACCAACACCAATAACAACACGGTCATTCACCCGCTGTACCGCCGCAGCTACATCGGCATCAACCGGGTGAACTCCCTCATCAGCAACACCGACCTCACCAACCCGGACCTGCAATCCGATGCGGTGCAGGTGTACCTCGCGGAAGCAAAATTCCTCCGCGCATTCTACCACTTTGAAGTGTTCCGTCACTTCGGTCCCATTCCAGTGATCACCGAGGAATTGGCACCCGACGCGGTTGAACTCGAACGCAACACCCTCTCGGAGGTCATGCAGCAAATCGTGGACGATTGCGAGGAAGCGGCGGCACTGCTTCCCATCATCCCTGCTTCAGGCCAAGAAGGCCGCGCCACCAAAGGAGCGGCATTGGCGCTGATGGGAAAGGCCTACCTCTACTGGGCAGACCTCAGCAACGACGACCCCGCTTTGTTCGATGCTGCGGCATCGGCATTCCAAGAGGTGATTGACCTCGGAGCTTACCAATTGGTCGATGACATGCAATCGCTCTTCGCGTTTGGCTCCCGCAATACGATAGAGTCGGTCTTTGAAATTCAGCACAACCCGCTTTACCAAAGCGATTGGGGCTGGTACGAGGGCATCGACGGCAACGGCATGGTGCAGTTGTGCGGTGTGCGCGGACTGTGCGCTGAACACCCGACCTACGAGGCAGGCTGGGGATTCATGGCAGTAACCGAAGGCTTGTACAACCACTTCTTAGAGGACGATGCGTACCGCCGTGATGTGGCCATTACTTCCGAGGAGGAATTGGCCCAAGACCTCATCGATGCAGGCTTGTCCTGCGATCCTGTGGTGGACATGTCCGAGAACAACCCCATTGACTACACGGGCTACTTCCAAGAGAAGTACTGCAACTACAAGTCGCACGCCGGCACGAACGTCAACGGTGGGAATGAAAACTTGACCAAAGCCCAAAACACCCACGTCATTCGGTACGCAGATGTGCTCTTGATGTTGGCGGAAGCTTTGCACCGCGGATCCGGTGACGACGGCATGGCGATGGCTCACATCGATGCCGTTCGCGAACGGGCTGCTGGCCCCGATGCGACGACCTACCGAGGCGCTGCGCAATTGATGGCCGACGAAGGAATGAGCTTGCTCGATGTGATCTGGTACGAACGCCGCGCGGAACTCGCCTGTGAAGGCGATCGCTGGACGGACCTCGTTCGCTCTGGACGCGCCAATTCAAGCTTGTTTATCGGCGACGGCAACAAAGAAGCCAACTTCAACGAAGACCACTTGTGGCTTCCCATTGCATTGGAAGAAACGGTTTTGGCCACGGGCCTGACCACTTACCCCGATGCCTCCCTCTTCAACTGATCATAACAATTCAACAACTAACTCATGCAATTGAACAAAGTAATCTATGGCCTGAGCTTGTTCCTCTTGGGCGGGCTCGTTTTGACCGGGTGTAAAAAAGATGAACCCGAGGATCCTGCGGATGCTATTGCAAGCTTCCAATTTGAAATCAGCGATGCGAATTGGGCCGAAGTCATCTTCACCAACTACTCCCAAAACGCAACCTCTTACGCTTGGGACTTCGGAGACGGAAACACCAGCACTGAGGAGAGCCCTACTCACGTCTACGCGGGCGGCGGCACCTACGAAGTGACCTTGACGGCTTCTGGAGCGACCGGCTCAGCTACACGCACAGAGACCATCAACGTGACCGATCCGAACACCGCTGGACAGTTCTTGGCCGGCACAAGCGGAAAGACTTGGTACCTTGACCGAGAAGCCATCGCCCTCGGCATCGGCCCGTCGGCAGGTGACGTATCGTGGTGGTCGCTTGGAGGCGTTTCCCAGTTGGGAGAGCGTCCTTGCATCCTCGACGACAGCTACACGTTCAACCCAGACGGTTCATGGGAAAAGAACACCAACGGCACCTTGTTTGTCGACTCCGACGCCAACGGCGGATGGTTGGGCAACGATTTCGAAACGTGCTTTGACGAAACCACTCCCGACATTTTTGTTGGTCCCAACGGCGAAGACCTGAGCGCCTTCGCCAACGGCGGTGATTACACCTTCGACTTCAACGTGGCCCAAGGTCAGTTCACCATTGAAGGCTACGGAGCCTACATCGGCTTGGCACAAAAGACCGAGGCGGGTGACAACTACATTCCTGTCGCGCAGAAGACGTACACCGTTTTGAGCATGGAATCCGACGCGATCTCCGACCGCATGGAAATTGCGATCGTAGGATTGGATGGCGGATTTGCATGGACCTTCTACTTGGTTCACTACTACGACGAGGCAGATCTTCCTCCGATGCCCATCACGGGTCCGGCTGCGAGCTTCTCGTATGTGAAGGATGGCAACACCGTCACGTTCACCAACTCTTCGAACAACGCCACTTCGTACAACTGGGATTTCGGTGATGGTAACTTCAGCACCGAGACCAACCCGGTACACACTTACGCGGCTGATGGAGAGTACACGGTGATTCTCACAGCCACTGACGATTCATTCGCCAGCGATGAGGCCACAGACATCATCGTCATCAGCTCAGCGGTCTTCACCGCAGCAGACCTCTCCAGTGCGGAGGGCAAGGTGTGGCGACTCGATGGTGCGGGTTCTTACTATGTAGGCCCAGGTCAGGGCAGCAGCGAATGGTGGGGCGGCATCGATGAGGCCGGCGTGATCGAGCGCTACTGCCAGATGGACGACGAGTTCATCTTCTTCGATGACGGCACCTTTGAAATCGATACCCAAGGCGACATTTGGGTCGAGGATTTCATGGGCGGTAACAACGAGTGCATCGACGAAACCACCCTCTCCCCTCCGCTCGACGCATTTGCTTCGGGAACCCACGCCTTCATCTCATCCGATACGGAAATCACGGTTCAAGGATTGGGTGCGTACATCGGGTTCAACAAGGCCTTCAATGGCGGCGAATTGCCCGGAGACGGCTCCGGTACGCCTGCTTCCGAAATCACGTATGAAGTATTCGAATACAGCGACGTGGACGGAGTACAGCGTTTGACCATCACCGTTGACTACGGCGAAAATCCAGGGGAAGCCTACTGGACCATGCGCATGATCTCTGAATAATTCGATAAACCTCTCGCTATGTTTCGTTCATCCATCCTATTCCTGTTCGTCTCTTGGTGTGCCACGCAGGCGGTTGCTCAGCATTTTTTGAGCACCGATGGTCCCAACATCGTCAATGAAGCCGGTGAACCGGTTCTGTTGCGCGGCATGGGATTGGGTGGATGGATGGTCCAAGAGGGATATATGCTGCAGACCACCGGTTTTGCCGGTGCCCAGCATCAAATCCGAGCGACCATCGAAAACTTGGTGGGACCTGAAGCGACGGCGGAGTTTTACGACGCCTGGCTTCACAACCACATGCGAGAGGCCGACATCGATTCACTCAAGGCATGGGGATTCAACTCCGTTCGGCTCCCCATGCATTACAACCTCTTCACCTTGCCCATTGAAGAGGAGCCCGTTTCCGGCCAAAACACTTGGTTAGACACCGGATTCGAGCTGACCGACAGCCTGTTGTCGTGGTGTGCAGCGAACGAGATGTACGTCATCTTGGACCTGCACGCCGCGCCAGGCGGTCAGGGCTACGACCAAGGCATTTCGGACTATGACCCTTCCAAACCCTCGCTTTGGGAGAGTGCGGAAAACCGAGCCAAAATGGTCGCTTTGTGGGAACGCATTGCCGAACACTACGTCGGTGAACAATGGATTGCAGGGTACGACCTGCTCAACGAGCCCAATTGGAATATCCCCGGTGGCACGGCTCTGCGCAACCTCTACGAGCAATGCACCGAAGCCATTCGCGCCGTAGATTCTGACCACATCATTTTCATCGAGGGCAATTGGTTCGCCAACGATTTCACCGGGCTTACGCCACCCTGGGATGACCAGATGGTCTACTCTCCACACAAGTACTGGAGTAAAAACGAGCCCGTGGACATGTCCTTTGCAACGGGCCTGCGCGATCAGTACAACGTGCCCTTGTACCTCGGGGAAAGCGGCGAAAACAGCAACGTTTGGTTCCGCGATGCCATTCGGCTTGTGGAGGACCTGAACATGGGGTGGGCTTGGTGGCCATTGAAAAAAATCGAAAGCATTTCTTCTCCGCTGTCCATCGTCAAGACAGAAGGCTATCAAACCCTGCTGGACTACTGGAACGGCGACGGACCTCAGCCAACGCAAGCTTATGCCGTGGACGCTTTGATGGAATTGGCCGAGGGGCTGAAGGCCGAAAATTGCACGCGCCAAATCAATGTCCCAGACGCGATGATTCGCCAAACGTATTCAGATGAGACCTTGCCTTTCCACGGCACGCCGCATGACGTTCCCGGACTCGTATACGCCACAGACTTCGACCTCGGCCGGGTGGGCATCGCCTACCACGACGAACAGGTAGCGACGTACCATGTAACCACAGGCGAATTCACAGCTTGGAACAACGGTTGGCAATACCGCAATGACGGCATCGACATCGAATATTCCAGCGATCCTATCAACTCCAACGGATACAACGT
>CALJFZ010000002.1 GCA_938074325.1 uncultured Flavobacteriales bacterium | reverse complement strand
GAGATCTGGATGGAAGTGATAGCCTAACAAAATGGTCCCCTTGAAGTGGTAGTCTCCCCTCGAGTCAATGAAAAACGACCCCACTAGGCTGTTGTCAACTAAGCCGTAATTCAGTGGTAATTCAACGGTCCCACTGCCAGTGAGCTGACATGATTGGGTGTCCAAAACAATTCGATTGCCTACGGCAGTCGTTTCATTCTGATCTGCTTTCTGCGCGATGATGTATTGGCCGTCTTTGAATCGGAGCGCGCCTTCAGGCAGCAATAAAGGCACCTCTGTTTCATCTGCCAACGGGTTCAAGAAGGCAGGAGACAAGGTGAATGGTGCACGGGTTGAAGCAAGCATGCCGCATGCCAATGGATCTCCATCAACATCTTCAGGTGACGGAGGAATGGGAATGGCCACTTGGTTGGGATCAATCAACGCATCAAACTGAATCCACGTTGTTTGGAATTGCTTGCAGGACTGTGTCATTTGCGCTCCACCCATGAACCTCAAGAACTCTTCGCTTGCCTCCATATAGAACTCTCCGGCAAATTGAAAAAACGGATCCAACAGGAATTCGTCACGGGCATACACAGAGCCACTTGCGATGGTTTGGGTTGATTCATCCACCGAAATGTCATCCAAAATCAACGTTTGAATGGTCTTGTCGGCCCCTTTGTACTGGTACTCACCGCTCCCCTTAAAATCGTAACGACCATATACCTTGACCGTTGCGGGTTCGATCAAATGAAATTGCGTTGTGGCATTCGCTATGATGCGGGCATTTGACAGTCGCTCCATGTCAGCATCCCGCTGAATGATCACCAAGCCGCTGTCGGGGAACAGGCGGGAATCCGCAACGGCAACCTCCTTCACCCCATTGCATTTAAGAATGTCGTCACCGACCAGGTACGTGGCGTGGGTGCTTAAGAAGTGCAGGGAGTCCTGTTCTGGATGGGTCGAAACGAAATTGGACAAATTCCGGTTTTCACTGAAGTTCAATGGTAACGCATCCGTGTCCCGCTCGGAAATCAAGTCAATTTCATCGTCATCCATGAACCAGCGGAACCGATCCATGTAGCAGAGGTACTGTTGAATGGGTAGCTCAATTGCCGTTTCTCCAGAATTGGGCACGAACTCCCCCCTGCGCTGTTCAAAGTCAATGTCGCCGCGTACGTTTTCGGTTTCAAACGCAGCCAAGGAAGAGTGGTTAGCGTACAATTCAAAAGCCGCGCTATCTGTCAGGGTGCGGTGGTGCTTGAAATCGAACTCATCTGCAGTAATGCCTGCCTTCGCCAAATCCATCCATCCCGCACCAGAGAGCCCTGCTTTTTGGACGGTGAGTTCTCCGGACAGCATGGCCTCACCGCCGTACATCGACAGAGGTTCGCGTCCAGAACGCACGGTTAGATGTTCATCCGCTGGATTGAAATTCACAGTGCCTTTGACGCCTTCTACGAAAGGAATATCCTGCCCTTCGTCTGCGCTATTTTCGAAAGCTACGAATGGTCCGATGATGCTGTCAGGCAAGAAAATCAATGATTCTCCTACCACATGGGCATTCAGAAAGTCAATTTCACCCGCTCCGCGAAAACCGGAACCATCAAGGCTTAAAGCTGAGGTGAACATGGCGTTTCCACTGTAAAGTGTTGAGCCGTCTGGAGGCGTTATGGATGTTAGCCCCATGAAATAATCCTCCATGACCACTAATGGTTGGTGAATCTCAGGCACAATGCCCGCACTGACCAACACTCCTTCGAGTTGGAAATTGTCAGCCGTGAGATTATCGAGGCCGGTCAGTTCAAAAGGCTCAACTGCGTAATAGAAGTCATCCCGCTTGTACGCTCCATCAAACAACCCGGGATTGTCGTAATAAACGTAGCTCGTTCCTTTGCTAGTGAATTCAGGATAGGTAGGATGCAAATCGCTTTCATTTCCTGAGCGATTGAAAGGGGCGTCAATGGCCAAACTACCCGAAATGTCCTGAAGGCTGTTCTTGAGCCAGATCTTCTTCGGTTCTCCACGGTAATTGAGATTATCCAAGTCATTGACACTCAACTGAACCTCGTCAATTTTGTTGAAGTCAATGGTGAACGCATCATAGTCAAAGACCATGTTTTCACCGTTGAGCTTCACATTGCCGGCGTGTACCAAGCCGCTTAAAGTCATGTCCCTCCCTGCTGCGACCTGAACCTCTTCACCTTCCGGTTCGATGAAAACACCGCGCGCTTGGCTGAATACAAGCCGATTGACCCCATTGACTTGCAGCGCTCCGTTCAACAGGCTCCATTCGGCGTTGTTACCTTTCCTGGGCTTCGAGTCCAGTCGGATTACGTCGTGGTCGCGTCGACCGGACACGTATCCAATGTGGTCGAACGTCTTGGTGTTGATCGTCGCGAGCCGCTCATCTTGGTTGTATTGCAAATAGCCATCATTGGCCAAGTTCATCATGGCAACACGGGCTTGCACTTCACTCAACTTGATGTATTGGGCATAATCCATCGAATTGAACACCCGAAGCCCTGTGGTTTTCCAGAAGCGATACAACTCGACCACAGGGTGAATTGGATCGATGCCTTGGAGTTGGTCAAAACTGGCCTTTTCAAAATAATCAGTGCTCAGAAACACCCCTGCTTTAGCACTCTTCACGAGGGGATAGCCGATCTCAATTGCTGGATTGCCTAGTTTCCATGAGAGCCCCTCCACGTCCCATTCCAGTTCGTGATACGCATCCATGAACGATTGTTGGCCGAGACCTTCCGATTGCCTTGTTACCGAGATTGTCTCAGCACGTTGGTCAAAGCGCAACATGCAATCCGGGTGAGACAATGTGTCTCCTTGGAAAAACAAACCAAACGCTGTGTTTGGCGCTGTCAATCCTACATCATTGAACACGATCTCCGACGTCTGAAATGCCATGAATACGGTGTCCGCTTGCACAAGTTCCAAAACGGCAGGTGCATCCAACGTGCCAATCCCCCTCAGGGAAGACCCCCGAATATCCACTCCACCGCGAAATCTGAATGCTCCGTACAAACTGTCCAACTCAATCATTGAATTGCTGCAACGAACCATGGGATACGCCTTCTTTTCCCGCGCAACACCGGGTTCTAATTTTGCAGTGAGTTTCCCAAGCAACGGTCTGTTTGAGAACGAGGAATGAAATAGAACGCTGTCGAGGCGGAATTCGTCCCGCGAAAAATCGACGGTTGTTGCCGGAAGCACGGCGTACGTAATGCTCGAATCCAAGGTCGTTCCAATCCAAGGAAAACGTGATGCGGATAAAGCGCATTCCGTATCGGACAAGTCCCATTGGCCTGCCACGTATTCAAAACGCAAGGAGTCGCCTTGATGCGACAAAGTGAGCGCACAGGAATCAAACCTCAACAAGGCAGTTTCCTCCATCACTTCAAAATACCAAGGCTTTCCTGTCAACCGCCATTGATGGCGCGGACCGGTCCCAACGACATCATCCAACAAAAGCGGAGCAGACAACTTCAAGAAGGGCTGGATGTACTTGCGCCCCTTCTTCTCATGGAGCATGAAGTTCAATACCTCGTGCCAATCCGTCCAGCGAGACGTGTCGGATTGTGCGATTTGCTCCACTGCATGCAAATAATCGAGCAGGCCCTTGCTCGCTGTGATGCGCTTTGCGACCAGCAGCGCAGTGGTTTCCTCGATGTCAACCCGCTGCTTTCGGCTGAGCAATTCGTTGCAAATCACCGGTGCGAGGGTCTTTTTGACCCACTTGGCTTCATCTACCGATGCATTCTTTACTTGCCCCGCAACGGTCTCTGCCCAAGAAAGGCACCTCTCATCCTGGCCATAACCGATGGTGATGGCGCAAGTGCATGCGAGTAAGCACGCGCCCAGTGAAGCAAAAAAAGTCGTCTTGAACATGCGTCGGAATCGTACTAAACGAAATTACAACGCACGGTACCGCCGATAGCTTGTTCTAGCCTTGCTTTACGAACAATGCACAAGCCCAATCTTCACGGCTCGACATACGTACAAAAGTCAAGCCGCATGCTTCGGCGCTTTGACGGAGGGCAGCAACATCCGAGGTGTAAAACCCACTGAAAACGATGGTGCCATTCTGATCAAGGCAATTCACGTATTTGCCCATCTCCTCTTTTAACACATTCAAATTGATGTTGGCCAAAATGAGTTCATACGCCCCCAATTCACTTTCCAGTTGACCTATCGTACCGTGCAAGACATGGATGTCCCCCTCAAGCGCATTGCGTTCACAGTTTGCCAACGTGTTTTCAAAGCTCCATTCATCCAGGTCAAAGGCCACCACATCACCCGCACCCATTTTCTTGGCTGCGATGGCGAGAACCCCTGTCCCACACCCTACGTCAAGCACGGATTTGCCTGACACATCCAAATCAAAAAGCGCTCGCATCATTTGCCAGGTCGTTGGATGATGCCCTGTACCGAATGACATCTCCGGCTGGATGATGACGTCGATGCCTTGCGTTGGTGCAGGATGAAATGGTGCCCGCATCATGATCAATCCGTCCACATCAATTGGCTCGTAGGCCTCCTCCCATTGAGCATTCCAATTCTCAGACGCCACAAAATCCATTTCCACCTTGAGTGATGCCACTCCCTTGATTTCCTCCAGGACTTCCTCCATGGAAGCTTCGTTCCATTCGCTTTCTCGGGCATAAGCAACGACGCCTGTAGCCTCTTCTTCGAACATGGAAAACCCGCAACCACTCAACCACGCCACGGCAATCTCCTTGCCGGGCAGCAAGGGGTCCAACTCCAAAGTCAAGCGCAGGAACCGATCTGCCTTCTCCATTAATCCTGCGCTTCAGCGGCACGAACGATGGCCAAAAAGTCCTCAGCGTTCAATGACGCACCACCGATCAACCCGCCATTCACATCGGGTTGAGCGAACAACTCATCGGCGTTGGAAGGCTTGCAACTTCCACCATAAAGAATGCGGCATGCAGCTGCACTCACATCTCCGTAGCGTTTAGAAAGCCAATTGCGAATGAATGCGTGCATTTCTTGGGCTTGATCCGAGCTCGCCGTCTTCCCTGTTCCAATGGCCCAGATGGGTTCGTAGGCAATGACGACTTGATCGAATGCTTGGTCACTCACATTTTGAAGTGCATCCTCCAATTGTGATTGCACCCAATCGAAATGATTGCCCGACTCCCTGTTCGACAATGATTCTCCGCAGCAGAGCAGAACATGAAGGCCCGCCTCGAGGGCCAATTCCAATTTTGACCGAACAGCTTCATTTGATTCACCAAAACGCTCGCGGCGCTCAGAGTGACCGATGATGACCCACTCAGCTCCCGTCGATTTGAGCATTTCTGCTGTGTGCTCTCCGGTATGTGCCCCCATACCTGTGGCACTGCATTGTTGCGCTGAAATTGCCAGTGCACCCTTCTTGTTTTCAGCGAGTGCTGCTAAATACGGCGAAGGCGGGGCAATGATCACTTCTGTGTTCTGAATGGAATCCAACCCAGCCTGCACCTCGTTCATTAATTCCAGTGCTTCGGGCATCAATTTGTTGCTTTTCCAGTTTCCTGCTACGATGTTCTTCATGACCTTTGGTTTTGCGGGCGCAAGTTCGCCCATCCCAATGAATAATTAGTTCCACTCTGCGTGAAATCCGAATCTCAACATGCTTGGTCAAGCGCCCTGAAGTCGCTTTGGGGATTTGACGCTTTGCGCCCGCATCAAGTTGGGCCCGTAGACGCGCTGTGCGTGGGACGAGACGTGTTGGCTGTTTTACCAACCGGGGGTGGGAAATCACTTTGCTATCAATTGCCGGGGTTGGTCCGGGGAGGTGTAACGCTGGTCGTTTCACCATTGATTGCCCTGATGCAGGACCAAGCGACGGATCTGAAATCAAGGGGAATTCGAGTTTGGAATATGGGAGGGCTTCGCTCGCAACAAGAGTTAAACGATGTCCTCGACAATGCAGAACGTTCTCAACCCTGTTTCCTTTTTGCATCGCCAGAACGCCTGGAAAACCCTTGGGTAATGGAACGTTTGTCCAACCTGAACATCAAAACGGTTGCCGTCGATGAGGCGCATTGCATTTCGGAATGGGGACACGACTTCCGACCTTCTTACCGAAGAATCGAGCGCCTTAGGAACCGCCTCCCTCATGCAGCATGGGGCGCTTTCACAGCTACCGCAACGCCAGAAGTCGCACGTGACATCCGCCAGCAACTTGACTTGAATGATCCCGCTCTGTTCAGACACTCCAGCCGACGCGAAAACCTAGCCTTTTCCGTCTGTCACTCACGTGATCCAGAGGCCATGTTGATCAAGGCCGCGCAGAACGCTTCTGGATGCGGCATCATCTACGCCGGCACACGGCATCAAACGGAGAAGTGGGCACACCGATTAAGACAAGTCACTACGCGTGTTGCCGCCTACCACGCTGGACTTTCAAAGGAAGAACGGAAACAAATCCTGGATGATTGGCTTCGTGGTAAAACCCGAATTGTTGTTTGCACCAATGCTTTTGGAATGGGCATTGACAAACCTGACGTGAGGTGGGTTTTTCACGCAGCGCTGCCCGCTAACTTGGAATCGTATATCCAAGAAGCCGGTCGTGCTGGACGAGACGGCAATCCGAGTGAGTGTGTGCTCTTTACAAATGAACGCGCCATCCAGATTCAAGATGAACGCATCCAGAATGCGAACCCCATCACGCTGCCAACTCAAGAGGTGTATCAAGCAATCGCAAATCAAGGTGCTGTAGCGATTGGAGGGAAACCAAAGTCAACCACTTCGTTCGATGTCCACTCCATCGCTAAAAAAATCGGAGTAAGCATTTCCGAGATCAATCGTTGCCTGCAGCTTTTACAGCATGCCGACTACTTCGGAGCCATAAAAGCAGAGTCGAAAGGGGCTTTGCTCATCGCATTCACCGCTCAAGCCCAAACCGACCTCCTTGAAATAGATAGCTTGGACAATAGAACAAAGCGACTCGTGCAGCATCTATCCACATTGGCAAAAAACGGACAAGCATCCTTGGACCTAGCCAAGGCGGAGGCTAGTGGTTTTCACGAAGCGCATATTCTGGAAACGTTGAATCGGCTTCAAACTTGGGGGATTCTCCATTTTCGACGTTGGAATCAGATGAAATCCATCGAATGGAAGCGTCCATGCCAGGCGGCGAGTGATGTGGTTATACCTACTGTATTAACGCAAAGAAGCTATGAACGCAGCCTCGCTGGCTGGGCATCATTCGAGGGATACCTAAAGATGAATGAATGCCGGCAGCTTTATGTATCTGATCATTTTGGTTTTGAAGATGAGGCGCGTTGCCATAGCTGCGACAATTGCCGCATTCATTCGTTGAATTCCGATGCTGGGTTGCAAGAGTGGATCGCCACTATCCCTCATGAGGGCCTGCAAATCGATTACGTACTGAATTCCCTTCCCGCCAGCAGGTATGCCGTCTTCTTCGAAGGCATGAAAAAGGCGTTGGAGTCAGCTGAGATCTGGATGGAGGGCCAAAGAATCTTCAAAGCCTGACGACCATCGTATCTTCGCTCCCCATGCTGGAAAAATCGATCACGCTCAAGCCGCGAAAAGAGCAAAGCCTCCTTCGCCGTCATCCCTGGGTATTCAGTGGAGCCATTAAACGCACCGAAGGAAATCCGGTAACGGGTGATCTGGTTGAGGTGCGCGCGAACAAGGGACGTATTCTCGGATACGGGCACTTCAGTTCTGATACATCCATTGCCATTCGAATGCTCTCCTTCGAAGAGAATTTCTACGAAAAAACGTGGTGGTCAAATCAACTCGCTAACGCTGTAGCTGTGCGCCGCTCCCTTGGGCTCTTTTCCCGTGACAACTCCATTTGCCGCCTGGTTCACGCCGAAGGAGACGGTCTTTCCGGATTGATTGTGGATTATTACGATCGAGTAGCTGTTCTTCAAACACATTCAAAAGGCATGCACAACAGCCTTGATTCAATAAAGTCAGGCCTGCTGAGTGCCATGCCAGAAATTGCTTGCATCTACGACAAGTCCGCAAAAGTCTTGCGAAAATCAGGGGATACGGAGGCTGTAGACGGAGTTATTCATGGAGCCATTCCCGATGACTGGAATCCCATGGAACGCGGCCGGAAATTTGTCATCGATTTGGAGCGAGGCCAAAAAACGGGTTTTTTCATCGACCAGCGGGAAAATCGAAGCCTCCTGCAATCCATGTCCAAAGGAAAAAACGTATTGAATGTGTTCAGTTACACAGGCGGTTTTTCGGTTGCAGCCATGCAAGGAGGAGCGAGCAAAGTCGCAAGTTTGGACAGTTCCGCAAGGGCCTTGGAATTAGCAGAAGAAGCAGTTTCCTTGAACCAATTTGAAACATCCGAACACGAATGCATCGAAGCAGATGCTTTGGCCTACCTCAAGGCAGGTGTGGGAGACTATGACATTGTGGTCCTTGACCCACCCGCATTCGCCAAATCAGCCTCAGCTAGACATGCAGCTGTACAAGGTTACAAGCGCATCAACCAGCGAACGATGGAAACCATCAAATCAGGCGGCCTGCTATTCACTTTCAGCTGCTCTCAAGCAGTAGACGATCGCCTGTTCGCACACACGGTCATTTCAGCAGCCATCCAGGCCAACCGAAACGTCCGAATACTTCACAGGTTGCACCAGCCCTCTGACCATCCGGTAAGCGCGTTCCATCCGGAAGGAGCTTACCTGAAAGGTTTGGTGTTGCGTATCGACTGATTACGGATCAAGTCGCTCGATTTGCCAATCATCGCCGTTTAGTTTGTAAGCAAAGCGGTTGTGAAGTCGGCTCGGCCTGCCTTGCCAAAACTCAATTTCCCGGATTTCCACATCAAATCCACCCCAGTATTCTGGACGTGGAAGTGTCGGTTGGTTCGCGTATTTAGCTGTTATCTGCTGGATGCGATCTTCCAACGCCTCTTCTGTTCCCTGAGAACTTTGCAGGGATGCCCATGCTCCGATCTGACTTTGCTTCGGACGTGAATTGAAATAGGCGTCGCTCACCTCGGAGTCGGACGTAGAAGCGGTGCCACGGATGCGAACTTGACGCTCCAATTCCTTCCAGAAAAACAAGCAAGAGACTTCAGGCTCCGCCGTGATTTCCCTCCCCTTTTCAGAAGTGTAATTGGTGAAGAAACGAATGCTGTTTGCCCCAACGTCCCGAAGCAAGACAACGCGCGAATTCACTCCACCATTCAACGACTTGGTAGACACCACCATGGCATTGTAATCCTCGGGATCAGCCGCTTGTGCATCCGACAACCAAGTTTCAAATAGCGCCATGGGAACGGCTGGTAAATCCGCTGCGGTCAATGCTCCCTTTGCGTAATCCTTTCGTGTGGATGAGACGGAATTTGCCATGTGCTTTTAAACCAAAATGTAACCTTACCAGTGAATTGAGAGTATAGGCGACTGAAAATCATTCGCCATGCGCAATTTAATCATCAGCTATCGCAAACTTCCGAGCACTGTGCTCGAGTCATTGCAAGTCAAGTACCCCGACGGATACGAAGACGAAACATTCGAGTTTGAAATCCCCGGCAAGCAACTAATCTGCAAAGCCATTCGAATCAGTGTTGAAGGTGTGAATTACCTTATCAAGTTGGAACAACGTCCGAAGAAGACGGATTTCCTGCTGGGTGAAGATTGGTAATCACTCCAAGTCGTAGCCTTTGTGCGCGCGGATGGTCCGTGACCACAAGGCTTCGCCTGTGGCATTCTTGACAGTGACTTCGAGGCTACGCTCCTTTCGTGGGCCTGTAACTTTTAAAACCCCGTAGTTACGTACGCCCACCATGGTACCCGATTCTCGGTTTGTGTTGGGTTCGTGTTCATGGTCATAGCTTCCGCTTGTTAGGGGGCTCACCGTGATGTCATACACCCAATTCCCTCCGGGAAGCTTGACCCTTGAGAGCTCGCTGTTGTGGCGATCTCCAGTCAAAAAGATGACTCCACGAATCCCGAGTTCATCAATTTGTTCAAACAGCCAGTCCCTTTCTTCCGGAAACTGAGCGAAATTTTCATAGATGGCTGCATCGCTCACCATCTGCCCCCCAATGGCAACCATTTTAAAGGGTGCTCGGCTGTTTCTCAACGCATGAACCAGCCATTCGCGCTGCTCCTTTCCTAGGATTTGACGACGGTCTGGCCCCATGGTGTGGTTCACCCGGTGTGACCGATTGTCCAACAAGAAAAACTCAACATCTCCGTACAGGAATTGCGATACATTCAGATTTGGAGCGCTCGGCAGACCCGACTCAGGATTTGGCCAAAAGGCATTGAATGCTTTCAATGACCAATCTGCATGCAACCAAGATCCATCGCAATCGTTAGGCCCGAAATCATGATCATCCCAAATTGCGTAGTGTGCCCCTTTGGCTAACAAAGGCTGCATCTCAGGAATAGAACGGGCATGGGTATAACGGTGAACGAATCCCGACAAGCTTGAAAAGTCAACTTCTCGCAAGTAGATATTATCCCCGAGCCAAATCATGGCATCGTAGGCTTCGGAAGCCATCGTTTCGAAAATCCCGTAGCCTCCACCGTAAGGCTTGCCTGGGCGATCATAAGCCGGCTCATTCACGTAGGTGCAACTGCCGATGAGAAAGTTCAATTCAGGCGGGTCCGTCCTGTATTGCCATAGCGGTTGCGTGTTGAATTTCAACGTGTCGCTGATTGCTTTCCCTGCGGGTGTTCCAATGTAGTAACCGTACTCCACACCGGGTTCCAGCCCAGTGATTTCAACTTCAAAACAATTCCCGAGATCAAGATCGGTCATCGGAAGGACCAATATTCGTTGAAAAGCTGAGTCCAACACACTCAATGTCACGGGCTCTCCAGAGGACGACGGGGATAATTGGCACCATACCCGAGCGGTACGCATGCCGACATCTCCCAATACTGGTGATGACATGAGTATTGGATCGGACGATGTTTGTGGTAATCCACACGCTAAGAGTGCAGACGCAAGAAGGATGGCGAAGTACTTCAATGGAATTGTTTGGTCAAACTTACAACAACAAAAAAGGGACCCCGAAGGGTCCCTTTCAAAATTAACGTTGGAGCAAAATTACTTTGCAACAACAATATTCTGTGCGTCGTTGAAGTTCGCGTGCATTACAGAAACTGTGTAGTTACCTGCAGCCAAGTCGTGCTTTACAACAATGCGGTTACCGCCAACAATGTTCTCTTGAGCAATCTCTTGAGAAATCACAGCCTTACCTGACATGTCAGTTACTTCGAGAACGATGTTCTCTCCGCCCAAGTTCAACTCACGGTCGAACTTTACGCTGAACGTGCTTTCGAAAACTGGGTTCGGGAAGATGTTCCACTCAGTTGTGTTGTCAATGTTGGACAAGCCGTGGCTATCGCCGTTGTTCTGGCCAAAGCAAGAACCGTCGTTGTAAGTAGCGTCAATGTTGAAGTTAGCAGCGTTTGCATCTGTGCATCCGAAAACCTGAGCATCCGTAGAAGAGAATGTCAAGTCGTACGCACGCCATGCAGCACCTTCAGCATCCCAACCCTGGAGATTCAAGATGCCAGTAGCTGTGCCGTCAGTCGTCAATTGCATGAGCAAAACGCGGTTGCCAGCCTCAGTTGCAGCTTGAACGTCAGTAGGAACCACGAACCAAGCACCGTCTGTAACAGTCAATTCAGAACCGCCCAAGAAGTTGTTGTAATCAACACCAACAGTCCAAAGGTTGTTGTTTGTGCTATTAGTAGCGCCGATAGTTACCCAGCTGTCATAAGCCAAAGATCCTTCCAATGCAACGATTTGGTCGTTCACGTCCAAAGACGAGAAGCTTCCATATTGGTGCTGGTAAAAATCTGTGGTAGTCGCCACGTTCAATACGTGCTCGCCGTCAGCAAAAACAGCGTGCAAAGAATGCTCTGCTGAGGGCAATACTGCGTAAACGCGGTACGTATTACCTTCTACTTGGCCGCCGTTATCTACAGCTTCGACGACCAACTCAACATTGCTGGCACTCGCACCGAAGGCGAGGAAAGAGGCCGCAGCCAGTGTGAAAAGGTTCTTCATTTGAATGAATTATTTGATGTTTCTGGTCAAGATTTGATGTCTGTTGGAGCTAAGATAGGGTAATTAATCATTAATCCCAAACTTTCTTCGTCGAAGTTAATAAAAAATTCATAGACGCATACTGCAGGCTCAACGACAAAACGAATATACACTTTCTTGCGTATTCAGCAATAAATCCAACCAGTCATTCCTGGCTCATTTACAGTAGGTTCCTGTGTAAATTCGCTTCAAATTGAATTTGCATGAGCACTGGAACCATTCCGCATTATATAGAAGGTCGTTGGTATCAACCTTCCAAATCCAACTCAACAGAAATCTTTCACGCGATCAGCGGTGACGTTCACGCACATGTGAGCAACGAGGCGTTAGATTTTGAATCTGTATTGCGCTTTGGCAGGGAAGTCGGCAATAAAAATTTAAGAAACCTCAGCTTTCAACAGCGAGGCCTCATGTTAAAGCGGCTCGCTCTCCACCTTCTAAGAGTGAAGGAAAAATTCTACGAAGCGAGCTGGGCAACTGGTGCAACCCGAGCTGATGCTTGGATTGACATTGAGGGAGGCATTGGCAACCTGTTCAGCTATGCCAGTTTGCGAAGGCAATTCGGCGATCAGCCCTTTGCATTGGATGGAGATTACATTCCCTTGAGCAAAGGTGGATCTTTCGGAGGTCAGCACATCCTTACACCCAAAACAGGTGTTGCCGTGCACATCAATGCATTCAATTTCCCTGTGTGGGGCATGCTCGAGAAGGTCGCGGTCAACTGGTTGGCAGGGGTGCCTGCTGTTGTCAAGCCCGCTTCTGCGACGAGCTATTTAACCTCAGTGGTGGCTGAAGAGATCATTCATTCCAACATTCTTCCGGCGGGCGCATTGCAGTTGATCTGTGGACCCGCTCGGAACATGTTGGATTTTGTCAATGAACAGGATGTCGTCACTTTTACAGGTTCTGCATCGACGGGGTTAAAACTGAAATCACACCCCAACCTCCTGGCCCATGCCGTGCCTTTCAACATGGAAGCTGACTCATTGAACGCTTCTATTCTAGGAGAGCATGTCCAACCCGGTGACCCTGAATTTGACTTATTCATTAAGGAGATTCGAAAGGAAATGACCGTCAAATGCGGGCAAAAGTGCACAGCTGTGCGTCGGATCTTTGTGCCCAGCAATCAAATTGACGCGGTCCAGGAAGCGCTGAAAGGTGCATTGTCAAAAGCTGTAATAGGTGACCCTCGCGTAGAGGGTGTGCGCATGGGAGCCTTGGTAAACCGTGATCAAAAAGCCGAGGTTTTGTCCAAAATGGACTTGCTCCTTCAAGAAGCCGAGCACGTTTATGCGCATCCTTCAACGTTGTCAGGAGAGAACGTTTCAGCGGATGCCTTCCTCGGGCCACAGTTGCTGCGAAATGACGCTCCGCTTCAGGCGACACAATGCCATGAAGTCGAAGCCTTTGGTCCTGTGGCGACTTTGATGCCCTACAACAGCCTGGATGAAGCCATAGAACTGGCCAACAAGGGCAAGGGGTCATTGTGCTGTTCGTTGGTAAGCCACGATGCCGAAGAAGCGAGAAGATTCGTGGGAGGTGCCGCCACCATGCATGGGCGCATTCTTGTTTTGGACCGTGATTGCGCAAAAGAGTCAACGGGCCACGGATCTCCCCTCCCCCTTCTTACCCATGGTGGTCCGGGCCGTGCAGGAGGCGGCGAAGAGATGGGCGGCGTTCGCGGCGTTCATCACTACATGCAGCGAACAGCTGTTCAAGGTTCGCCCACTATGCTCACCGCGGTCTCTCAAAAATACCAGCCGGGCAGCGCCCAAACCGAGGCTATCCCTCACTTGTTTCAACAGCACTTCGAGGACTTGGTTATTGGCCACACGGTGACCACGGCAAAGCACACGGTGACGGAAGCCGACATCGTCAATTTTGCGAACGTCAGTGGTGACCATTTCTATGCGCACGTTGATGAGACCAGCTTGGACGGAACGATTTTCGAGGGGCGCGTAGCTCACGGCTACTATTTGCTCAGCAAGGCTGCTGGATTGTTTGTGGATCCGAAGAAGGGGCCTGTTCTTCTGAATTATGGGGTGGAACAGGCACGCTTCACAAAGCCCGTTTACCCGGGAACGACGGTTGGAGTTCGTTTGACTGTTGAAGACAAAATCGAGCAGGAAAAACGCGACGCGGAAGACATTCGTAAAGGCATTGTAAAGTTCCGGGTGGACATGTACGACCAGACAGGAGAAAGTGTCGCGGTCGCCACGATATTGACCATGGTTAAATTTCGGGACCAGCAAGAATGATGCTTCGAACGCTTCTTCTGATGTCGCTTTCATTGACCGCAGCCCTCGTTGGAATTGGTCAAAATCCTGACGGACTGGACCGGTTTTCAGGGGAACAGATCAACCGAGATTTAGATTCGTTGTATCAATGGATACAAGACATTCATCCGTCCCCGTACGTACATTGTTCGTCTTTGGAGTTGGAAGCGTCCCTCCAACAAGCCAAGTTGACCTTTTCAGGTGGGGGCACATTGTTCGCGGCCGCCCAAATGGTAGCCAAGACAAGCAATACGATAAAGGATAGCCACACCGGGATCGCACTTCAATCATTTTCGACGCAGTTAGGCGAGCGATACGGCCATTTGCCATTGGAAATCAAAACGGTTCAAAACCGACTGATCGTGACGGCCATTGCCGACCACCCTGCCGCAATTGGCCAAGAAGTACTGAGGGTCAACAACACCCCTGCTAGGTCCATTTTAGGGAGTGCATTGGCCCTTGTGTCCCAGGAAGGTGATGCGGAGCTGGCTCGTTTACGGATGGCCGAAAAACTCTGGAATGACATCGCTCCTTTTGCCGTTGGGGCCTCTATCGCAGACACCCTAGCAGTTGAATTGTCTTCCGGTGAAATCGTCCGACTTCCGGTCATTGACAACGCCGAGGTCCGCACTTGGCACATGGAGCGAAACCAAGGGGAGTCCATTGAATGGGAAGAAATCCACCACATGGACTCTTTGATTTCACTCAACCTCAGGATTGGGCATTTTCACCCAGATAACGTTCGGTTCTTCCGTCAATCGTTAAAATCTGCCTTCAAGCATGCGAAAAAGCTGGAATCCCGTGAAGGCGATCGTTTCCGAGGCGTCATCATCGATTTACGCGGCAACTCTGGAGGGAACATCGCCATCATGGCGGAATTGCTCCCCTACCTCATTCAACAACCCACCGCACTGCCCGCAGGCGTCCAAATAAAGGGAAGCATTCAAGCGCGTGAGCGGTGGGGCACCAATCGGTTCGGCCTTGTTCCACCCAAGAGCTACCTCAAGAATCTACGCGCGTTGAATGCAAGTTTGGCATCAACCGCCGTTGATTCCATTGCCTATGTCCCTTTCAATCTGTCCATCCGGCCTTCGAAACGACTAAACTATCAGGGTCCGGCTTCGCTCCTTCTCGACGGTTTATCTGCATCGGCCACCGTCTCCATTGCTTCGTGGTTTATTCGATCGGGCAGAGGTAAAACATTTGGCGAACCGCCCATGGGCAGCGTCAGCGGAACGTTTGGAAATCCAGTCCGTGTCATTTTACCAGAAACAGGTCTAGCCGCCAACGTGGCGTCAGCGAGGTACTTCACCCAACAGCCCGTTCGGTGGGAATCTTCACCCCTTCTCGTGGATTTCCCCATTTCCAAGACTGCAGCAGATTTCCAATCCGGAACGGATCCTGTCTTGGAGGCCGCACTCAACTGGCAGGCTGCCCACACCAAACAACGCCCATGAAATTGCACTACCCTCCTTTTTCAATCCTTTCCGTGCTCTTGGGCGCCTTGTTGCTCATCGGCTGCAGCGAAGAGCTCCCGCCGTATCACCAGCGGGTTGACCCATTCATTGGTACGGGCGGCCATGGCCACACCTATCCGGGGGCCACATCGCCCTTCGGCATGGTCCAATTGAGCCCCGACACGCGGCTTACTGGATGGGACGGATGCGGCGGTTACCATTACAGCGACTCAACGATCTACGGATTCAGTCACACCCACTTGCAGGGAACGGGCGTATCCGATTATGGAGACATCCTATTCGCCCCTTGCACTCAGTTTCGCTCGGGTGCAGCCAATTGGTCAGAACGTTATTCAAGCCGTTTCTCACACGCGTCCGAGGAGGCCGAGGCAGGTTTTTACAGTGTCCACCTCGCTGACCAGAATCTGCGTGCAGATTTGACCACGACTCCAAGGGTAGGCATTCACCGCTATCGCTTGGATGAACCGGACACGCTCACGCTCATTGTGGACATGCAGCACCGAGATAATTTGATTCACTATAGCATCTACCCGTTAAACGACTCCACACTGGTGGGCCACCGTGTTTCAGACAACTGGGCCAGAGAGCAACACGTGTACTTTGCGGCCCGATTTGATCGGCCTTTCGAGTGGAGGGACCAATTAACCGAGGTCAATAACGTGGGGTACTCCCCCGAGGGCGACCTCCTTCAAGAGGTGGAATACGTTCCGGTATTCGCGGCAGATTTTGGCGTCATCGATGAACTGAATGCCGAAGTCGCATTGAGTTTCGTGAGCATCGAAGGGGCATTGGAAAACCTGGCAGCTGAGGCAACGCAATCCTCTTTTGAGGCTTACCGACAAGCCGCTGCTGATGCATGGGATGAACAACTCCAGAGGATAGATGCAAAAGGTGGGAGTGCAGAAGAGCAGACCATTTTCTATACCGCGCTCTACCATTCCATGACAGCGCCCAATCTGGCCAACGATGCAAATGGAATGTACCGCGGAACAGATCTCCAAATCCATCAACTTGACGCGGATGAAGGCAACCACTACACCGTCTTTTCACTGTGGGATACGTTCCGTGCCTTGCATCCCCTCATGAATTGGATCGAACCTGAACGGTCGAGGGACTTTGTTCGCACCATGCTGCGCATGTACAAGCAAGGTGGACAATTGCCGGTGTGGGAATTGGCCGCCAATTACACCGGTTGTATGATTGGCTACCACAGCATCCCTGTCATAGCGGATGCCGAATCTTGGAACGTGGGCGATTTTGATAAAGCACTCGCATTGGAGGCCATGCTCCAAGCCGCAGACAGCGCCCACTTGGGACTGGAATCATACGCTGATTTGGGTTACATCCCACTCGATAAAGAGCATGAGTCCGTTTCAAAGACTCTGGAGTATGCGTTTGATGACGCATGCATCTCCCACTTTGCCTCGAAATTGGACACAGAAAATGCATCAAGAGCAGATGAGCGATTCCGACTTCGTGCCTTGAGCTACCGAAACCTCTTCAACCCTGAATCCGGATTTTTTCAGCCCAAGCGGAGCGCGGCATGGTTGGAGGAATTTGATCCGAAAGAAGTGAATTTCAATTACACCGAAGCCAACGGCTGGCAGTACAACTTCTTCGTGCCACACGACATCAATGGCCACGTCGAAATGGTGGGCGGCCCCGAAGCCTATGCGCACTTGTTGGACTCCATGTTTTCCGCAGACAGCCAAACGACGGGAAGAGACCAAGCCGACATTACCGGGTTGATCGGTCAATATGCACATGGCAACGAGCCCAGCCATCACATGGCCTACCTCTATCCTTTTGTCGGCCAACACCATCGAACAGCCGAGTTGACGAACGAAATCTGCGGAACGCTGTATACCGCCGAGCCTGATGGTTTGTCTGGCAACGAAGACTGCGGTCAAATGAGTGCATGGTACGTGTGGAGTGCCTTAGGGATGTACCCGGTTACACCGGGAAGTGACCAGGTCATTGTAGGTGCTCCGATGTTTGACCGGGTGACCGTAACACCTGCTCCAAGCGGTCAACCAGGTCGCGCTCAACTCACCGTCCTTCGCAAAGGAAAGGGCTCCTATGTCGATGAGCTCTCGTGGAGCTACCAAGGCCTGTCCCAATCCATGTCCTCCAATATGATGAAGGGTGACTTGCTTCGAGGAGGCGAACTCGTTTTCACGTGCAGTGAAGTCCCTTCGGACTTTGGAACAGATCCCACTTCATGGCCTCAGGAAAATTGGAACGATGAAGATTTTGTTCCCGTGCCTGTGATCAACGCACCGCGCACTTTCCGAGAGATATGTGAGGTGAACATCTCTACACAACAGCCTGACGGATTGGTGATTGAGTACGCGCTTGTTCCGTGGGGTGCACGGACCAAGGTTAGCACTTTGAATTGGAAGGAGTACACATCTGAATTGACCCTTACCGAATCGGTGGTTATTTATGCCCGGTCGCGGAAGGAAGGATTGACATCGAGCTCCGTTTCTCACCAATTGAAACAGGTTGACCATCCTTTCGAACTGACTTTAACCACGCCATACAGCACTCAGTACGCAGCCGGCGGAAGCCAAGCGCTAATTGATGGCATTGAGGGCGGGAACCAATTTCAAACAGGAGATTGGCAAGGATTCTGGGGAGAAGATATCGTCGGACAAGTTGATTTGAAGGGCATCAACCAAGTGCAGAAAGTCCGACTCGGTGCGCTGCGCGACATTCGTCCATGGATTTTCTTGCCGGAACGGCTGGACGTAGAATGGAGTTTGGACGGAGAGAACTGGAACGCATACGGTACAGCATCCCACTCAGTGGATCAAGGCATCGAAGAACCCATCCGGCATGATTTTATCATCGAAAATGAGGTAAGAGCGCGGTTTTTGCGGTTCTCCGTTAAAAACCACGGCCCACTCCCAGCTGGACATTTAGGAGCAGGCAATCCAAGCTGGACCTTCCTCGACGAATTGAGCATCGAATGCACAACGCCATGAGTGAACCATTGCTGAACGACGGGTTGGCTCAAACCACCTTATACCCACTCGACTTACGCGTGACCCATGCGAAAGGATCGCGCCTCTTCCTCGATAACGGGAGCAGCGTAATCGATTTCATCTCGGGCATAGGCGCCAGTTCGTTCGGCCACTCCCACCCCGAGATCACCCAAGCCATTCACGAGCAGGTGGACAAACATCTGCACGTCATGGTGTACGGCGAAATGCGGCAATCCGCACAGGACGAAGCGGCAATAGCGTTGCTCGATTTGCTTCCTATCAATCTTGACTCCGTGTATTTTGTGAATTCGGGTGCTGAGGCAATCGATGCGGCAATGAAGTTGGTCCGACGTACCACGCACCGGCAAAAGATCATTGCCTTCAAAGGCGGATATCACGGCAACACTTTCGGCGCACTTTCCGTGAGCTCCAATGCCGAACGAAAAGCCCCATTTCAGCCGCTGGTTGGCGGAATTGAGTTGTTGGAATGGAACGATCACGCTTCACTGGAGTTGATTGACGAGCAGACCGCAGGTGTTTTAGTTGAGACCATCCAAGGCGATGCCGGAATTCGCATTCCGGATTCGGACTGGATCTCCAAGCTTAGGAATCGCTGCACAGAAACGGGTGCTCACTTGATATTGGATGAGATTCAATGTGGATTTGGACGAACGGGGAAGGCCTTTGCCTTTGAGCATTTTCAAATCGTGCCCGATCACTTGTGTTTGGGTAAAGCGCTCGGGGGCGGAATGCCCATGGGTGCCCTGGTCTCCTCAAGGAAGCACCTGCAGCAATTTGCCCATTCCCCGTCCTTGGGGCACATCACAACTTTCGGCGGTCACCCTGTTCCGTGTGCGGCTTCTGCTGTAGCAAGCAAACTTTTGAAACAGACCAATTGGGACCGCGTGGAAGCCGTAGGGAAGAAAATTGAATCCACGCTCCTCGATTGCAGCAATGTGATCGCCCTTCGCCGTAAAGGTCTGTACATCGCCGTGGAACTGGGGTCAGCTGAACAGGTGAATCGTGTGGTTCAAACCTGCCTCGAGCGCGGCGTACTGCTCTTCTATTTCTTGAGCACACCGGATGCATTCCGCATCGCACCACCGTTGAACATCAATGATGAAGACCTACAGGCCGCATTGTCGACCATAGTGGATGTCATTGAGGCTAGAGCGTAGCCTCAACTGACTCGACGAATTCGCAAAACGCTGAAATGCTTCGTCGTGCCTCTGGCAAAACATCGGGAAAAAGTTGCCAGCCGTGCAATGCCCGCTTCTCCTTCCTCCAGGCCGTCTGCACTCCTGCAGCGGTCATTTCTCGATGCGCACGCAGTGCATCAGGGTACAAATACTCCGCTTCAGAGGCCTCAATGTAAACGCGTTGAAGGGATTTCAAGTCTCCTGAAAGCGGGTCAGCCAGCGGGTGTTCAGCGCTTTGCCCATGAAGGTAATGGGCTGCATATTCAACCATGTCGAGGCGTTCAAAAGGACTCGTAGCTGTGTGCGCCAATTGATTGCTTTCCGATTGTGGACGCAGATCCAGCCAAGGAGAAAACAACCCTATCCCTGTGATGGCGTTCGGGCTCTTGCGATTAAGTTCCAAGGCCGTTGACAAGGCCAAATTCCCCCCAGCACTATCGCCCATAAGCCACACCTTGTCGCCGGAAGTTGCCAGAGCAGCAGTGGCCGCCATCACATCTTCAAGTGGAGTCGGAAACGGATATTCGGGTGCCAGCCGGTAGTCGGGAATCCAAACTTGGCACTGCAGTGCGTGAACGAGTGCCGATGCAAATGCACGGTGCGTCAATGCGCTGCCGAAGGCAAAGCCGCCACCGTGGGCGAGCACCATTCGCACGGACTTAGCTTTCGCATGTCGGGGGTATAAGTGGCCGCAAGGAACACCAGCCACTTCCACTCGCTCGAAGGCCACATTAAAATGTCCCGGATAAAGGCGAGCGACCGCATCAAGGGTTGTGCGGATTTGTTCCGGGGTCATCCCCACGACATCCCTGCGAACCATGCGCCCAAACTGATGGCTAGCCCGGAGAAACCGACTGGGAAATTGAAGCAATTGCCGAGTGACGCCTTTCGGATTCATTGCCGGTCTGCCAAGGATTTGTAAACGGGATACCGATTCACCGTCCCTTCGTAATGCTTTGATGCCCTGTACAACCAATTAAGCTGGGACGAAGCACTGTTTTTCAAAGATTCATCCGCTTCCACTGCCATTTCAAATTGCATGCGCAATAGCGAATCGCCTTCAAGCATATCTCGGGCCGTTTCTTCGAAAACATAAGCACTGAAATGTTCTTTCTGCTGCATGGCACTGTCGAAAAAATTCCAGGTGAAATAAGAGTCATGCGCTTGAGGATCCAATACTTCGCACAGGAATCGAAGTGAGGCTTGGTCCGCGGGCACCACAAAATCACCCGCAAACAATTGAATGGGCTGGACCTCCCATTGAACTTGGCTCACCTTGTTCATGTGGTGGCCTTCGTAAGGCCTTGATGATGACTGGAACCCCTTGATTTCACCCACCCGGAGTGCCATGGTAGTATCCGTTGGAATGGGTTCGAGGTGTACGCCATTTGCACGCAATCGCTCAATGACTTCCCGCCAAGCTTGGGGAACAACCCAAAACGCTGGAATGGTCGTCACCTGCACCGCATCGTACTCGTTGTAGTAAGGAATGACTCGCTCCCATGTCGAAGTGCGATCGTACTTGAGCCGAAGCTCTCCCGTCACTGGGCTGACTTCCTTGCGTGAGGCATAGCCTTGGAATTCAATTTCTTCAAAGTTGTCTGTCAAGCCCCATCGCACGGGAACTTCTGTTGCATTCTTCCACCGCATTTTTTCCTCTTGTCGAATCTGGCGAATCCTGTTCGTGTGAAGCACCATGTAACTCACTGTTGATTCAATGAATTGCTTGGTCGCATGCACCCGCACAGGAAATGGTTTGAGCATGTGCGCCTCTGCAGTAAATCCGATCGCACCAAACAAAACGCCGTAACCCGTGCTGTACCTCGGTGTCTCGAGAAACCCTCTGATGCCGGATTCGGGCGTCTCGTCCATGGAGTACACGTAGGGACTCATTGGAACGCTACGCTCATCCATCGACGCATACAATGCGGGCCCCATTTCATTTCGAATGAAGGGACCAATCACAGGGCCGGCTTTGTCTGGTTGGGTAGCGATCAGGGTCATTTCATACGGATAATCCGCACCGTTGGTCGTGTGGGTGTCGATGAACACATCCGGAGCAAACGCCTGAAACAAATTGACAAAGGCAAAGGCATTGCGCGAATCCATTTTGATAAAATCCCGATTCAAATCCAGGTTCAGTGCATTTCCACGAAAGCCATATTCTTCTGGGCCATCTTGGTTCGTGCGGGTGCAGCAATTTCGATTCAACGCCCCTCCTACATTGTACATGGGAATAACGGCTATGTCCATGGTTTCAAGCACCCGCTTCAGCGCTATGTCATCCCCCATCAACTCCCGCAACCAGGCAACTGAAGCATCCACACCACATGGTTCGCCCGGGTGGATGGCGTTGTTGACCAGCAAGCCCAATTTCTCCGCGTTGCTACCGCGAAGACTTCGCAATTCAGCAAGCGAACCGATGGCGCCTCCCTGATTGCTCAAGATGAAGGCATGGATGGGACGCCCAACATCGCTCATCCCGACCTCGATGAAATGTGCGAGAGGATGAAGCTCGGCCAGGGCTTCAAAGGCGGCAACGGTCTCCTGCCATGTCGGGGTCCGGTTGTCCGAAAAATCGACTGCCGGATCCGATGAAGATGAAGATTGACCGAGGACCACTTCTGCCACCAGAAGCGCGGCTGTCAAAACGAAGGAGTTAAGGCGGGTGATTAGCGGCATGTTGTCTTTTAAATATTGCGCAAAAATCTGAACTTTGTGGGGATGATTCGGTTCACCCCATCTTCTACCGGAATAGCCGAGGCTGGAAAGGTACTGCTCGCTGAGCCTTTTATGGACGACCCTCACTTCGGCCGCAAAGCAATTTTGATTTGCGAGCACAACGAAGAAGGCTCTTTTGGTTTTGTGCTCAACAACTTCATTGAAGTGGGGCTGAACGAATTGCTCGATGATTTGCCCACCGTGCAATGCAGGTTGAGCCTTGGAGGCCCGGTTAAAAACTCCAACTTGTACTACCTGCACACGGTTCCAGATGCACCTGACGCCATTGCAGTGAAGCCGGGCTTGTTCATGGGAGGTGATTTCGAATGGGTCAGAAACATGTTAAGCGAGGGACACGACTTAGAGGGAAGACTTCGCTTCTTCATCGGCTACGCCGGATGGACTCCCGGGCAACTGGACGATGAAATCAAAAGCCGATCGTGGTTCATTACGGATGCATCGGTGGAGCGCATCATGGACACACACGCCAATGATGAGGAGATGTGGAAATCGTTGATCAACGGCATGGGCGACGGTTTCGAGCACATCGCCAATGCCCCGGTGGACCCTTCCATGAACTAATTACCGAATTTCGAGAACCACGCGGTAGCCCGTGTGGCGTCTCACGTTGAAGACGCGACCGCCTTCGAAAAGTAGGTATTGCCCTTTGATGCCCTCGAGCCTTCCGGATATTTCCGGAACTTTATCCAAGTTCACAGAGGTCACCTTGTCAGGGTAATTCAAAACAGGATAATCAAAGATGGACGGAGCTTCATCTAGCAAGAACGGTTCGAATTCATCCAAACCGAGGTGGTCGAAACACGTCTCTTTCCATTCCTCCAACTCCGCTTCGTCGGGCTCCACTCTTTGGAGCATCTTCCGGTAGTTTGTTTTGTCGGAAATGATTTCTTTTAATTCTACTTCTAGCAGGCCAGCAAGTTGGCGGTATGGCGTTTCTGCAATCACCACGGCAGCTACGGCTCCTTGGTCGTGCCATCGAAAGGGCTTGTTGGTCGTTCGTGTAACCCCCACCTTGAAACCTCCCGTTTGGCTGATGTACACGTAATGCGGCTGATTGTGGTGGCGTTGCTCCCACTCGAAGTCCCGCAGCGCCACCCCTTCGTGAATTCGGCTTAATTCCGGTCGAAGGATGGAGGGAGTAGCCGTGGGATGCTCCATCCAAGCCTGGTAGGACATGCCTTCCCCGTAAGCTTTTTTGATTTGCCGACCGGTAACACGGCAATGGATTGCACCGGTGAATTGCAACGACACATACCTCCCAACAAGCGGATTCATTTCAACTGGAGGGAGGGCGTCCAACACATCCGCACCTGGCAAAGCATAGCGCACATGGCCTTCCTCAGTAGGCGAATTGCCTGTGTTCAACTTCCTCAGATTTCCTTCCCATTGCATGATTCGAATTTAATACCCGCGAAGCTTCCGAGGATTTGTCAAGTGAATTCATTAAATTGCCACTACGATAAACACAAAGCGCATGAAGAATTTTTTACTCTTAGCAGGTCTTGCTTTTTCATTTTCAGCCATTGGTCAAACCCTTTACGAAGAAGGTTTTGAGGGCTTCGCCGCTGGCGATTACGTAACCGATAGTCCCGTTTGGATTACTTGGAGTGGCTCGGGTGACGGCACTGCAGAAGACGCCCCAATCAGCAGTGATTACGCAAACACCGGCTCGAACTCATTACACATTTTTGCCGGTTCGGCAACTGGAGGACCATTGGATGTGGTCATGCTCGCTGGTTTGGACGAAGGCGTCTACGTGGGATCTTGGTGGATGTACGTCACAGATGGAAACTCCGCTTACTACAATGTTCAGGAAGACCAAGCACCTGGCGTAGGATGGGCATTTGACGTGACGTTCGCTTTCACCGGCGACCTCCAAATCGTTATGGACGGTGCGACTGTCGGATCAGGAACCTTCCCAATTGAAGAGTGGTTCGAAGTTTCGCATTTGATCGACTTAGATAATGACATGATTACAGTGACCATTGCAGGAACGGAAGTGGGAAGCTTCATGTTCGACTCCCCATTCGGAGGCGTTAACTTCTTCGGTTATGGTGACGGCACCACAGTAGGCAACTACTATGTCGACGACATCAACCTTTCTGTACCGGCAAGCATCGATCAGCCGAGTGAAGACATTGCATTCACTTTCGGTCCAAACCCTGCTTCGACTTACATCAACTTGCAAGGACAACCTGACAATGCCATGATCCGAGTTCATGCGTTGAACGGACAGTTGGTACACGAACAAGTAGTCAACAACATGAACCGAGGGGAAACCATTGAATTGGACCTCGACAATGGCATTTACTTCTTGGAAGTAAACGCTGGTGAGAAGCGTTCTACGCAACGATTGGTTATCCAGCGATAAGCAACAAAACCATATTGAATTTAGAAAGGCCTGCATCTGCAGGCCTTTTTTTTTCACGCAGTAATCTTTTCCATCTCGGTACGGTTATTGTCATGTACTTGTTGAGAAAGACCGTGCCTATCAACCGAGATACGGTGATAGGCGCCGTTATTTTTGAAATCTACTCTGATTTACAATACACAGACGACGATGAAAGCATTTAAACAGTTCGCCCTTGCGATTTGGTCCGGAATGATTTTTGTCAGTGGCATGGCCCAATCCAGCCCTGAGTACACCATCGATGTTACAGTCGAAGGACTGAACAATGACACCGTGTACTTGGCACATTACTACGGCAACAAGCTGTACTACGCGGATACGACCATCACCGATGCTTCCGGACATTTGCAGTTCCCAGGGCAGCCTTTTGAAAAGTGTGGCAAGCATGCCATCGTGATTCCCGGGCCGAAGTATTTCGAATTCATGGCCGTTACAGAGGACATCGTAATCAAGACCAAAGCCAGCGACCCTACGAAGCATGTCGAAGTCATTGAAAGCGAGGAGAATCGAGTTTTTTACGCATTCTTGAACTTCATAAGCCAAAGACGAGCCATCGCAGCTCCCAATGAGCAAATGCTCGGTGACTCGACGGCCAGCCCGGAGCAGGTCGCGGCAGCAAGAAAAGTCCTTACCGAATTGGGTGAGGAAGTTGCTGCTGAACAACAACGCATTCTCAGTGAGGAAAGCGACAAATTGTTCGCGAAATACTTGAACATGGTTTTGGAGCCGACCATCCCAGAAGCGCCCAAAAACATCGCAAATGCCCAAGAACTTCAGTACCGATGGTACTTAGATCATTACTGGGACCGGGTTGATTTTGAAGACCCTCGGTTGGTCCACGACGGCAGCTTTCATCAATTCCTGGACAATTACTGGACACGTGTTTTGCCTCAGGTACCCGACACGCTTTTGAATTCGGCAGATCGGCTTATCGCAAAAGCAAAAGGCAATGATGAGATGTTCAAGTACATCACGCATTACATCACCTTCAATTCTGAATCGTCTCAGGTGATGTGCATGGACAAGGTGTTCGTCCATATGATCGACACTTATTACCAAACTGGCCAAGCAGTTTGGATGTCAGAAGAGCAGTTGCAAAAGGTCATTGACCGAGCGAATGAACTGCGCGACAGCCAATGCGGCAGCATCATTCCCAACATCATTCTGCCTGGTCTGGATCAAGAGCAATGGGTATCCCTGTACGACGTTGAAGCGAAATACATCGCCGTGCTGATTTGGGAAAGCACCTGTGGGCATTGTAAGAAAGAGCTGCCGAAATACAAGGAGCTCTACAAGGAATGGCATCCCAAAGGATTGGAGATTTTTGCCATTGGCAATGATTTCGAGCCCGAACCCTGGCAGGAGTTTGTCGAAAAGAATGAATACACGGATTGGATCAACGTCAGCGACAACCCCCTTATCAATGCGCAAGACAGTGCGTCAACCTTGATCTACAGTGGAGTCACGACACTCAAAAGCCTCAACTTCCGAACTACGTTTGATGTCTTCGCAACGCCCAAAGTGCTGTTGCTGGATAAAAACAAGAAAATCATAGGGAAGCAAATTGGTGCGGAACAACTTGGCGACATCCTTGGGCGTCTGGAAGAGATGGAACGAAAGGGCATCCCCTATTAATTAGACCACGCAAGTGTTGCAAAACAAAAGGCCCGCTATGAGCGGGCCTTGTTGCTTTTGGTTGGTTAAGTTGGTCCTGTCGCTTGTTATTCTGAGCAAGGCAGACCGAATGAGCTCAACAAGATGAGCAAGTCAGATGTACCGACAATGTTATCCAGGTTCAAATCACCCAAACATGCAGGTGAGTAATCACATGTACCGTTGTCGTTGATCGCGTTCGCATCATAGTTCGTTGCGTTTGCGTTCGTACAGCCCGCAGTGTGGCTGTCGTCTGCAACGATGAGTTGAGCAATGTTGGAACTGTTGGCACACACATCTGTCACAGTGTAAACACGTGTTACATGATAGCGTCCATCGTTCAATCGACCGGCATAATCAACGTACTCTGATGTAGCCACGCCCGTGTCGTCGGAAGCGTCGCCAGCGAAGGACGTAGCCGACCAAAGGGAAACCTCAACGGCTGTTTCGACAACTGCGTCCAAACTCAGAGAAGGAGCGTTGAATTCACCAATGCAGTCTGCTGGCTCGTCAAAATCACAAATCCCGTCTGCATCGTTATCTGTGCAAATGGTCTGTTCGCAATCATCCCATCCAGCAGGAATGTATTCACAAGACAAAGCATTGTTCAATGTCGCCGTTGCATCGTAGTTGCACGCAGTCTCGTCCATGCAACCTGCACAAGATGAGTATTCACAAGATCCATCGTTCTCCGTTGCCAAGGCATCGTAGTTGCAGGCAGTTGAAATATCACACCCGAAGACTTCGACCTCGTCACAGACACCGTCCTCATCTTCATCAGTCAGGCAGTTGCCTGCACAATCAACGTAGTCGGTTGAGGGATAGGTGCAAGTACCGTTTTCATCCGTTGCGCCCCCGTCGAAGTTACACGCATCAGCATCGGTACATCCTGCGACTTCGAATTCGTCACAGACACCATCGCTATCCGCATCGTTCAGGCAATTCCCGTCGCAATCGTAAGCGGTCTCAGGGTAATCGCATGCCAACGTCAAGTTCAATGTAGCAGTGGCATCGAAGTTACAAGCCGTGGCATCCATGCACCCTGCGCAACTATCGAATTCACATGAACCGTCATTCGTAGTGGCGTCCATGTCGTAATTGCAAGCAGTAGTTACCGTGCATCCGCTAACCACACACGAACCATCATCGGCCGTTGAAGTGGCGTCGTAGTTATCTGCATCTGAGTTGGTGCAACCATAGCATGAATAATCACATGCTACAGGATAAATGTTGTTTTCGTCGTAATCACAGCCATCGGGGTTCATACATCCTACGCAAGAAGCCCATTCACAATCTCCTTCCTCGCCGTAGTTGCATGCAGATGCAATCTGACAAGTCGTGATCATGCCGAAAGGAAGAGGCGAACCTCCTGTAGCGGCGCACGCAGTTGAACCGCCGTTTTCAGGCGAGCACGCTGTGATGTCGAAGTATGTTGCGCTCGAGTCATAGTTGCAATCAATAGGAATCATGCATCCGAAAGAAACAGAAATGCATGAGCCGTCGTCTTCCGTAGCCTGAATGCTGAAGTTAGGGGCTGCGGGGTTTGTACATCCAAGCACTTCGTCCGCATCGCATACACCATCTCCGTCGCTGTCGCCGCTGATCACCGTGCCAGTTCCATCCTGCTCTCCAGAGCATGTGTCACAGTTCCCTGCAAACAAGCAGACAGCTGAACTGATGGTTGCAGTGTTGTCGTAGTTGCATGCTTGAGCAATGGCACAGCCAGCGCAGCTAGTGTACTCACAGGAGGCGTCGTCATCTGTTGCCAATTCGTTAAAGTTGCATGCACCCTCGTCCGTACAGCCAAGCACTTCAAATTCATCGCACACACCATCCGCATCAGCATCGTTCAGGCAGTTCCCATCGCAATCCAACGCAGTAGCCGGATAAGAGCAGTTTCCAGCATCTGTAGCAGCTGCGCTGTAGTTGCAAGCCGATGCATCCTGGCATCCGGTTACCTCGTCTTCGTCGCAAACGCCATCCCCATCCGCATCGTTGATGCAATTGCCATCGCAATCAAAATGGGTGGCGCCATATAGATCCAACGGATACGTACACGATGCCGCATCTGCAACGGTTGCTTCAGGGTTGTAGTTGCAAGCATTTGCAACCGTACAACCAGAACATGAAACGAAGTCACATCCGTTATTGATGGTAGCGGTACAATCATAATTGCAAGCCTGGTCATTCTGGCATCCTACTACATCGTTGTCATCGAAAATGCCGTTGCCATCTGTATCTGCAGCAGCATCACCCGAAGCGGTTGTCTCAGACTGAACGTAAACAGTAATTTCATTCCACATTTTGCGGGTCCCGCAATTATTCTTGACCTCAACCGCGAAGGTGTAGAAACCTTCTACTGTCGCATCAAAGCCTGTTCCTGCGGGGTTCAAGTTGGCGATCTCGGATGAGCCCATGTTGGTATTGATTCCAAAACTCGAGAAATCCTGCGCTTGCGTAAATGGATTCGAATCGAATGCCTCGCCGATGTTAATCGAGTACATATCCTCCTCCTGGTAGTTGAAGCAAGGGTCGAAGTCGATGTGCAAGATCACATCAACGCTGTCGAAAGCGGCGTTTTCTATGCCTGCATACATCAGGATGTTCCACTTTGCTTCGGGGCCATTGCCAGCGTCACCCCCTTGGACCTCAGGACTAAAACCAGGCTCAACGAAGTAGACAGCTCCTGCGCTGGTTGGGTTGTCGTTGGGTGCAACGGCATTGCGAAGCTTCACACCCAAGAAGGTGGTCACGTCGCTGTTGCCTTGAACGCAAAGGTTATTGTCGCTGATACCTGAACCCAATGACCAATATGATGAGTTGTTGAGCCCATCAAGGAAATTTGCATCCGGCAGCAAATCGGCCTGAGTCTGTTGCGCTCCAAATCCTGTGTAAGAGATAGGAGAAGGCTCAGAACACAATTGAGCTTGGGTCAAAAGCGGTAACGCTAGGAGGAGGGTAAAAAGAAATCGCATGGATCGTGCAGTGATAATTCTAAATAAAGATACAAAAAATCAACGACTAAATAAAGCAAACTGACAATTGAGACAAATATTCACTCGATTAACGCCTTTCTTGTGTTGTAGATAACATTGTTCCTGCCTTCGTACGTGGCGTTATTGGTGCAGGTTACATTTTTCTTGGAAAAGTTGTTCGGCGCGCCTTCCCAGCACCTAACTTTGCCCTTTAATTCAGTACACGTGAATATATTTGTAGGAAATCTCGCTTGGGGAGTTGATGACTTAGCCCTGAGAGAAGCGTTCGAAGCTCATGGAGAAGTCGAACGAGCCAAAGTCATCCACGATCGAGAAACCGGACGAAGCCGAGGATTTGGCTTTGTTGAAATGCCGAACCAAGAGGAAGCCGAGGCTGCCCTTGAGGCCATGGAAGGAAAAGACTTGATGGGACGCGCCATTCGTTGCAACGAAAGCGAAGCACGTGAGCGTCGCTAATCAATATTCTTGACACAAGAAAAGGGGCCTGTGCCCCTTTTTTTATGCCCTGAAAAAGCGTCAAAATTTCAAGTCCTCGTGCTGGTTCCAAAGTCCCCAATACGCACCCACACTGCCTTCTGACCCTACTTTCCAGGCCTCGTCAAACGATGAGAAATAGAACATTTCAATGCCCTCTGTCGCTGACCATACCTGAGCATTGACGAAGTACTTCAGCGCGTTTTCGTACCCCGGAACGCCATCGCCCAAGGCCTCACCCTCACTTGGCCAGCCCGTCTCTGTAATGATAACCCTCTTCCCTTGTGCTGCTTGCACAGCCTGATAATACATCTGCTTCATATAGAGTAGGGAATACTCAATAGAACATCCCTCCCAATATGGATAACAGTTGGCGAGGATCACGTCACAAGCATCGGTTATTGCCGGGCGATCAGTAAACTCGTAATATGCGTCTACGTACCCAACAGGAATTTCAGGGATTGCGGATTTGACTTGCTCGATGTACCCAATAAGTTCACTTTCTTCAAGCTCTCCACGGTACATGACTTCATTACCGACTGCTGCCACATCTACATACCCTGATTTGGCGAGGGCAACAAGGGCAGCCACTTCCACTTCATTCTTTTCCAAATCTTCTCCGAGCCAGGCACCTACGAGGGTCTGAAAACCGCATTCCTTTGCCAGTCGCGGAATCATTTCGTTGCCTTCAGTGCACGAAAAGACCCGGATCCAATTCGTGTAGGGCTTTAAAAGTTCGAGTTTCCTACGAACCTGCGATTCAGAAATTTCGTCACCAGGCTCCTGCTCTCCCTCATAAGGACTGAAGCAGATGCCGTGAATTTTACCATTGAGAAGGGACCTACTTTTTTCTCGTAAGGCACCTTTTTCAAGCGAGTTGACTTGTGCACCGGTCAACGATAGGACTTGCTCTTTTCGGAAAGACATGACTGAAAAAGTTTATTTCTAATTCGCTCGTTTTTTCATCAGCTCAGCCTTAATTTCTTCTGCTCTGGCCTCGGTGATGTCGTAATTCTTCATAATCAAAACAGCTCCAACCACACCTGCTATCGGCAAAAACGTATAGAACAAGCGCATGCCTGTAACAGCCGATTCCGTCACGTTCGACGCATCAAAACCTACCAGGGATAAAATGGTTCCACCGAGCAGTGCGGCGATGCCAAAGCCCAATTTGACCATCCACCAATACACCGCTCCCAATACACCTTCGCGCCGTTTGCCCGTCTGGAGTTCGTCCAGGTCGCAGACATCCGCTGTCATACTCATCATAATCGTGAATAGACTCCCTATTCCAAATGAATGGAAAGGCAGGGCATAGAGGAACAAATAAGGCTTACCGGGGACAAACAAGAACCAGAACAACACATACCCGATGATAGAAATAAGCTGAGAGACAATGAACGCCTTCTTCTTTCCCATGCGCTTTGACATGCGTGTGACCAGCGGAATCACGAGGAACGTAGTCACCAAAGCACCGACCGAACCGTGCAAGGCAGGCCAATTCCCCGCGCTCGCTGGATCGCTATTGAACAGGTAGTGGACAATGATCAAGAACGTATACGCAGCTATAACATTGAAAGAGTTGAAAATCAAGAATGTAGCACCCGCTATTTGACGGAATTGTTTAATGCGAAAAGCTTCAAATGCGGAGGTGAAAATATCCCTGACACTGCTCGTTACTTGCTTGAAGCTAATGGGCAAAAAATCCGTCCGATCCAGAGTTGACTCGCTCTTGATGAACAAGGCAGGAATCAAGGCAAACAGTGTGCACGGAATGGCCACCCAGATGGACAAATCTCGAACGCCTTGGTCGGCCCCCTCCGGAAACCAAGCCGGGTCGTATAAAATGACCCAAAACCAAGGAGCGATAACCCAAGCCCATTGGCCAATGAACTGGGCGACGGCCATGATTTCAGTCCGTTCATGGAAATCTTCACTGATCTCATAGCCCATGGCTACGTAGGGAACACTGAATATGGTAAGTCCTAAATAGAAGACGAGGGACCAGCTCAAGAAATAGATGAAATTATAAACGACCCCATCCCCTTTGTGCAATTGCCACATGGCAATGTATGCGATGCCCATGAGCAATGCGCCGATGAATACGTATTGCCGTCGGCGTCCGTATTTCGAACGGGTGTTGTCCGAAATGAATCCCATGATGGGGTCGGTGATAGCGTCGAAAATGCGGGGCAAGAATTGAATGATGCCCCACAACATGGCGGCAAACCCAAGATCCTGGACCAACACGATGATGAACACACCCAAGGCTGCGGGAAACATCTGGTTCGCCAGCATTCCGAACCCGAAGGCGACCTTTTGTCCGAGGGAAACGCCTTGGGATTTGGACGGAGAGGATGAAGCCAATTCTTGCATGGGGACTAGTTTTTGATTGGGGTTAGAACAATCGTTTGCAACGCTTGCGCATCGAGGACAAATCCGAATCCTTGCGAGATGCCGTCAATGCGTACGTGTCGTGGTTCATCCCCGGGATTGAAGCAGACTACCGTGTACGAACCATCGGTATTTTCCGAGGCCACAGTCATCACTTCGGAATCGCCGCACTCACTGGCCAATATGGTTGCACCGGGGCGGATGAACTTGCTAAAGTGGCACATGACATCGTAAAGTGGAGTGAAGTAGACTTCATCTTGCTCCGGATCCACAATGACCGGAGCGATGCACCAGTTTTTGAACCAGTTGGGGCCGCCTTGCCGGTCAAGGACCATGTTCCAATCCACCCAACCGTTTACCCAGTGATTCAAGCAACCTATGATGTCTCGGGCGTAGCGATTGACAGGAGCGTACTTTGGATGCAGGTATTTTTTGTCTTCCTCTCGCCAGGTAAATCCCCAGTCCGTGGCTTCCTTACGCCAGTACCAATCGTCATCTTGCCACACGGGTACCTCTGCATCAATGCAGCCTTCCGTTTGAATCAACAGCTTTTCCGGCGCGGCCTCATGCGCGCTATCGAGGGCATCCGGAAAATAGTCGTACGTGCTCTCGTACCAGTGCACAGCTGTTCCCGCGAAATGCTTGGCACTTGTTGAATCTCGGTACATCGACTCCGTCCATTCATGCAAGCCAGCGCGGTTTTGATCGTACCCCAAAACATTCAGATGTCCGAAGTCATTGGACGCGAGAGCCGGGCCCAAATGCTTTTCGACGAATTCCGTCATTTCGTCTGGGCTGTAGAGCATGCTTTCCCAATTGTCGCCATTGCCATGGGGCTCGTTTTCAACCGTGAACCCCCACAAAGGGATGCCATTCGCTTCGCATGCTTGGGCATATTTCACGAAGAATTGCGCCCATGTAGGTTGCATCTCCTTCAGCAGTCGTCCTCCTACCCAATCGTTGTTGTCCTTCATCCAAGGTGGCGCCGTCCACGGGGATGCAATCAAGTGAAAACCGTCCTTTGAAATTTCTTGGGCAGACTTGATCATGGGGAAGATGAATTCCAAGTCCTGATCGATGTTAAAGTGCTCTAGGTTCAAATCCCCTTCTACTGTGGCATAACTGTAATGAAAACGCGAGAAATCACACGAATTCATGTGGGTGCGTGTGAGGCTGTAATTCGCGCCTTCCTCTCCGAAATATGCTTCCATGATGTTCTTCCGCTGAGTCGGACTTAGCTGGTGAACGAGGTAGGCAGAGGCATCGGTAAAAGACCCCCCAAACCCTTCGATGGTCTGCTTTCGTTGATCAGCATGAATTTGAATTCGGATTTCCTCCTGACCATTGGATTGTGGTCGCTCCCAGTCATCCAATTTGGATTGAGGGACTTCGTGGAACCGCCCTCCTTTGCGACTGGTTTGAAACACCCGCTTTTGGAAATATACGTCCTTCATACGCGAAGAGTTATGCTTTTTGAACAATGACTGAACCACGCCATATGCAGCCTTTGGCTCGCGGTCTATGTCGACAATCCCCCAGTATTCCTCATTAGGAGCTCCGTCGTAAGGAACACCGCTGCTTTCTGGCGCCCAGCCTCCCACATCTTGTTGCTCTGGATTGCCCGCCTTCCACCAACCGTCGGTGAATGAGAAAACGACCGCGCCGGCGGCACCGCAAGAATCAGAGAGAATGGGTTCCAATAATTTTCGCGTAGCGTCTGCTTGGGCCTGCTGGTTCTCCCCAGCCTTGTATTCACCAGCGCCTGCTGCCATGTAACTATCTGCACCAAGCTCTGAAAAGTACATGGCCTTCTCGCTTTTAGCCGCAAAATCCTTCCATGCGGTGTAGGAGACATCCCAACGGTACACATTCAATCCCCACACATCGATGTTGCCCAGTTGAGCGAGCAACTCATCGGTAGGCACTTCCCCGTGCGCTGTAGCCACCGGGTGATCTGCGTCTGCTTGGTGGATCGCGTCTGCAGCATTCGACAACGCAGAATACCACACATCGATATCGCCGTCAAACCATTCCGGATGGTAGTTGTACTCGTTTCCCAGTTCCCAAAGCAGGATTGCAGGATGCGCCTTGAACCTCCGAACGTAGTCAACAAATGTTCCCGATTGAATATCGTAGACGCCTCCTTGGTTGTATCCGAAGCCAACAATGACCTTAAGTCCGGCCGCATGAATGGCATCAAGAACAGACTTGGAAGCAATCGGCTCGTACACACGAATGGTGTTGATACCCGCCAAATGCATCAGCTCCAAATCTTCTTCGATGCGGTCAAAACTCCGCAGGGTGTCTCCCGCTGGAACTGGATGGTAACAGATACCTCGGATGAAAAATGGCCCTTGTTCCGTGTGGATGGATCCTTGCTCAACCCAGGACCGAGTGGTTGATTTCGAGGTGCATGCGCTCAGCAATAGCAGAACCACCACGGCCACGAACCATTGGGGATTTTGCTTTTGGCTAGATTTCTTGTTTGTAATCATGGTTCACTGAACGGGTAAAAGGACATGGCGATCCAGCAATTCGCGTTCACCGGAATACGTTTTCTCTATGGGCATCCCATCTCGGCTGAGCCCTACAAAAACACCTGAGTCGACCAGGGGCCACAACGCAAACTTCGCCTCGCCTTTGACCGTGAACAAGCCGAAATGGTTTTCGGAATCGGTCGGATTCACAGCACTCTTCCAGGGTTCGTCAAATGCTTCGAAATAGAAACAACTGATGCCTTCAGATTGGGTCCAATCCCGCATCCCTTGGTAGAACAGCGCCTGTTTGTATTCGTCTGCAGCACGTGAACCCTCAGGACCGTAAAATCCATCTGACACGCTTGCCCAGCCCGTTTCACCGATGTGAACGGCCTTCTCTGGGTCAATAGCATGGACATAGCGAACCACCCGTTGGTATTGGTCTTTGCTGTAGTCGACGGCCCGCTCCATCGCACGTTCCACGGCGCCCTTTGCGACGAGTGAATCATTCCGCCAAAACGAAGGATTGTAATGGGTGTCATGGAAAGGGTACGTGTGCATCGACACATAATCAACGGCGTCGACCAATGCAACCAAGTCATCGTTATGGTACTCAGATCCACCGCCTCCCCATGACGCAAAGTTGTCTGAACTGGTGACCCAGAGGTCTTGAGGCAATTTGCCTTGACGCTTCAATCCCTGCAGGTAGTTGACCCATCCCAAAATGACTTCGGGTCCGACAAAGTAAGAAGCGGCCCAATGCACCATCGCTTCGTTCCCAACCGCGATAACCTTGATGATGTCCGGAAATTTTTGAGTGAGCGAAACAGCCCGAAGAATTTCCGCTTCGTTGGACAACGCATCTTCTACGCTGTGGTCTGGGGAATCGGTCCACGCTCCTTTGCAATCAATCCAGGCCCCCAGCATCACGTACATCTCAAAAGACTCATCTTCCTCTTTCAGGGCTGCTATGGCCTTGACAACATTGGATGCGTGAGGCAACTGCACGTTGTACGTTCGCAGGATCCGTATGCCCATGGCGTGGAGGATGCGCATGTCTTCCTTCAATTCCTCGATAGTCGGTTGTACTGAACGACTGACATCGCGGTACCCACCGTATGAGATGGCGGGATAATCCGGATTTCCGAGTAACTGAGCTGCAGATGGTGTGTCCATGGTTGGGTTAGGTTTTGGTTGCCCGCAAGCGGACAGAAAGACCCCGAATGTCAAAGCCGCACCTGCAAGCACGCCGCTGACTCTAGAAGCCCGATTCACGAATCTAGGATTCGATTTTGAGAAAATCCACATGGCCTTGACGTTATGCAGTAACTGTCAACCGTACGACCTCTCCTGTTCTTCTAAAAATCTGCTGACTTGTGGTGCGATCAATCTGCAGCCCTTCCACCCGCTCTTGCTGGCCGTTGCTGAAATGCACATCGATTCCGGCGTTTTCGCCTCTCTGGTGAACAACTGGAACTTGGCACACCGTGTAGACCAAACTATCGCTCGCGAGTTCGATGGATTGGGCCACCTGATGAACGTCAACGTAATGGAATGTTTCAGGGTTGCTCAGGAATTCCTCGCTGTGCATCATCCTTCGGTCAAATTCCAATTGCCCCTCGTTCACACGAACGCCGAGTTCTCCGAAACGACACAACAGGTCTTCCTTTACTTGGCCGGTCATACCCGGTTGTTGAGCTCCTTTGCCGCCCGGTGTGTGCGAGTATGGATCTGTTGGGAACGCTCCATATAAATCGGGCGACTTGTGCGCACCAATTCCCGCGTTGATTTCGAAATAATGATCGAATAAACGCCCCACAACATCACTGGATTCTTCAGCCTCAACTGCAGCTTTCGTTACCTCAAAAGCGGCGAGTCGAAGTTTGGAAACCATGTGCCAATAAATTGACCCCAACCCCTCGTATCCGAAGAATGTTCCAGATCGTCCTGTGAACGCCTTGTGATTGAAGTTCTCCTCGTAGATGGCTTCGATTTGAGCTTGTTCAGCGGCAACCAGTTTTCCATAAGCTTCCGGTAGCTTTTGAAGGGCCGCGCGCAACGCCTTGACATTGTGGAAATTGCCATTGAAGTGGTAGCCTCCTTTGCAATCCTTGACCAGGATATCTGTATTGCCCTCGGAAAGCAAGCGTTTCAACAGCTCGGACTGATCCACCGCAGCAGCGTCGATGTTGTTCTTGTCCAAGAAGCGAGGCAACGACTTGTTTGGATACAAGATGTAACTGTATTGGTCTTCACGGAAGAGCGCACTGGACTTCAATGCATCCAATACCTCAAGACTTTCGGATGATCCCAGCAAGCCTGAACTCAGCACAGCCACCTGACCCTCCAGCATTTCTGGCAGGTAAGAAATGGCCACTCCCCCATCGGATTCGACCGTCATCAGGTTGTACGCATGGTACAATCCATCCGCTCGTTTGTTGGCAGCAATTGAATGCTCCAGATGAGCAATTGTCGTCGCCATGAATGCGCGTAAATCATCCAAGACCAAACCGGACTTCTTGCCAGAGAAATCGCTGTCGTAAATCGCCTGACGGTAATCGCTTGCCGCTTTACCAAGCCCGTCCAGAATAGAACGGCGTTCGGCGTTGGTCACCGCCCCTTCTGCAGCGTGTGCCTCCAGCGTTGCTTTCATGCGCACGAAGCAATCGAGCAGCTCTGTCGAAATCTGCACTTCTTTGTGCTCGCTCTTTGCAAGTATTTCGTGGAAGAACACCATAAATCGGCGCAAGTAATACAGCGTTACCATCGACACGCCGTTCCCGACCAATGCATTGTTCGCATCGTTCCACTCTGGTCGCTGCGTGTTCATCCAAATGCCCCCCTCAGGAATGAAGTTGGCAATCTTTGCCATCATGGTGGCCATGATTTTCTCGACGAAATTCACTTTGTAAATGAATACGTGAGTCTCGCGCAGGAGCGCTCCATCTCCCCCGATCTCGTCTTTTTTGAATTGAACCTTGGACTCGCGTTCGTGATCAAAGTCAATGGTGTTCTTCGGGTCTTCCAGCAATGCCTCGTATGGCTTGATGCGGTAGGGCACGTTAGCGTACACAAACGAGTCGTTGTCGAAGTAGCTTTCAAGCTTTTCAGGGAAGTACGCCTGCATAAACTCCAAAAACTTTTGGAGGTAGATGATCTGGTGATCCCCCCAGTAGCCGATATAGGACCACGGGTTGTCCGGCTCGATGGTCTCCCATTCAAACCCATCCTTGAACACGCGGTATGGATTGTAACCGTCGAATGTGGTGGCATTCAAAAATTTGAAGACCATGCCCTCGATGAACTCAGGATAGGAGTGCACCAGCGCTTCCCAGTTCTGGAAGATATCGCGCCAATTGCCTTGGTAATCTAAAATCTTCGAACCATCATCTGCATTACGGAGGTTGATGGAGAATTTATTCCACGGTCGACTTGGATCGCCGTGCCGCCGGCTAAACTTCAACGGCAAGTATTCAGCACAGAGCCGCTTGAAATTGAGGTCATCATCTGCACTGGCTTGCTCTTGCAAGAAAAACAAGTCAAACTCTTCAGGCCAAGCCGCCATTTTATCGGCCTTTTTGAAAAAGACCTTGTGATTGGCTTGATCGATGTACGCCATGAAATCCTGGCGTTCGATCTTGTAATTCTCATCAAAAATGCCCCCACGCATGACGTTGAACATGGTGTTTGCAAAGTGGCGAATGTTGCGCCGGCGGTCCGCTGTCAACTGCAAGCCATCGCTCGCCGCAATCAACCCAATGAGTTGCTGCGTACCCTGTTCAATGTTGGCGTCCAACGCGGCAGCCATGGCCACAGGGTCTTTCAGTTCTTCACTTAGGCGAATGACATCGCTCACTGATTGACTGAGGTTGGCGACAATGGACCACTGCTTGACAGCTCCCGGGGCAATCGCCAATTCGGTCTGAACAAAATAAGCGCCGCGTTCGGCCTTGACGTCTACTTCGTTGTGAATGGAGTGACCTTGTCGAAATGCTGAAACCTGCTTGGACGACAGGAGAACCTTCGGGTTGTCCAAGCCCAACGCGTACGCCACGTTTGCTTTGAGCGCCTCACTGGGTTCTGCCTTGTCAGAAATAATGGCACTCAGCGCGAAAACACCGAGAACCCCAGCTTCCAATTCGCACTTTTTGTATGCGTCTACCAGGTTGCTCGCGCCTCCTTGCAAGCCCTCTGGCACACCAAAGGGCAAAATATTCTGAACACCGTCAAGCAGACTCACCTCGATGGCTTCTTTAGAAAGGGAAGTCAACTTCGCTTGCCTTCTAAATCCAAAATGCTCACTCGGAGCCCACTGATACTGGAAAGCCAGGGCCAAATCGTGGTTTATTTCTTCAAAAATGACTTTGTTGCCGTAGGCATTTTTGTAGAGGTTTCGTTCGACGCGGTAGACGCCTCGGTGCTGCCCAGAAAACGGCTCCCAGAGTAAATTACGCCCCCCCTGCTTAACAATAGCTATTGTCTTACTCCCCGTATGATCGAATGACTCAGTGATTTTATCATCCGTGTAATACGGAAACAGAGCATTGTCACTGTTTATGCGCCCGGCGGTCAGACCACCGGTACTGGAAATGAACATCCAATGATCCGAGTGGGAAACAATGCTCATGAAGAAAGGCCGCATTTTGTCGACTTCGCCAATCTTGTAATACGTCTCGCCATCCAGGATGGTCTCTTGACCAGTTACATTTTCCGAACTGGCATTGACGGGCTGGTCGCCCAGGTATATGGTTTTTGTTTGCTGAGTATGGCTCATCGAAACAATCAGGTCAAAGGTATAGGTGGCGCTGCACGGTAAATTTTACGCGATGCAATAGGTCGCCTAAGAAGTGCCAAAACATTAGGGCGCAGCGAAAATAAACTGTACCAATGACACTTCCCGCAACCTGTTGAAAAAGGTTCATTCATCTGCACCTCTCAGGATGTCAATTGGGCCCCTTCTTCTCCAATCGTACCCGTTTGACACGCTAAAAATGAAAAAGCCACCAACCGAAGTTGATGGCTTTTAGTCGTAGCGGGAGAGAGACTCGAACTCTCGACCTCAGGATTATGAATCCTGCGCTCTAACCGGCTGAGCTATCCCGCCAAGCGGGCGCAAATATAGTTCACAAGAATAGAATCTCTGTAAGGCCTACAAATTTCACTAATTGCCCCTTCAGTTGCTTCGATTTGAAGTATCTTGCTAATCCCGATTTTATGGAGATGGAGAAAGAAAAATTTCAGATTGAAATCCCAATCAATAGCTCGAAGGGTGTGCTCTTTAACATTTTCAGCACCCCAAGCGGTTTGTCGGAATGGTTTTGTGATGACGTCAACATCAAGAAGGACGTCCACATCTTCATCTGGGACGGCAGCGAAGAAAGCGCCCGACTCATCTCCAAAAAACGCGACGAGTTTGCGAAGTTTCGATGGCTCGAGGACGAGGAAGAAGGGATCAACAGTTTCTTCGAGTTCCGCATCAAAATTGACGACCTGACTGGAGACACTGCGCTGGTTGTTACTGACTTTGCTGAAGAAGACGAGATTGACGACGCAAAAGAATTGTGGGCTGCACAGGTCGATCGCTTGAAACAAGTCTTGGGAGCCTGAACCATACCAGTCAGGCTGGCCAGTCTACCACAAAATCTCCCAGCAGCTCCTTGTAGCGCGATGTGTGCCGGGGCGGACCGTCATTCCGTTGTCCTTGCTCTATACAAATCACTTCCTTTTCGGGCTCAACGTCTGCATTGCCCGATGAACACCATTGGCTGAGCACACGCGTCACCTCGGTTTCAGGTCGCCCTTGAACAGTGGCGAAGCGAACCAATTGAAATCCCGCCCTTTGGGCTTCTTCTTTAAGCTCCTCCCATCGGTCGAACGGCCATACGATTTGCAATTGGCCTCGTTCACGCAGCAATTTTCTGGCCGAGACAACCAAATCTTGTAACGGCAATGCATCGTCGTGCCGCGCCAAATTCCGTGCGGGGTCGGGCGACTTGGGCTTCCCATGGAAAAATGGCGGGTTGATCAAAAAAGAATCAAAAACCCCTTGGTTCAATGGTTCGGAGGCGAAGGACTGAATGGAGGATGCAATGATGCTGACCCTATCGGAAAAGGGACTTCTTTCTGCATTATTCCTTGCCTGAGTCACGGCCTCAGGTTCCAACTCCACTCCCACCACTACTGCCTGTTGGGCGCGTTGTGCCGCCATCAGGGCAATGATGCCGCAGCCTGTGCCCGCATCCAATATCCGACACGCACCATCAAGACTTGCCCAGGTTGCCAGCAATAAAGCATCTGTACCCACCTTCATGGCACTGTGCTCATCTCGCACCTCGAACTGCTTAAAAACGACTTTTCTGCGACCGTTCCTTCCCACATCAAGGCTTTAAACGGCGTTCCTGCCACGTTTCAAAATCCGGGAAATCAGCCACTCGATCCGGAGTGTCATTACGCATAGGAGGCACTTCCTCGGCATGTTCCAACATGTCCGCAGGCAGGGCTTGGTACAAGGCTGTGCCTTCTATTTTATGAGCGATCATTTCATCCGAAACATCTCCAATTTTTTTCGCGGGATTTCCAACAATGAGGCTCCGTGGTTCCCATTCGGACCGGGCCTTGACCATGGCCAAAGCGCCTACCATGCTTTCAGCACCGACTTTGGCGTGGTCCAGTACAACCGCATTCATGCCCACCATGGCCTGTCTTCCAATGGTAGCACCGTGGATCATGGCACCATGGCCAATGTGAGCCCCTTCGCACAGGTGAACCTCGTCTTTCGGAAACATGTGCAGCACCGCGTTCTCCTGAACATTGCAACCGGCTTCGAGGATGATCTTCCCCCAATCCCCTCGCAACACTGCACCGGGGCCGATGTAACATCGTGGGCCAATCGTTACATGCCCAATGACAACTGCCAATGGATGAATGTAGGATGACGCATGCACCACTGGAACCATGCCTTTGAAAGATTGAATCATAGCTTTGATCAGGCTTGTGAATTCTCCAGTACCACCGCATATCCCTGCCCCACTCCAATACACAGTGTGACCAAGGCGTACTTCTGCTTGCGGCGTACGAGTTGGCGGGAAGCGGTGAGCAACAACCGAGCGCCCGTCATACCAAGCGGGTGTCCAAGGGCAATGGCACCGCCTTGGGGGTTTACGCGCGGATCATTGTCCTCAAGCCCCATGGCCCGGGTACACGCCAGAGCTTGAGCCGCAAAGGCCTCGTTCAATTCAATGTGATCCACATCTTTCAAATCCAACCCTGCACGTTCGAGTGCGAGTTTGGATGCTCCTACCGGCCCAATTCCCATGATGCGCGGCTCTACCCCAACAACGCCTGATGACACAATCCGCGTCATCGGAGTCAACCCCTGCTTTTTCAAACCTGCCTCTGATGCAAGCAAGAGGGCTGCAGCTCCATCGTTTAAGCCCGAGGCATTACCCGCTGTGACTGTCCCGTTGGATCGAAAAGCGGCCCTAAGCTTTGACAGACCTTCCTGGGTTGTTGACGGCTTGACGAACTCATCTTGGTCAAAAACCAAATCTTCTTGTTTGCGACGCGGAATGGACACTGAAACAATTTCCTCCGCCAAAGCATCCCTTGCCGCGTTGGCTTTTTGCTGTGACCATGCAGCGAATGCATCTTGGTCTTCTCGCGAAATCCCATACATATCCACCAAGTTTTCCGCTGTTTGCCCCATCCCATCTACGCCGTAAAGCGCTTCCATCTTTGGATTGATGAACCTCCAACCAAAACTTGAATCGTGCAATGCACTGTCGCGTCCAAATGCCTTGGATGCCTTCGACATGACCCAAGGACCACGGGTCATGTGCTCCACTCCGCCCGCGACCACCACCGAGCCCTCTCCAGATGCTACCATTCTCGCAGCATTCACAGCAGCTGCCATTCCTGAGGCGCACAGTCGGTTGACGGTTTCACCAGGAACTTGATGCGGGTAGCCCGCCAGGAGCGATGCCATGCGCGCGATGTTCCGATTGTCTTCACCTGCTTGGTTTGCGCACCCCATCAGCACATCTGCAATGGACATGGAATCCAAGTTGTCGTTGCGGTTGAGCAATTCACGAAGCACGTGCGCCGCGAGGTCATCGGCTCGTACGGGGGACAATGTTCCGCCAAAATTTCCAATGGGAGTTCGAACTCCATCTACGATAAATGCATCCATATTATTCACGCTGTAGGATTCAAATATAGCGGCCGGCCATTCCTCTTCCCGTTCGTTTCAACGTTAATTTCGGTCCATCTCCTTTGGTATGAAATACTCCGTCATCGTTCCGCTTTACAATCGTCCTGAAGAAATCGACGAGCTTCTTGCTTCGTTGACGCTTCAATCGTTTTCCGATTTTGAAGTGATCGTGGTGGAGGATGGCAGCAATCTCAAAGCAGAGCACATTGTAAACGGCTACGCAGATAAGTTGAATGTCCGGTATTTCTATAAGGAGAATGAACGGCAAGGATTTGCCCGCAATTACGGATTCGAGCGTGCCAAGGGTGATTGGATGATTGTTTTTGACTCTGATTGCATCATTCCTCCCCATTATTTTGAGGCGATAAACGCCCATTTGGATGCACACCCTGAAACCGATGTCTTCGGAGGCCCAGATGCAGCGTCGCCAGATTTTTCGCCTTGGCAAAAGGCCATCAGCTATTCGATGACTTCGCCCCTCACTACAGGGGGTATACGAGGCGGTAAGAAGCATGTGGGCACCTTTCATCCCCGCTCTTTCAACATGGGCATCTCCCGCAAAGCGTGGAATGTCAGCGGTGGGTACAAGATTTCTGTCAAAGGAGAGGACATTGAGTTCTCGCTTCGCCTGCAAGAGCACGGCTTGCGATCCGACCTCATTCCATCCGCATTCGTCTACCACAAACGCCGAACGTCATTTCGGCAGTTTCGTTCTCAGGTAGAGTTCTTTGGACGGGCTCGGATCAACATCCAAAAATTCTATCCGCAGGAGTTGAAGTTGCTGCACTGGGCGCCAGTTGGATTCTTCCTCTACACTCTGCTACTGATTCCCGTGGTTGTGGCTTTATTCGCTTTTGGCCTCAACTTTTGGGCATGGACCTTTGTAACCCCCCTGTTATCGTGGACAGTCGGTGTGTTTTACCATGCAGCTTGGACCACCCGAAATTTGCGCATAGCGCGGTTGGCTGTGTTAGCGGGTTTTGTGCAGTTGAGTGGTTATGGAAAAGGCTTGCTGCTTGAATTCGTCACCGTCCGGGTGCTTCAGCGGAGGGATTCCACCATAGGCAATATCCGAAACGTTCCTCTGCCTTAGAGGCCTTGCAAAAGCGGATCAAAGACAAACCGCTGAACCAAGACCACCTCTCCCTTGTACGCTGCGTACATGCGCGCACCGTCCCACTGGTTGAGGTTTCCGTTGTCATCGTAGGTATCTGAAACGGGTGCCTTCCAGTAGAGGGAGATCTGATTGGGCACAGAATCACCTTCGGACCAAGCCCGCAGATTGAATGCCGGTGTGGCCCGATTCAGGAGGCTATCCTGAGCGGTTTCAGTCAAGTGGTTGTTGTACGTTTCAAGGTGCACTTTCCGGAACAAATTGAATCGGTCCTGCCAAAAAAGAGTGTCCATTCGATTGACCAGCCTTCCACCCGTCACCGAAATAACTCCTGCTGAATCCGAGGCAATAGAATAGACCTTTTGGGCATCCACCGATTCGATTTCGACTTTATTAAGGGAAGCCCCTGGATAATCGAACACCCCCGTGTACCTCCACTCTCGTTCCTCCGTGAAAAAACGGGTAGACAGGAATCCCGTGAATCCTTCCATGTGAACGATGAACGGCTCCGCTGCGAGTTGGCCATTCTCGTCCGCGAGCACCATGTAGGTACCGGTGTGATTTTGAGTTGAGGTGCCTATGTACCAAGTCTTTACAGGACGGTCTCCCCCCTGGTAGATCTCAACTTTCTTTCCTCGGCCTGCCAACAATCGGTTGACGTTATCCAACTCAGCCTTTGGCACCGGTCGCTGAACACGGGCACGCTTGAAGGTTTTCAGCAATAAATCCACCGCATCTTTTCGAGCGAAGTGCAGCCCATTCAACTTCCAGTAACGCTCACCTGTTCGCTCCAACAGCGCAGAATTTCCGTCCTTATCTGCAATGAAGATTTTGTCCACCAACGATGTGTCCTGGACCGCAAACTCGGAGGATTCAGCGGTACGGGTGATATCCGCAGCTTCTTTGAGGTCCATGTAACGAACACCTGCAGCCACTGCGGTAACCAAAATCAAGAGGTAAAACAGACGTAGATTCTTGTGCATGAAATGAAATTATGCGGCTGAATTAAATGGTTTAGCAAACCGATTCTTGCGCCGCCAAGTAAAGACCCAACCAAGCAAAGCAACCAGTGCAATGGGCAACCCCATTGCTGTGACCTGCCACCCCAAGCGTTCATTTCGCAACTTCTCCGCGTTCAAAGGCCTCAGCACAATGGTCCGAGAGCGAACTGAAATGGAAGCCGACTCGTCCAATAGGTAGCTGACGGCGTTGCGTAAAAACTCTTTGTTGTCATAAATCACGCGACGTGCATTGCGATCGTACCCCAATGGAAGAATCATCGGGCCATTCGGACCTTCCTTGACTTGATTTCGGATGATATCACCGTCACCAATCATGATCTGAGCAGTAGGAACGCTGGTGGTCTGGAAAGCAAAGCCCGGGTCATTTTTGAGCGTGTCGGGCAGCCGGTGCTGGAAAGCGGATTCGAATTCCCCTTCAATTAACACTGCGAGCGGCTGATTGGGAAGGGAATTCTGGCTGAAATAGGCGGGCTCCAATTCCACAATATTGCTCGAAACACGCACCGGTGCCTTGTATTCCCTGGCCATTTCAGAGGAGGAAAGCAACACGGTTTTCTTCAGATTTCCACCGACATCCACCGTATCCAATCGGGAGGCGAAATCAAACTTGACTGGATCGAGGTTGGTCGTGATGGGATGACTAGTCCCCAACGGCATGGCAACAGGTGCAAAGTACCAATTGAAGATTTGCATGTTTTGCTGGTTTCCCAGCGGACCAGCGCCCATGACGATGGGAGCGCATTGCAAGTCGATTACGAGGTTCCGGTTAAAGCGCACGCCGTACTGGAACAACTGATCGTAGATTCCCAGTTCATTTGTTACACCAGTGGTCATTGAATTCAGCGCCAAACTGTCCAAATCCACGTCGATGGGATCAACCAGCCAGAGAACATTGCCCCCGTTCATGATGAATTGGTCCAGAATAACCTGATCTTTGGGGTCAAACGCCGAATCGGGCTTGGCCACGATGGCCAAATCAAACCGGTTGACTCGGCGGGTCATTCCATCGATGCGTTCAGATAAAATGCCCAGTTGACCATCAATCTCGACGTTGAACACATCGTAGTCGGTTTCCAAGTCCATGACAAAGTCTGCCGTTTCCGCCTCCCCAAGTTCTCCGTGACCTTCGATGATGGCGATGCGCGGTCTGTCCATTGCAATCAATTTGCGAATCGCACGCGTCAATTCGTATTCCAAGGAATTAATGGATCCTTGAATCATGGACTCTGTGGGTTCAGGAATCTCTGAACGGAAAAACTGCACCGGTTCGGTCTTGCCGCGATACGAAATGAGCGCCGCGGGCCAAATGGTTTTAAAAGCTTGCGCTCCGGATTCCGAAAAGGCAATGCGGGAATAACTCAACCCTTGTTCCAAAAGCTTCTCCTCGTTCTGTCCAATGGTTTGGCGGTCATCAACCTCATAGATGTCCACAAATTGAAACCGGAGGTTTCCTTCCGTGGTGGATGCCATGTCCTCCAATTGGTAACGAATCGCGCGCTCCAAACGCTTCCATTGGGCAGGAAATTCACCTGACAAATAGCATGTGACGAACAACTCATCCTCTAACCCGCGAAGCAAGTCTTGTGTCGACTCCGTCATGGTGAATCGCTTCTCTTCGGTGAAGTCGATTTGGAAGGATGCCCACGACAACCCCCAAGCAGCCACAACAAGGATGCATGTGCCAAGCCCCCATTCCAATGCCAATCCCTTTGACCGAATACGCTGAGCAATGAAGGCCCAACGAGCAAGCCACAAAAAGCCCGAAGACACGCCGAGGAAATACAGCAAATCACTGGAATCCAGCAGTCCTCGACTCATGGCCTGGTAATGCACGCTCATTCCGATTTGACCGAACAACAAATCATACGCTCCCAACCAATCAAAACTGGCCAATGCCGTGAAGCCGATGAATCCGAATACCAGGAGCACCATCGTGGCGAGGTATGCCACAAGGGGATTGCGCGAACACGCCGAGACCGCCACGCCAATCGAGGTGAAGGCCGCACTGATCAGGATCAATCCAATGTAGCTTCCCTTCAATGCGCCTGCATCAAAATTCCACATAGGCTGCCCCAACCACCCGATGATGGGGATGAACAGACACGTGGGCAACAAGGCAAAAACAAGGACGGAAAAGGCACCGGCGAATTTGGCGACGACAATGCCCAGTGGAGAAATGGGCTTGGTGGCCAGCAATTCCATGGTTCCGGTTCTGTACTCCTCTGAAAAACTGCGCATCGTGATGGCGGGCACCACGATCATGAGCACCCAAGGCGCGAGGACGAAAAATGACTCCAATGAGGCCTGTCCTGCGTCAAAGACGTTGGTTTCGCCCGGGAACACCCACAAAAAAAGCCCGGCCAACAGCAAAAAAATAGATACAACAACGTACCCCAACAGGGTGCTGAAAAAGGCTTGAAATTCCTTGCGAACCAGTGCGAGCATCGTAACAGCGAAGTTAAGGCCAATCCGTAGACCAAGCCACCGGAGATGATTGGAACATCGCCTTTGTTTCAGGCCAGACTTGGCCGAACAATTCAGAACGCCGGTACGCTTCCAAATCTTCCGGGCGCTCCCACCAACTCAGCGTAGTGCGGAGGCAAGGGTTATCAATTCCTTTCAAAATTTGCACCCGACTGCACCCGGGCATGGCTTCGATCTTGGCGTGTACTTGCTTAAAAAGAGCATCGAACGCGGAGACTGATTCCGACTTAAATTCCATTTTCACGATCCGCAGAATCATCACAAAAGGCTTCCTGAATCGAATTGAATGCGCACCGCTTGGTCCCGCTTCAAACCCAACAACGCGTCCGCCCCTCCTCGATTGCCCGGAGCGCTGTGGTTGTTCATGGCGATTTCGAGCAAGCCGGCAGAATTAAATACGGCCACCTCCTTTCCCACTTGGACGTCTTCGTAATGCTCCGAAATCTTCTGGATGGACATGCGGCTTGTTCGGAGTTGGATCTCAAAAGGGCGCCCTTTGCCGAATTCCTTGAAGGCCTGCCGGGAAATATTGGTGATCACATTCCCGTAGTCATCGATGTAGACCACGTGTCCGACCAGGCAATCCTGATCGTAACTCAGTCTGCGGGGCTGGGCTTCCTTGAGGCCGCCGGTGGAACGTCCAATCAAATCTTCCTTTCCTCCTCTTGCCAAATGTGCTGCTGCTGGAACAAATACTTCTCGCTCAGGAAACGTAGGTGCCGCTACGTCCATATTCAACCCTGAGAAATCAAAAACGCCTTCGGGCTGCTTATCCGAAAGCAGCCGAAATACGCCTGTATCGGCCCCGATGAAATAATGCCCGTCGAGGCGAACCAACCGGTGCGGACTTTCCGGAGTTTCGGCGCTGCGAACGCAAATCAAATGGATGCTACCCTCAGGGAATTCATGGTACACCGAACGCAACACAAATGCCGCTTCTACTGCATCAAACTTTCGGATGCGATGTGAGATATCCACGATGCGTACGTCCTCTACGCGCTTGTACAGCGCACCTTTGATGACAGCGGTATAATGGCTGTCCAAACCAAAGTCAGATGTAAGCGTTACGATTGGCATTTTGCAAAGGTGGGGAACCTATTTTTGTATCCGCACATGCAAAAGAAAGAGATATCCATTCAAGGTGTTGATCCGTTGTTGCTTTTAGGAGTGGAAAACGCCAATTGGCGCATCCTTAAAAGTGCATTCCCCAAATTGCACCTCGTCACGCGCGGGGAAACCATCATTGCGCAAGGGGCCATCGAGGACATTGGCCGATTCGAAGAAGTCATGCGCATGGTTTTGTGGCACATCGAACGCTTCAATGAATTGGGAGAAGACTCCATTCACAAACTCCTCGGATCGGAGGAAAGTGAGGTCATGTCCCAGTCCAAAAAAGACGATACGCTGGTCTACGGCCCCAATGGAAACCGAATCATTGCTCGCAGCCGAAACCAACAGCGCCTCGTGGATGCAATTCGCCAAGACGACATGGTCTTCGCCATCGGTCCTGCTGGAACGGGCAAAACATACACTGCCGTGGCCATGGCCGTTGCTGCGCTCAAGGACAAGCGCGTCAAAAAAATCATCTTGACACGTCCCGCTGTTGAAGCCGGAGAAAACCTCGGCTTTCTTCCGGGAGACTTGAAGGAAAAGCTCGACCCCTATTTGCAACCGCTGTACGACGCTTTAACCGACATGTTACCCTTCGACAAAGTCGCCGATTACCTGGAAAAGGGGGTCATAGAAATCGCCCCGCTCGCATTCATGAGAGGGCGAACCCTGGACAAGGCATTTGTCATCCTTGATGAAGCCCAAAACACGACCGTCGCGCAGATAAAAATGTTCCTCACCCGCATGGGAAAGGAAGCAAAATTCGTCGTGACGGGCGATGCATCTCAAATTGACTTGCCGCATAAACAAGCCTCGGGTCTGAAATATGCTCGCCGCGTTCTGCCCAACATCGAGGGCATTTCCTTTATCCAACTCGACGGATCGGATGTTATCCGTCACCGCTTAGTCAAAGCGGTCATTGCTGCTTTTGAAAAATCAGAAGAAACCTCACCCACCAAAGCATGAGCCAATCCTTGCACGCCTCTCGGTTTGAATTCCCAAGTCAAACCAAAGCTTACCACGGGAAAGTACGTGACATGTATTCCATCGCCGAAGACAAGATTGTTGCTGTGGTGTCCGACCGCATCAGCGCATTCGACGTGATCTTGCCCAAGCCCATTCCCTTCAAAGGGCAGGTGCTAAACGGCATTGCCAGTTATTTCCTCGATGCAGTGTCTGACATCGTTCCCACTTGGAAAATCGACACCCCCCACCCACAGGTTACCATCGGCCACGCATGCGAGCCCATTCGCCTTGAAATGGTCATCCGCGGCTACCTGACAGGCCACGCATGGCGCACGTACAAAAGCGGAAAGCGTGAGCTCTGCGGCGTACCCCTTCCAGAAGGTATGAGGGAACACGACCGCTTTCCGACGCCCATCATTACCCCCGCGACCAAGGCAGAAGAAGGACACGATGAAGACATCAGCAAGGCAGACATCCTCGCCCGTCAAATCGTTTCTCCTGAACTGTACAGTGAACTTGAGCGGGTCACCCGATCGCTGTTTCAGCGAGGAACAGAAATGGCTAAAGAGCGTGGCTTGATATTGGTGGATACGAAATATGAATTTGGATTGCGGGACGGCGAACTCTACCTGATCGATGAAATTCATACCCCAGACAGTTCGCGCTACTTCATTGCTGACGGCTACGAAGACCGCCAGGAACGCGGTGAACAACAGAAGCAGCTGAGCAAGGAATTCGTTCGGGAGTGGCTCATGGCCCACGACTTCATGGGATTGGAAGGACAAACGGTTCCCGAAATGCCCGACTCCTTCATTCAGGAAGTCACCGACCGGTACGTGGGCTTGTACGAGCAAGTCACCGGTCAACCGTTTGAGCGCAACGCGACTTCAGATTTGGTTGCAGACATCGACGCAGCCGTGGCCAAATGGATCAAGACTCATGGCTAAAAAGAGGCCCAATTGGCACTCCGACGCACTCAATGCAGTGAAGACATTGCGAGGTGAAGGGGTCGTTTTGCATGCCACGGATACGGTTTGGGGACTGGCAGCAGATTCAACATCGGAGAAAGGAGTCGACCGAATCTTTGATATCAAGCAACGGAACCGCACGGAAACATTGCTCATGTTGGTCGATTCAGAAGGGGAATTGGAACACCTCCTGCCTCATCTGCCCGAAGCGGCATGGGAACTGCTTGAGGTGAGTGACCGCCCGGTAACGTTGGTCGGAATCTTGAACCCGCAATGCCGTTACGTCTTCGCTCCCGGCATGGTGCGAGAGGACGGATCCATCGCCGTACGACTTGTTAGCGATCCCTACCTGGCATTCATGATCGCAGGCATCGGCCGACCGTTGGCATCCACCAGTGCTAACCTGGCGAAGCAACCAACCCCTCGCACCTTCGCTGAGGTCAATGGGGAAATTGTCAACGCCGTAGACTACCCGGGCGAACACAAACGAACTGAGTTGAACTCTGACCAGGCGTCCATGATGGTCCACTTTGACAATGAGGGGCGTATGCGCATCCTGAGGAGTTAATCCCGTTACCTTTGCTCCATGTCAGCTGAAGCCATGAATTACTCGGCCCACTTGAATCACCCGTTGTTTCGCACCATTGGGGAAATTGCTGACGAACAAGGGAAATCTGCGTTTGCCATTGGCGGATTTGTGCGTGACTTGTTGTTGCAACGCCGTTGTAAAGACATTGACATTGTGGTCGAAGGCAGCGGAATTGATTTGGCGCGGTCGGCATCAGACGCACTCAAAGCGGGCAAGGTCACGGTCTTCAAGAACTTCGGCACGGCCATGTTTCGTTACAGGGATTGGGAAGTGGAGTTTGTCGGAGCACGCAAAGAATCCTACGAACGCGGGAGCCGTAAGCCCATCGTAGAGGATGGCACAATTGAGGACGACCAAAACCGCCGGGATTTCACGATCAACGCCCTAGCCATCAGCCTGAATGCCGAAACATTTGGCGATCTTGTTGATCCCTTCAACGGGGTTCGAGACTTGGAAGACCGCTGCATTCAAACACCGCTTGACCCTGACATCACCTTCAGTGATGATCCATTGAGGATGCTTCGAGCGATTCGCTTTGCCACTCAACTCAATTTTCGCATCACGGAATCGAATCTGTCTTCCATTCAACGGAATGCGGGAAGAATGGAAATCATCAGCCAGGAAAGGATTCACACTGAACTGCATAAAATCATCCTGAGCCCCCGGCCTTCAACAGGATTTAAACTGCTGGATAAGTGTGGCTTAATCGAACTTATCTTCCCTGAAATGGAGGCGCTCAAGGGCGTAGAATGGCGAGATGGAATTGGCCATAAAGACAATTTCTACCACACGCTTGAGGTGCTCGACAATGTAGCAAAAGTCTCCGACGACCTTTGGCTGAGATGGGCCGCCATCATGCACGACATCGCCAAACCGGCGACCAAACGATTCCAGAAAAACCACGGTTGGACGTTTCACGGTCACGAGGACAAAGGAGCCCGCATGGTGCCCAAAATCTTCAAGCGGATGAAGCTGCCATTGGACCACAAAATGAAGTTTGTTCAAAAGCTGGTTCTCCTGCACCTCCGTCCCATCGCCTTGACCAAAAACCAAATCACTGACAGTGCGGTGCGCAGGCTGCTATTCGATGCGGGAGATGACATCGACGCGCTGATGGTGCTCTGTCGGGCCGATATCACATCCAAGAATGAGTCCCGGGTGAAGCGTTACCTCGCGAACTATGACATTGTCGTCCAGAAGCTCAAGGATGTGGAGGAAAAAGACAACCTCCGGAATTTTCAGCCGCCGATATCGGGAGAGGAAATCATGGAAACGTTCGGCATTCCACCCAGCCGGCCCATCGGTGATTTGAAAAACGCCATCAAGGAAGCCATTCTCGAAGGTGACATTCCCAATGAGCACGCGCCCGCAAGGGCGCTCATGCTCCAGTTGGCGTCCGACATGGGGCTTACCCCCAAAAACTGATCAACCCTTCCAACCGTCCTTCAACGTAACGGCGCGGTTGAAAACAGGCGCACCGAGACCGCTGTACTTCGAATCCAAGGTGAAGTAACCCAAGCGGGTGAATTGGAACACGGTCCCAACCTGAGCTTCGGCCAACGAAGGCTCAATCTTACACCCTTTTAGAATGCTCAGGCTCTCTGGGTTCAAGGCATCCATGAAATCCCCGTTCGCCTCTGGCGATTCTTCCTTGAATAACCGATCATAGAGCCGCACCTCCGCGTCTTGAGCGTGCTCTGCACTCACCCAATGCAACGTTCCTTTGGGCTTCACGCCCGAAGTATCTTGCCCGCTGCGACTGTTTGGAATGTAGTTCACGTGCACTTCGGTCACCTTTCCATTTTCATCCTCTATGTGATCGACGTACTCTACGATGTACGCAGATTTCAACCGCACGGTGCGACCAGGCGCAAGTCGGAACCATTTCTTGTTGACATCCACCCGGAAATCTTCTGCCTCCATCCACAGCTCCCGACCAAAGGGAATTTCACGCGTTCCGGCAGATTCATCTTCGGGGTTGTTCACAGTCGTCAACATCTCCGTTTCACCTGCAGGGTAATTCAGAACAACCAGCCGGATCGGATCTAAAACCGCCATAACACGCGGTGCTCGCCGGTTCAAATCATCGCGCAACGACCACTCCAGAAGGCTTACATCGATGGTATTATTACGCTTCGCCACACCGACACGATCGGCAAATACACGAATGCTTTCCGGCGTATACCCACGACGGCGAAGACCTGAAATGGTGGGCATACGAGGATCATCCCAACCATCGACAACCCCCTCCTCCACCAACCGCAGCAACTTTCGCTTGGACATGATGGTATAGTTGAGGTTCAGCCGGGCAAATTCCGTTTGTTCGCTGGGGTAGATCCCCAACGCCTCAATGAACCAGTTATAAAGTGGGCGGTGGTTCTCAAATTCCAATGAACACAAGCTGTGCGAAATGCGCTCGATTGAATCCGATTGACCGTGGGCAAAATCATACATGGGATAAATGACCCAATCATTGCCCGTTCGGTGGTGCTCAATAAACTTAACACGGTAGATGACCGGGTCACGCATCAGCATGTTGTCGTGAGCCATGTCAATTTTAGCCCTCAAAACCCGTGCACCTTCTTGGCATTTGCCCGCCTTCATTTCTTCAAAGAGGCGCAGATTCTCATCAACGGAACGGTCGCGGAATGGACTGTTTTCGCCGGGTTTTCCAGGCGCCCCTTTTTGATAGGCAATCTCCTCAGCAGTCTGATCGTCCGCGTAGGCAAGACCTTTTCGAATCAAATCACAGGCGTAATCGTAAAGCTGTTGGAAATAATCGCTTGTGTAATATTCGCCTCCGTTCCAATCAAACCCAAGCCAAGCGATGTCTTCGCGAATGGCATTGACGTACTCAACGCTTTCCTTCTCCGGGTTGGTGTCGTCAAACCGCAGGTTGGTTTTCCCCCCATATTGCTGGGCCAGTCCAAAGCTTACGCAGATGGCCTTGGCATGGCCAATGTGAAGGTACCCATTGGGTTCAGGAGGAAAGCGCGTGTGAACCTCGCCACCGTGCTTTCCAGCAGCGATGTCCGCTTCAATTTTTTGTTCAATGAAATTCAGCGCCCGCTTTGGCGCATCATCCGTTCCTGTGGAGGAGTCTGCCATACTACAAAGTTAACGCCTCCCTCTGCCAATCAAACACCTCCGGCCTTAAAGAAGTCGGACGTTTTTCATGAGGTTGTCTTTGTATGTCCGGCTCACAGGAACGTCTTCACCTGCTACGTGAACCGTGCTTTGGTACACATCGATGTGGTCGATGTGATTCAGGTTGACCACGAAGTTGCGGCTTACCCGGACAAAATCCTCAGATGCCAAAATCATGAGCAAGTCCTTGAGGGACGCTTTCACGTGATATTGACGAGATGCGAGTTGGATAGCGCTGTATTTGCCTTCAACCTGTATGTACCGAATTTCGCTCAGCTCAATGCGGCGAAGCTTGTTGCCCACTTTGGTGTAGAATTGGTGCTTACCGGCTTTGGTGGCTCCAATGTGTTCAAGTTGTGCTATCAGCGCCTCAACAGTTGTAAGTGGAGACGTTAGATCGTCGGCGTTGCCGGCTGTGTCCTCGGCGTTGTTATTAAGGCTTAGACTCGAGGATACAGAAATAAGAGGGCTACGGGATTCCAAAATGTTCCGTACCCGGGACCAAGCTGACTCCTCGTTCAGCCCCTCCGGCCAAATCACTGCTTGAGCCTCTTCCTCGAACGCCGTCATAACCGTCTCCTCTGGAGTAGAGGTGCTACTCACCTCGTATCCCAAATTGGACAATGCAAGGGTAACTTCACCATTCTCTGGTGCACCCTTGGGTGCGACTAACAACACCTTGGCTTTATTCATGCAATTAGAACCCTCTGATGTGACCTTTGTTCTCCTAATGTGCACAGCCTGCCCACATTGGTCTATTTTTGTCGCATATGAAGCCACGAGTATTCAAGAACTCCCAGCGTCCTTCGGGAACGCTCGTCAACAGTGACACCCTGGAGCAGGTTGCAGTAGACCCTGTTTTAGAGACGGTCGAGAGTGCAGGTTTCAACTTGGTATTGTACAACGATGAACACAACACATTTGATCATGTCATCGAAATGTTGATTGCAGTGTGTGGACACGACTCAAACCAGGCGGAGCAGTGTGCCTTGCTCGTTCACTTCAAAGGGAAGTGCACCGTGATGAGCGGAACGTACGATGAATTGGAACCGCGGTGCACTAAGCTTCTGAAGGCTGACCTCACCGCGGAAATCGAAGCTTAACCTGCTTTATTGCATTCCTTTCATTTTCCGCACGGCTGCGTGCGGGTCGGAGGCTCTAAATGTTGAGGAGCCGGCCACGAGCACATTTGCGCCGGCGTCTACCAGTTTCTCCCAGTTTTCAGGCCCCACTCCCCCGTCAATTTCAATCAGTGCACACGACGTTGAATCGTCGATCATCTTGCGCAAAGCACGCACTTTGTCGTAGGTGCGCTCAATGAATTTTTGACCACCAAAACCAGGGTTAACCGACATCAAACAAACGAGATCTACGTCCTCAATGATGTCCTTCAACCCCTCAACCGGAGTGTGCGGATTCAACGCCACGCCTGCTTTCATGCCGTGCGTCTGAATGGACTGAACCGTACGATGCAAATGCGTGCAAGCTTCGTAGTGAACAGTCAAAACATCTGCACCCAGGTTTTTGAATTCCTCGATGTAACGATCGGGATCAACGATCATCAAATGGACATCCAAGGGTTTCTTGGCGTGTTGGGCAATGGCCTTTATCACAGGCATACCAAAGCTGATGTTCGGCACAAACACCCCATCCATTACGTCTAAGTGAAACCAATCCGCCTCGGATGCATTGACAAGTTCAATGTCGCGTTGCAAATTGGCGAAATCGGCGGCCAAGATGGAGGGGGCTATGAGGTGTTGCATGCAGCAAAGGTCAGGCATTCGCGATATTGAATCACCTTTGCACCATGGATGACTTTTCCACACGATCGACAGAGCTATCACCCGTCATTGGACTTACGGGCGGCATTGGGAGTGGGAAATCAACCGTGGCAAAAATCTTTCAATCCCTCGGGGTCCCAACGTTCAACGCGGATGAGGTTGCCAAATCTTGCTACCGCCGACATCCCGAGCTGAGGAATTGGGTCGTAGCGACCTTCGGCCAGGCTTGCGGGGTGGTTGAGAACGGCTCCCTCATTGACATCAATCGGGCAGCTCTGGCTTCTGCAGTATTCGATAATCCAACGGGGCTGAACGCATTGAATGCAGAGGTCCATCCACTCGTTCAATTGGACTTCAATCGATGGCACGCCCAACAATCCCGTCATCCTTCCGTGGAGTACGTTGTGCGAGAGGCCGCCATTCTGTTCGAGAGCGGTACCCACGTGGACTGCGCACGGATCATCACCGTTCAAGCCGACGAGGACTTGCGGGTTCACCGTGCCGCTCACCGACTAGGCGTCGCTCCTGACGAAATCCGCAATCGAATTCAGCGGCAATGGACGGACAAGAAGCGAGCCCAACACGCGCATTTCGCATTGGACAACAACGCCGAAAATGCCTTGTTGCCTCAGGTTCTCCAGGTGCATGAACGCTTGCTAAAAGAGCTCTCAGGTCGAAAGTGAATTCGCCTTAACTTTCGCGGTATGGTATGGGAAAATTGGCAATTGTGGCTCGCCGCTGGACTGGCCTTGATGGTTTTGGAGGTATTTGTACCTGGGTTCGTGCTCGCTTGTCTGGGGCTTGGAAGTTTTGGTGGTGCAATAGCGGCCTACATTGACTTCTCTTTTGAAGCTCAATTGGTCACCGCCGCGTTGACGGCGTTGGTTGCTTTCGTGTTCCTGCGTCCGTTTGCATTGAAAATTGGATTCAATGGCAGCGAGCGCCTATCGGGTGTGGATGCACTACTCGGGCGAGAATGCATCGTCACAGAAAGTTTCGACGCTCAATCAGGCCTGGGCCGTTGCAAAGTCGACGGCGACGACTGGAGGGCCGAGCTGTTGAACCGCGAGCAAGCAGACGCTGCGAAGACGGGCCAGATTGTCATCGTAAATCAAGTAGAAAGCAATACCCTTATCGTTTCATTGAAAACTGCATCCTCATGACTGCCACAACCGTCTTAGCTACTCTCTTTTTTCTGTTCGCAACTGTGATCATCGTCAAAGGCGTGCGCATCGTACGCCAAAGCGAATCCATGGTCATTGAACGATTGGGCAAATACCGTACAACCCTCACGGCAGGCATCAACGTCATCATCCCCATCATCGACCGGCCAAGGGAGATTGCTTGGCGCATCATTGCTGAACGACCAAACGGTCAAAAAGTCGTTCAATTCAAGCTGAAAGACCGGGTGGACTTGCGCGAAACCGTTTTTGATTTCCCGAAACAAGGCGTCATCACCAAGGACAACGTCGTGACCGAGATCAATGCCCTGATCTACTTTCAAATCACCGACCCGGTCAAAGCTGTATACGAGATCAACAACCTCCCGAACGCGATTGAGAAATTGACCCAGACTACACTCCGCAATGTCATTGGGGAATTGGAACTTGACGAATGTTTGACATCGCGTGATACCATCAACATGAAGTTGCGCGCCATCCTCGATGAAGCGACCAACAAATGGGGCGTCAAGGTCAACCGAGTGGAACTGCAAGACATCAACCCACCTGTGGACATCAAGGAGGCCATGGAAAAGCAAATGCGTGCCGAACGAACGCGCCGAGCTCAAATCATCGAGGCTGAAGGAACCAAGCGTGCTGCTATTTTGGAAGCCGAAGGACAAAAAGGGGCCGACATCAACCAGGCAGAAGGCGAAAAGCAAGCCCGCATTTTGAAGGCGGAAGGTGAAGCGACGGCACGTTTAGCAGTGGCTGAGGCAGAAGCAGAGGCCATTCAAAAAATCGCCTATGCGGTTGCAGACACGAAAGCAGACCCAACGCAGTACCTGATTGCCGTGAAGTACATCGAAACCATCGAGCAAGTCCTCAAAGAAGGAGGTGCTGGCAGCAAAACCGTCTTCATGCCATACGAAGCCAGTGGACTCATGAGCAGCGTTGGTGGACTTAAGGAATTGATGCAAGCGACCAAGGATTAATTTGCACGCTGTGCTCGTCCAAACCCATTTTCCGCGCAAGCTGACGCACACGCGTTATGATCAGTACCTGGCCTCCGGTTGGTTCCGAGGTTCCGTGATGCTCTACAAAATGGATTTGTTGTGCATTGATGCCAAAGTGTATTCAGTGGTCAACATCCGTTTGGACATGGACAAACACGCCTTGAGTAAATCTCAGCGCAAAGTCAAGCGCAAGGTTGAAAAAGCATTCACTGTGGCCATCGGGCCAGCAAAAATCAGCCAGAGCAGGCAGCGCCTCTACGCTGCCCACAAAGGACGTTTCAAAGGCTTCATTCACGAGACCTTGGACGAATACCTCCACGCGGGTTTTCACTCAACGGTATTTGACACCCAAGAGGTCTGCGTCTATGATGGTGACCGGCTGATTGCCGTGTCGTATTTCGACCTTGGAGACCGTTCCATGGCCTCCCTGTTAGCGCTGTATGACGCTGAATACGACCAGTATAGTTTAGGCGTATACACCATGCTCAAAGAAATCGAGTACGGTCAGCAAACGGGCAGAAAATGGTATTATCCAGGTTATGTGCTGGATTTACCGTCCGCATTCGACTACAAACTTAAGTTGGGCGAAATGGAGTATTACACCCCGAGCAAGCGCTGGGGGAAATACGCCAACTTCAAACGAGAACTCAGTGTTGCGCATCGACTCCGGATGGCCATGCATCAGTTATCCGGCGCTCTAAAGGAAGAACACATTCCTGCAAAAACATGGTACTACCCCTATTTCAGCATGGGCTACATGCCCTTGTGGAAAGATCGATTCCTCCACCTGCCATGGGTGCTCGAACTGGGGCATGACCTGGATGGCATGTGCATTGTGGGATTCTGCGCGGAACGCGATGCCTATGTGCTAACCCATGTGCATCCTTGTCCCGATGAACAACACTTTATCAACCTCGAGCAGGCCCGTGAATTTGGGGACGACCAAACCTACATAAGCCATTTGATGGAGTACGGTGTTCCGATTGCCGAAGGCAGCCTCTCGGAAATCATTGAACACATTCAACTTTGGTCTACCCGCATTGATAAAATCCCTCCTGTATGAAAGTCATGTCTTGGAACGTCAACGGCATCAGAGCCGTTGTGAAAAAGGATTTCGGAAACATCCTGAATGAACTGGGGCCGGACGTCATCGGCATCCAAGAAACAAAGGCCCAAGACGACCAGGTGCGTGAAGCCTTGTTCGGACTCGAAGGATTGGACGGGTATGAGGTCCATTCAAGCTCCGCCGTAAAAAAAGGCTACTCCGGAACGGCGATACTCTCGAAGAGCAAGCCAATCACCGTTGAATCAGGCATCGGGGTTGAAGATCTTGACCAAGAAGGCCGCGTCTTAAGGGCCGAATTTGATGATTTTCATTTCATCACGGTTTACACCCCCAACTCCTCTTCCGGCTTGAAACGATTGCCGTTTCGGAAAGAATGGGACCGTGCTTTTCTCGCCTACATTCAAGCGCTCGATGCGGATAAACCGGTCATCGTTACCGGCGATCTGAACGTCGCACATCAGCGAATTGATTTGGCTCGGCCCGATGCCAACTACAACAAAACACCCGGCTACACACAAGATGAGATCGACGGTATGACGAGCTTGCTGCAGGGCGCAAATCTGCGCGACACATGGCGTGCTGCGCACCCTGAAGAGGTGAAGTATTCGTGGTGGAGCTACCGAGGTGGTGCACGCGAAAAAAATGTCGGATGGCGCCTCGACTATGTCCTCGCGAGCGAACGCTTGATGCCTCGTTTATCTCATCCAGCCATCCATACCGACGTTTTAGGATCGGATCATTGCCCCGTTTCCATTGTTGTTTCTGCCTAGCACAAACGTGAAGCAGTGATCCTCGGCCGTTGATTTTGGCGGTTAGCCATATTCAATGCGTGCGTTGTTTGTCCTCCAAACAGAGAACGCATGAGGAGAATAGAACGAAAAGGATTGGCCATCCTCCCCCTTTTGGCCGGAGCGCACATTGGAATCGCCCAGTGTACAGGAGATTTAAACGGGGACAACGGTGTCGATCTGCAAGACCTACTAACCTTATTGGTTCATTACGGAAATGAATGCACCGATGCCCCCGATGCCTTTCCGACACTGCACATATCGGAAATCCACTACAATCCCCATTCATCACAAGGAAACGACAGCGATTGGGAATTTCTCGAGTTGTACAATCCTTCTTCGCAAGGTGTTGCACTAGCAGGCTGGAAATTAAGTGAAGCCATCACTTTCTCGTTTGATCCCGAAGACTCCATTCCTGCTTTTGGCTTTTTCACCGTGGCTCGAAATCTAGACACGTTGATGACCGTCTTACCTTCTGGCGCCGCGTCCGGTCAGTGGAACAGCGGTGAAGGCCTGAATAACACCGGTGAAACCATCGAACTCCGTTCGCCTGACAACCAGGTCGTTCAATCCATCCCGTATGAAGATGATGACGGGTGGGTGGCACAACCCGATGGCCAAGGGCCGAGTTTGGAATGGATGGACACGGGACTGGACAATGCAGCAGCGGATGCTTGGACATTTTCTCTTGTCCTGGGAGGAACCCCAGGAGCGCCCAACAGCATGTGGGGCCTCAGTGATCCAGAATGATGCACCTTTAAGATAGGCCGGTCACTTGGCCGTTCACCTCTACTTCCAACGGCTCGCCCTCCAGCAGGCTGACTTCGGTCCCACTTCCACGAACCGACACCTGCAGCAAGCGTTCGCGGAAATTGACTTTGAATTGAAGTCCGTCCCAAGCTTCTGGAAGCGTCCCTGAGAAGCAAGGTCGACCATCGCGGACACGAAATCCTCCGAAGCCTTCTACCACAGAGAGCCACGTTCCTGCCATAGAGGTAATATGAAGGCCTTCGTGAACTTCCTTGTTGTAGTCATCCAAATCAAGGCGAGACGTGCGTAAATAATGCTTGTACCCGTCGTCCATCTTGCCCAGTCGCACAGCAATGATGCTGTGTACACATGGGGACAGGCTCGATTCGTGGACCGTCTTCGGCTCATAGAAATCGTAGTTTGCACGGTGTTCTTTCTCGGTGAAATCGTCCCAGAAAAAGTACATTCCTTGCAGGACGTCCGCTTGCTTGATGAATATAGAACGCAAGATTCTATCCCAGCTCCATTTTTGGTTGATAGGGCGCTGATTCGCAGGCAATTGGTCTACGGACAACTGCTCCTTATCCATAAAGCCATCTTGCTGCAGGCGCACGTCCGAACCCTCCAATTGCGGCAGGTAGATTTGCGCCGCAATTGCCTCCCAAGTATTGAACAATTCCGATTCCGAAATTGAAAATTCGTCAACCAATCGCTTCCAATCGTCGGGGTGATCACCTTTCAATTGACGGGCGACCTCAACCGCATAGTGCATGCACCAAGCAGCGAGGTAATTGGTGTACCAATTGTTGTTGACGTTGTTCTCGTATTCGTTGGGCCCGGTTACCCCCAACATCACATAAGCACCTCTGTGCTCAGAGTATTGGATGCGCTGCTTCCAGAATCGACCAACTCCGAGCAAAACGGCGAATCCGTGGGTGCGTAGGTAATCGGCGTCGCCTGTGTAATTCACATAATTCCAAATGGCATACGCCATCGCTCCGTTTCGGTGAATCTCCTCGAAGGTGATTTCCCATTCGTTGTGACACTCTTCCCCGTTCATGGTGACCATGGGGTAAAGAGCTGCACCGTCAGAAAACCCGAGTTTTTCGGCATTTTCAATGGCTTTTGACAAATGGTTAAAGCGATAGACTAGCAGTTGCCTGGCCACGTCCTTTTTGTGGCCCGCCAAATAGAATGGAATGCAATAGGCTTCGGTATCCCAGTAGCTGGCCCCACCGTACTTCTCACCTGTAAATCCTTTGGGCCCAATGTTCAGGCGGTCATCGTCACCTCGGTACGTCTGGTTCAGGTGAAAGATGTTGAACCGAATGGCCTGTTGGGATGCGACATCCCCTTCAATCACAATGTCCGCTTGGTCCCAGATTTGCGACCAACTAGCGGTGTGTGAGGCCTTCAATTCCTCCCATGGCGTCTTGGACGCTAGCTCACTGTGCGCAAAGGCAGCAGCTACCAATTCAGAAGTTGAATGCCGAAGCGTTGTGCAAATGCCCACCCATTTATTCACACGTAGCGCCTCCCCTTGAGCAAGTTTCGCCGAATAGACAACGGATGCTTTCAGTTCAGTTTGGATGTTATTATTGCTTTCAATTGCCTCCGTTCCGTTCGCCGTGTGCTTTTCAGCACGGGTCGTCATCGCAAACGCTGCACCGAACTCCGTTTTATGAGTCGACGCCGAGGTGAAGGCTTGATTGCGTCCTCGGTTGGCAACTTCTTTCACATCCCAAAACGCATCGTTCCAATTGCTATCGGCATTGGTCACCCCCGCATCCAAATAGGGCACTAAAGTGACTTCGCGGCCCGGGGCCTTTACAGTGTACTGGATGCAGCCCAACTCTTGGTTGTCCATGGAACAGAATCGTTCCGCCTCCACCTCTACATACGCCCCATTTTGAAGGGTCGCAGCGAACGTCCTCCTCAAAACGCCTTCGCGCATGTCCATCTCCCAGACAAAGGAATCGACCGACTGAGCTCGGGCCAAATCCAAGGTTTCACCGTCTATGGCCACTTGGATGCCAATCCAGTTCGTGGAATTGAGCACCTTCGCGAAATACTCGGGGTATCCGTTCTTCCACCACCCTACTTTCGTTTTGTCCGGGTAATAAACACCCGCCAGGTATGAACCCTGCAGAGTCTCACCCGAGAACGATTCTTCAAAATTGGCACGTTGACCGATGCGCCCATTTCCGATGGACAGAATTGACTCATAGCGCTGGACGGCATCGGATTGCCATTCCGCTATTCCGAGTTTCCATTGATCTACCAACTCAGGCATAGGACGTGGGATTGGGTTTTAGAGGAGTCCGAGGATGTCATTCCATGTTTTGCTGGAAAAACCGTCAATTACGGCAGCTGCGCCGGTCAGCGCCTTTAGCTGTCCGATTCCAATGACAGGGAATCCGCCCGCATTGGCCGCGTCGATGCCGGATTGCGCGTCCTCGAATACCAAACACTCTGCAGGGTCGAGGCCGAGCGCCTTTGCCCCCATGAGGAACACCTCAGGGTCTGGCTTCGAAAGCGTAATGTGATTGCCATCAACGAGCGTATCAAACGCATCCAACAGCGCGAGCCGCGTCAAAATCATCTCTGCATTCTTCGATGAAGAACCCAACGCGACCTTGATGCCCAATGCCTTCAATTCATGGATTAGTGCTACAACGCCCGGTAGGGCATCAGACGGGCTTGTTTTGCCGGCCAATTCCAGGTAATGGGCGTTTTTGCGGTCCATCAACTGAACTTTGGTCGCTGGGTCGAGTACGAGCCCTCCCTTTTTCAGAATGTACTCCAGGCTGTCAACACGCGAGACGCCTTTCAAACTTTCATTGTCCTCAGCAGAAAAGGGAACGCCCAGTTCTTCCGCGAGATTTTGCCACGCAACAAAATGATGCGAAGCCGTGTCCACGATGACACCATCCAAATCAAAAATGCACGCGCGAATCTCAGCCATATGCAATCAATTCAGGATGTACTGGACGTGGTAATTGGCCAGCCCATCGATGGGCCGCTTGATGATTTGGCCCACCGAAATGCCTTCGCGCTCGCACACGTGGCGCAACACCGGTTGGAAGTGGTAGGCTACAGAACCCACGAAATGCACAGGCACTTCCTTGTAGTTCTCGTAACATTTGACATGAACGTCAATGAACGCTTGGAAGCCCTCTTCTAGCAACGAAATGACTTGGGGCACTTCTTGGTGGCGACCAATGAATGTCATGAAAGAAGCCAAAAAGACATTGGCATTCGGTTCCTGGTAGACCCGGTTGACAATGTCATCTTTGGAAAATCCGAACGTGCTCACGAAATCAGCATCCACGACCGGATCCAACTTATGATACAGGTGGAGGGACAGGAGGCGCTTACCAAACCAAGAGCCACTCGCTTCATCGCCTAAGATGTAAGCGAGAGCCGGCACCTCCTCCGATGCAGTGGAACCATCGAAGTAGCAGGAATTGGACCCCGTGCCAATGATGCACGTGATGGCAGGTTCACCGGCGTACGTGCTGTAAGCCGCACCGTCCAAATCATGCCCCACATGCACATTTGCTTGCGTGAAGACCCGCTCCAAGCCCTCTCTGATCACTGAACACAGTGCTTCTGAACTGCTGCCAGCGCCATAGAAGTAGACCTTGCTCACTTCATTGGCCAAGGCCATTGCCTCTTCGGACTCGCGCATTTTCGACTCCACCAAATCCGCGTCATGGAAATATGGATTGAATCCCATCGTATGGAATTCAGACAGGTTGGTCCCCTGCCCGTCAATCACCATCCAATCGCATTTGGTGGAACCGCTATCTGCTATTAAAATCTTCACAATTATGAGGTTTTCGTTCGAGACTTACAGACGCTCAACGAGGTCTGCAACACGCGTAGCGTAACCCGCCTCGTTGTCGTACCACCCAAAGACCTTCACGGTTTTACCCATGGATTTTGTGAGGCCGGCGTCGAAAATGCAGCTGTGAGGGTTCCCGACAATATCAACGGATACCAAGGGGTCAGTGGAATATTCCAAAACGCCCTTCATTGGTCCTTCCGATGCCTTCTTAATGGCAGCATTCACCTCTTCAGCAGTCACTTCTTGCTTCAAGATAACCGTCAAATCTGTTACCGAGCCAGTCGGTGTGGGAACACGAACGGCCAGCCCATCCAACTTACCGGCCAATTGTGGCAACACAAGCCCAACGGCCTTTGCAGCACCTGTGGACGTAGGAATCATCGACAAAGCAGCTGCGCGTGCACGACGAAGGTCTTTGTGTGGAGCGTCTTGAATGCGTTGGTCTGCTGTGTACGCGTGAATGGTGGTAATCAAACCGTGCTCAACACCGAAGGCGTCATCCAACACTTTGGCCATGGGCGCAAGGCAATTCGTCGTGCATGAAGCATTCGAAACGATGCGATCCTCTTCCGTCAGAATGGAATCATTCACCCCCAGAACCACAGTCTTGAGGTCTCCTTTAGCGGGAGCTGAGATCACAACTTTTCCGGCACCTGCTTGCAAGTGCAAGGATGCTTTTTCCTTGTCCGTGAAAACGCCGGTTGACTCAACGACCACGTCAACTCCGAGGGATCCCCATGGCAAATTTGCTGGGTCGCGCTCGGCAGAAATGTGGATGGTTTCACCGTTGACAACCAAGTTGCCTTCAACCACTTCTACGCTGCCAGCGAATTTGCCGTGAATGCTGTCAAACTTCAGCAAGTGTGCGAGCGTGTTTACGTCGGTCAAGTCATTGATGGCTACAACTCCTACGTCCTTGCGGTCAACCATTTGTCGGAAGGCAAGGCGTCCAATTCGGCCAAAGCCGTTGATGGCAATCTTTTTCATATCGGGTTAAATTCTTTGCGGTTAGATGGATAGTATTTTGGCAATGCGCACTTCGTCTTCCAACGATGCGGTTTTGTTCTTGATGGCTTCTTCAAACGGGTAATAAACGAGCTGATCATTGACCACACCGGCCATGACACTCTTCTTCCCAGAAAGCAGGCCTTCTACAGCAGCAACGCCCATTCTGGAAGCAAGCACACGGTCAGAACAGCTAGGATCTCCTCCCCGCTGCAAGTGACCCAAAACGGTGACCCGTGTTTCGTATTTGTTGTCCAAGGCATGCACCTTCTTGGCAATCTCAAACGCGCCACCTTCGGGGTGACCCTCTGCTACGATGACGATGCTCGAAGTCTTATTTGACGCTTGCCCGAGGTTCAGAATCTCAACCAGGTCTTCAATGGAAAGTCCAGACTCAGGCGTCATGACGGCAACAGCACCGGTTGCAATGCCTGCATGCAAAGCAATGAATCCACTGTCACGGCCCATGACCTCTACAAAAAAGAGTCGGTTGTGGCTGTCTGCCGTGTCGCGAATCTTATCGACCGCCTCGACGACTGTATTGGTCGCGGTATCGAAACCAATCGTAAAATCTGTACCGGAGAGGTCGTTGTCAATGGTTCCCGGCAATCCTATGATGGGAAAACCCGTTTCACGCGAAAGCAACATGGCTCCGGTAAAGGTGCCGTTTCCGCCAATAACGACCAGCGCGTCAACGTCGTTTTCGAGGAGGCTTTGGTGCGCCTTGCGACGCCCTTCCTCCGTGCGAAACTCTTCACAACGCGCGGACTTCAAAATGGTTCCTCCACGGCCCAAGATCTTGGCCACCGATCGCACATGCAAGCGTTTAAAGTCACCCTCAATCAATCCGTGGTATCCTTGAAACACTCCTACGGCTTCACAACCGTGGTAAACGGCTGTTCGGACGACCGCGCGAATCGCGGCATTCATTCCCGGTGCATCACCGCCTGAAGTAAGGACTGCAATTTTTTTCATTCCAGAGCTTTTAGCTGTTCGTTCAACGTATGAACGGCCGCGAAGTTAAGGCGCGATAGCACATCATCCCAAGGTAAGTGTTATAAATACACTCTTCATCGGCACAGGGTTTATTGTACTTTTGACACTATGCCAACCAATGAGTCCTTGCACTTGTCCGTAGACTGCGTCCTGTTTGGGTACGATGACGACGGTCTAAAGGTGCTGTTGATCAACCAAAAAGAAGATTCCTACCGCGATGGATCGGGCCAGCCCATGTCCCAACTGCCCGGCGACCTGATCCTGTTGGATGAAGGACTCCATGAAGCGGCAGAACGCGTATTGTACGAGTTGACCCAGGTCCAAGGCGTCTACCTCAAACAATTTCATGCGTACGGGGACCCGAATCGTGTGAAGGATCACAAAGACCGATCGTGGTTGCGGGCAGTCAGGACCAAGCCCGACCAACGCGTTATCACGGTTGGTTATTTTGGCCTCGTCAGTTTGCACGACTACGACCCACAACCCGCCTCGTTTGCTGGTGGCGTTAACTGGATTGACATCGGCGATGTTGGGCCCCTCGCTTTCGACCACAACACCATTTTGGCAGGTGCCATAGAGGCGCTGCAAACACAACTCGAGAGCCACCACATCAGCTTCGAATTGCTCCCCAAAAAATTCACACTAAGTCAACTCCAGCAACTGTACGAAACGGTCTTGGAAAAAAAGTTCGACAAACGGAATTTCCGGAAAAACATCAAGAAGATGAGCCATGTCGTCCCCCTCGACGAGAAACAACAAGGAGTAACACATAAGCCCGCGCAACTCTTCAGTTTCAATCCAGACCAAATTGAGCATGACTAGAATACTCAGAACGTCTTTCGCAGCGTGGTTCGCACTTTTTCTACCTCTATGGGCGATGGCTCAAGGGGTAGGTACGAATTGGCACCCTGAAAACGGGATGGCTTATACGAGTGAGGCCCTTCCGGAGGTGCACATCACTTGCTCAGAGATGGGATGGATCATGGCACAGGAAAATTGGTATTCCAATGTCGAACATCCCGCCACGTTTGTCTTCACGACTGAGACGGCTTCCGACACCGTTGAAAACGTTGGCTTCCGTCTGAGAGGAAACACCTCGCGGGGCGCTCCAAAAAAGTCATTCAAGGTCTCCTTCAACGCTTTCGAGGATGATCAATCATGGAGTGGCCTGAAGAAAATGAACCTAAATGGCGAGCACAACGATCCGAGCTCCATGCGTGCACGGCTCTCGTGGGAATGTTTGAGGGATGCAGGCGTACCAGTCTCCAGGAGTACCCACGTCAAGCTCTACATCAACGGCAATTACTACGGCCTCTATTCCAATACGGAACACATCGACGGTGAGTGGCTCGAAAAACGTTTTGATCACGCCCATGGAAATTTGTGGAAATGTACCTATCCGGCCAATTTGGCCTTCGTGAGCAGCAACCCCGATGCCTATAAATTCACTCCAAGCTGGTCGAATCAACGCGTTTACGAACTCAAGACCAACAACCTATCGGACGATTACAGCAGCCTCGCCGAATTCATTGACATCCTCAATAACACAGCGCTGGAGGAATTGCCTTGTGCCCTCGAGGAAGTCTTCGATGTCGACGCCTACCTGAAGGTGGCAGCAGGCGAAATTCTTCTGGGCCATTGGGATAATTACATCGGCAACAAGAACAATTTCTACCTCTACGAACGCACCACCGACAGCCGGTTGATGTACATCCCCTACGACATGGATAATACCATGGGAATCCAGTGGTTTGGAGAATGGACCGACCAAGACATCTACAATTGGACCAATGAGAACGATCGGGCACTTTACACGCGATTGCTTGAAGTCCCCCATTACCGCGATCGCTTCACGTGGTACATCCAATGGTGGATGCAAGAATACTATACAAGCCAATGGCTGGATGCTCGCGGGGAGTGGTTGATTCAACTCATGGCCGATGCGGTTGCAGAGGATGGCTACTATCCGCTGAGTTATGGGTTTGATCTGGAGGATTTTGAAAACTCCATCCAATCCGCATGGGGCAGCCATGTCGCGCACTCCCCTTCCGATTACACCACGTCCCGGTTGTTCTGGGCCGAAATCCAATTGGATGAGGTTGAAGCGGACGCCCCGCCCATTGTCCAGTGTTGGGCGGAATCACCTGTGACTCATGACACGCTTCATGTCAAATGTTGGGCTCCGGAGTTGGAAAACACATCAGGGTGGTCATTTGAAGCGGAGGTCGAAATAGACGGCACCTTGGAAGTATACGCTTTGAGTTATTCCGGCGCAGAGCTGCACGGACACCAGTGGGACGCTGAAATCCCCCTGAATGGCGGCACGGATGTGTTTTGGAGGGCTACCAGCACTGACCCTGCAGGGAGCCAACAAACATCGCCTTGCTCTTGGACCCGTGTTTGGAATACGCCCAGCAATTCACCCATGCGCATCAACGAAGTGATGCCCATCAACGACGCGTTCAACGTGGACGAGAACGGCAACGATGGCGACTGGGTTGAGCTGATCAACACCGGCGATGGGCCGGTCAATTGCAACGGCTTGCACCTGAGTAACCGATTGATGGAGCCTTGGCGCTGGCCATTGCCCAGCGTAACGTTGGAATCCGGTCAACACTTAATAATCTGGTGCGATGACGATACCGAAGCCGGTCCGTTGCACACCAATTTCACCCTCGCTGGCAGCGGCGACGAAGCCTATTTGTTTCGAAAAGAAGAAGGCATTTGGCGGGTAGTTGACGCCGTTGACTGGACGGATGCGCTTCCAAACTTCAGTTATGGACGCATCAACGATGGCGCCGAAGAATGGGTCTGGTTCAACCCGAATTCCAGCACGCCCCCAACGCCAAATTCAGCCAATGGCGCATCGAACTCGGTCGAAAACCTGACGGTGGATGCCGCGCCGGTGCTACCGAACATTTGCAGCCAACCATGCGCACTGGACCTGGGGCAGTCGGCACACTTTCAACTCTACAGCAGCACTGGATCTGCCGTCAATTCCGGTTTTGGCAAAACGGTTCAAATCAATCACCTGCCTCACGGGGTTTACGTTTTGCACCAACAATCTTTAGATCAACACACTTCCAAGAAAATCATTGTACAATGAGCATTGCTTCACTTTTCCAACGGGTCAGCATGACAGTGACCCTGTTCACAATCGTTGCAAGCGTTCAGTCGCAAGTGGTATGGACTGAGCCCGCCTTTCCGACGGTTGAAGACCAAGTGACCTTGTACTACAACAGCGCACTGGGCAACGGAGAACTCCAAGGTGTTATTCCCGTCTACATACACACTGGGGTGATTACGAGCAACAGTTCTGGACCAAGCGATTGGCAGAATGTTCAGACCGCTTGGGGCACTGCCGATGCAGACGCGCTCATGAACCCAGAAGGCAATGGCGTGCACACCTTTGATTTCAATGGACTGACGCTGAGTGAATACTACCAACTCGACGCGGGAGAAACGGTGGAGAGCTTGGCCATGGTATTCCGCAACAGTACAGGTTCGCTTGTCGGACGCAATGCGGACGGTTCAGATATCTTCTTCGAGGTCAGCAGCGGCACCTTCAGCACTTCATTGCAAACACCTGATAACGGTTACGCCGTTCTTGAAATCGGAGAATCGTTAACGGTTTTAGGCCAAGCAAGTGAATCGTGTGATTTGAGCCTGGAAATCAACGGCGAAATGGTCGCAACCGCTTCCGGAACAACGCTGGAGTATGAATTCCAAGCGACGGAATCCGGACAATACAACCTCGCCTTAATTGGAAACACGGGCAGTGCTCAAGCGAGCGACGAAGCGAGCATTGCCGTTCTCCCGGAAAGCGCTGTGACAGGCTGGCCCTCTGCCGGATTCGAAGACGGCATTCATTACCCATCAGTAACCAGCGCCTACCTCCAACTCCACGCACCCGGCAAGGAATTCGTATTCGTAGTCGGTGATTTCAATGATTGGCAGCTGAGCATCGATTATTTGATGACCCAAACACCGGACGGCAACAAACATTGGATCGAATTGGACGGGCTGGAAGCCGGGCAGACTTACCGGTTCCACTACCACATCATGCCGGACGACATGCGCGTGGCCGACCCGTACACCGAGGTCGTTTTGGACCCTTGGAACGACCAGTGGATTTCGGAGGACACGTATCCGAACATGCCCGCTTTTCCGAACATGTTGACGGAAAATACGCCCGTCTCAGTCTTGCAGCCCGGTGCACCTGACTTTGAATGGACCGACCAAGATTTCGAACGTCCAAACAAATCGTCGTTGGTGATTTACGAATTGTTGGTTCGCGACTTCACTGAAGAAAGAAACTACCAAACCATCTTGGATACATTGGATTATTTGGACCGACTGGGAATCAATGCCATCGAATTCATGCCGGTCAATGAGTTCAATGGAAACGACAGCTGGGGCTACAACCCGACATTCTACATGGCGTTGGACAAGGCCTACGGAGACAAAGCGGCGTTCAAGGCGTTGATCGACGCGTGCCACGACCGGGGCATTGCGGTCATTTTGGACGTGGTGTTGAACCACGCAGATTACCCCAACCCCTTCCTCAAAATGTATTGGAATGCCTCGTCCTTCCAACCCGCCGCAGACAACCCCTGGTTCAATGAAGTATCGCCCAGCCCGGAAACGTGGTTCTTCGACTGGAACCACGATAGCCCCGCTACGAAATACTTCATGAAACGCGCCTTGAAATACTGGGTCGACGAATACCACATCGACGGTTACCGCCTCGACTTTTCGAAAGGCATGACGCAAACACCAGGCAACGCTTGGCAATACGATCAAAACCGCATCAACCTATTGAATGAGTACGCCAACCACGTTTGGCAGGATCAGGACGACGTCTACATGATCCTGGAGCACTGGGTGGATTTGTCGGAAAACCAAACCTTGGTCAACGATGGATTCATGGTCTGGGCGAACGCCACGCACGATTACAACGAAGCGTCCATGGGCTACGCATCCGATTTATCATGGGCCAGCTACCAATCCCAAAGCATGTCCAACCCCGGTGTGGTTTCATACCCTGAGAGCCACGACGAAGAGCGTTTGATGTACAAGACCCTGCAATACGGCAACGGCGATGGTGGATACCAAGTGACCGATTTGAACACCGCATTGGCGCGACAAGAAGCCATCCAATGCTTCAACATTCTATTGCCGGGCCCCAAAATGCTCTGGCAATTCGAGGAACTTGGGTACGATTACAGCATCAACACCTGCAGCGACGGTGTGACCATCAGCGAGGACTGCCGTAGTGAAGTCAAGCCCGTCCGTTGGGACTACCGCGATAACCCCAACCGCTACCGAATCCACCAAGTCATCTCTGGATTGTGCCAATTGAAAATGGAGTACCCCGATCCGTTCCAGGGAAGCAATTTCAATTGGGACGTAGGCGGCTACGGCAAGCGCCTCCACCTCAATGGCGACAACATGAATGCCGTGGTGGCAGCGAACTTTCGCGTCACGGAGTTGAGCATGATTCCAGGCTTCCAGCATACAGGAACATGGTACGACTACTTCACTGGAGAAGCCCTGAATGTATCCGATGTCGGTGCATTCATGTCGTTCCAACCAGGGGAATACCATGTTTACGTAGACCAACCGGTCAACTTCCCTTCTGCTATCGCACAGCCGACTCAGCAGGCCATCGCGGTGAGCGCTTATCCGAATCCCACCGCCGGAATATTTTCCATCGCCTACCCAGAGCAAGTAAATCCCGCTGACATTGAGGTCTATGATCTAAAAGGACGCAACGTGGGGGCGGATTGCTCCATTGCATCCGGAATCGGAAGCCACACCGTTGCCATCGACGCAGCAGGCTTGCCCATGGGTGTGTACACGGTACGGGCCTCATCCGACACGACCACGTATACCACAAGAGTTGTACTTGCCAACAACCGTTGACAAGTCACGAATTACTTCGTGTTGAAAATACACCTACCACTTCTTACCTTCGACCCACTAAATCGAATTCGATGACCAAATTCACTTTTACGCTGATCGCCGCCTTCGGTTTGACGCTCGCTTCCCAAGCGCAGTCTTTACGAGGTACGATTTCAGATTCCAGCGGCAATCCTTTGCCCGGCGCCTCGGTTGTAGCCGATGGGACCAATGGCCAATTCACCGATGCTGATGGTGGCTATGTCCTGCAGTTGACACCTGGAACCCACTCGGTACAATTCTCCTACATCGGTTACATCAGCCGAACCAAGGAGGTCACCATGGGCAATGAAGACATCACCCTGAACGTATCGCTTGCCGATGATGCGGTTTTGATTGAAGACGTCGTCGTGGTCGGCTACGGTGTACAGCGCAAAAAAGAGGTCACCGGCAGCATTGTAAAAGTGGATTCCAAGCAAATCACAGGCGTTCAAACGCCCTCATTCGAGGCTGCCCTTCAAGGCCAAGCCGCAGGGGTCCAAGTCAGCCAGTCGTCTGGCGTCGCTGGCGCGCCGTCGTTGATCCGCGTACGCGGGGTTGCTTCGGTCTCGGCCGCTGGCGATCCTCTGTACGTTGTTGACGGCATCCCAATCACCCAGGAATACTTCCTCCGTGGAAACAGCGGTGCACTGAACAACAACCCCCTCGCAGCCATCAACCCCAACGACATCGAGTCTGTTGAAATTCTGAAAGATGCAGCAGCTACAGGCATCTACGGATCACGCGGCGCAAACGGGGTCATCCTCATCACTACTAAGCGCGGCAAAAAGGGAACTTCTTTTGAATTCAGCACACGTGCAGGTGTAGGCACAGCGGCCACCCGTCCCAACATGATGGACACCGAGACCTACCTCGCCCTTCGGCAAGAAGCTTGGGAAAATGACGGCGGAACTGGTTACGTTTGGTTGCCCAACATGACGTCAGCAGCGGACGATCCGGAAACACGCCGTGAAGCCTACCTACGCGCCCTTGAAACCAACACCGATTGGGTGGATGAAACGATTGGCGTGGGCAACAAGAACGCTGTCAACTTCGGTGTCCGACAAGGCGGCGAGCGCTACAACCTCTACGCGGGGATTTCCAAGGACAACAACCAAAGTTACCTCCTCGGAAACAGTTACGACCGTACCAGCGGACGTGTCAACCTCGATTGGAGCCCATCGAACAAGGTGAAAGTCTTGCTGAGCTCTTCATTGAGCCGAGGAGAAAACAACCGCATCGACGCCGCTTGGTCTGGCGGCTTGGGCGACGCCATGTCCAACGCCCTGCCCTACTACCCTGTTCGATACGAGGAGGACGTTTACGACGCCAACGGCAACCTTGAGCACGCAGCCGGTGAATACTTCTTGTGGTTCGATGAATGGGGCGGAACAAAGAATCCAACGGCCGTCCGTGAATTGAAAAAGTGGAAGACCACGGAGGATCGTTCCATCAGCAATGCTCAGCTCATCTACTCGCCCATTGCCAACCTGAACCTCAAAGTGAGCGGTGGTTTTGACTACCTCCACCTCCGCGAGGACGTATTCAACCCCGGTGCGTTGTCAATCACAACAGAACTCGGAAGTGCAAACCGGTACGCGAATTACGTATTGAATTGGAATTACAGCGCAACGGCAGATTACCGTTGGGAATTGGATGATACCCAAGCCCTGAATTTCCTCGTGGGAAGTGAATTCCAACGCACAGACAATTACGGTTACAGCCTATTCTATGGTCAGGTAGAAGGTCCCATTTTCGAGAATGACTCCCTTTCAGAAGATGCTGCGAACGTGAACACCACGGTGAACCTCCCTTCACAGCACAGCTTCCTCTCGTACTTCGGTCGAGTGAACTACACCCTGAAGGACCGGTACTTCTTCCAAGCCACTGCCCGTGTTGATGGCAGCTCACGTTTTGGCCGCGAAAGCCGCTACGGTTTCTTCCCTTCGCTTTCTGCTGGCTGGGTGGTTTCGGATGAGGACTGGTTCAACAGCAAACGCGTCAGTTTCTTGAAGGTTCGATCAAGCATTGGTTACACCGGAAACGCAGCGTTGCCCGACTACGCGCGATTCGGCACGTACTCTGCTGCCAACAACGGCATCACGTACGCAGCGGATTCCATCCTCTTCCCCATACAACCGGAGAATCCAACTCTGCGTTGGGAAACTTCACGCACCGTGGATGCGAGTGTGGAGGCGGGCCTCTGGGACGACCGCATCACCACCGAGTTGGCATTCTACCACAAGTACTCCACCGATGTTTTGATGAACGTCAGCACGCCTGCCAGCACCGGTTTCACCAACTTCTGGGACAACGTCGGCACCATCTTGAACCGCGGGGTGGAGCTGTCCATCAAATCTCGAAACTTGATCGGTAAGTTCCAATGGACCACGGACCTCAACTTGGCACGGAACTACAACGAACTGGTCAACATTGGAAACTACACTCCCGATGCGGTGAGCGGTGGCACCAACGATTCCCGTGTCATCGTCGGACGACCTGTGGGGTCGTTCTTCCTGGTTGAACACAGCCACGTTGATCCAGAAACCGGCCTGCCCGTATACCTGGACTTGGAGGGCAACGAGACGTACGATTACAACAACGACATCCGCAAGTACGTCGGTGATGGCTTGCCCGATTTGATTGGTGGCATGAACAACACCTTCCGCTATGGCAATTGGGACTTGAGTGCCCTTGCGACGTTCAGCGTTGGCGCGAAAATCTTCGATTCATCGGCCAAGCGCCAACTCGGCGTGGTCACTGGTTGGAACATGCGCGACGAAAAATTGGATCGCTGGCGCCAACCTGGCGACATCGCCACGTACCCGCGCTTGACCTTGGACGAGACGACTTACAGCTTGCCATCCGGTTTCCCTTGGTGGAACACGAGTTTGTTCATCTTTGATGCGTCCTACTTGCGCTTGCGCAACCTCACATTGGGATACAATGTCCCGCTTGGGAAAGACAGCGGTTTGCAAAACTGCCGCATTGCGCTCAATGCCACCAACGTTTTCACCATCACCAACTTCCAAGGACTTGATCCGGAGGTTGTTCGAGACTTCGAAAACGCTCAAGACCGAAACATGAGTCCGAACGTCACCTACTTGACTCCGCCTCAAGAACGTGCCTTCACCCTCTCAATTTCCACCAACTTCTAATCTGCCATCCCATGAACCTTAAATCATTCCTTCTCTTCGCTGGTTTGGCAGCAGGATTGACTTCTTGCGACCACCTGCTCGAATTTGAGCCAGGCGATGTAATCCTTGCAGAGGATGCCATTCAAAATGCGGAAGACCTCCAACGCCTGTTGGTAAGCAACTACGATGTGGTCGCCAACCTCTACGGAGGCCGCGTGCAGATTGTCAACGAGTTGCGAGGCCCCAATTTTGGCGCACCGGACAACAGCTTGGACTTCACTGCGGTCTACAACCGCGAAACCACCTTCTTCACCGGCATCAACGGCGGTATATACACGGATTTCTACTACGCCATTTACCGCTCCAATGTGGTCATCAAGAATTTCGAAATTGTCGAAAATCTGGACCCTGCAGAGCAAACACGACTCGAGGCAGAAGCTCGGTTTATTCGAGCAATTTGCCATTGGGGCGCGGTGAAGATGTTTGCGCGGCCTTACGGATACACCGCAGACAACAGCCATCCTGGTGTTCCTTTGCGCGTAGCTCCAAGTCAAGACCCTCTGCCTCGTGCGAGCGTTGGCGAGGTGTATGCACAGATCATTGAAGACCTCAACTTCGCCGCTGAGAACCTCCCCGTTGAGAACGGAGTTTATGCCACGCAAGACGCAGCACGGGCTTACCTCGCCCAGGTCTACTTCTTGATGGGCGATTACAATCAAGCCGCCACCTACGCGTCGGACGTCATCAACAGCGGCCGCTACGGCTTAGACGAAGACCTTGATCGCTTCGAAACGGATGTCATCAATCCCGAGACCATTTTCGGAATTGTGAGTATGCCCAATGATTTCCGAAGCACTTGGTTCCGTGACAACTTGCGCTCTGACAACAATCCGTCTCCCCAGTTGGCATTCAGCGATGACTTTGCCTTCTTCATGAGCCTCTCGGGCGGTGGTGATGGACGATCCGCCTGGCTGACAGCCGGTACCCGAGCACTCATCAACCGATTCAATGAGAAGGAATATTTCAATGTGCCACTGGCGCACTTGACCCTCATGCACCTAATCCGTGCCGAGGCTTACGGCGAAGAAAACACCAACCTCACCACGGCCATTGCTGACATCAATGCCATCCGTGCCCGTGCGTTCGGAGGCGGAAACAATGACTTGAGCGAAGATGCCACCGCACAAGAAGTCATCGATGCTGCACGCGACGAATTCAGAAAGGAAACCGCATGCGAAGGGCTTTGGACCGACCAATTGTTGCGTCGCGGGGCCATGGGCGAAGACATCACCATCCGCGATGCGGCGTGGGATTGCCCCGGTATGTCCTTGCAGTTCTCCAACACGGAGTCAACTGTCCAAGGCTTTGAGTTGAACGAAGAAGGCGGATGCCTCTAATCCCATTTCGAATGAAGAAAAAAATGAACCACATTTCACTGTACGGAACGCTCGTGCTGGCCTTTGTTGCCATTGCGTTCAACGCGTGCAAGCCCGAACCCACTGGCGAATTGGGCGAGCCATTCGACAAAGTCGCTGGCATGACCGGCACTTGGGAGTTGAGCAGCTTCACCCAACAAGACCTGAACAGTCCCGTCAAAGAGACCCGCGACCTCAGCAGTTTCTACATCGATGGGAATGTCACTCCGCTGCAGCTGACTTTCAATGCCGACCGCACCTATTCCATTGCTTTGGAGATGGGCAAGAACTACTTCGGCGAAGGAGGTACATGGGGATTCGATGATGACCTGTACCCTACCTACCTTGAGTTGTTCTCGACCGACGACACCCTGGTCTACAACCTCGGCGGCATGGTGCGCGAATTCGACCAAGATTTGGCCATCGAATACCGACGCGACTGCGGAGGAACTGCCACCAATATTTACACGTTTGAATTCAATCGCTTGAACTGATGAAGAATTTCCTCCTTTCCCTTTTGGCAGTAGGATGCTTGCAAACTGCTGCTGTAGCGCAGAAGGCTTACGTTCTTCCGTCCCCTACGGATGCCAATTCTGAAATCACCTTGTTCATCGACATGAACCAAAGTGAAGACGGCATCCAGAACAATGGCCTCTCCGCCATCCTCGACGCCTATCCGGACACCACGGTTTACTTGTGGACATGGGATCCTTCTAGTCCCGCCGCCGGAAACGGCGACTGGGACAACAGTGCAGATCACCAGCAATTGACGAAAGTCGGTCCCAAGCTTTATTCCATGACGTTTGTACCAACTGAGTACTACGGCGTAGACGGACCTCAGCTGTTTTCCCGTGGAATTTCCTGCCTCGCCAAGCTGAAGAATGGCAGCCCCGTCGATGGATTCAATTTTGAAGCCAAGTCCGAAGACTTGCACGTGGACATCATTCCTCAGCTCTGTGCAGCACGCATTTGCGTGTTCCCGGAATTGCGAGAACCGGACGACTTTGTGACCATCACCTATGACAACACGAAGGAAGTCCTCTACGAGGGCCTTCAAGGCATGAGCGATGACGATTGCTACATCTACCTGCTCGGTAAGGTCGATGCATTCACCAGCTATGAATACGCCGCTGAAAGCGATGTTTTCTCCTACCCCGAGCTAAAATTGATCTCCATGGGAGACGGTAAGTTCCGCACCACCATGATTCCAGAGGATCTGTTTTCCAGCATTCTAGCGGAAGGGCAATCACTGTCAGAAATCTGGTATTACATCGTGCGCGAAGGATTTACCTACCCTCCAGGGCCTCCTCCGTTTGAAATCATTTCGCTTTTGGATTGTGAATGATCCCCATCGACTACTGATGAATACACCAATAAAAATCTGCAAAAGCCATGTTCGCGCATGGCTTTTTGCTTGTTCGACAGCCCTACTGGCTGTCGGCTGCAGCACTTCACATGAGCCTGAATTTGCCTTGAAGCCGCTCGTTCCGATTCAATTGAAGCACGATACCACCTTGGTATACCTCAGTGACTTCGCACACCTCGCAGAGGCCATTGACTCCGTCAAGTGGGAAGACGGCCGTTTACTGCCCATCGAGGGCACCGGCGATGACCGAGTGGTTCAGCTGACTCGCCAACCCAAACGCCAGGTAGGATTCTTGCAATTTTGGAGTGAAGGTGCGCATTTTGAAGTCCCTGTGTTCAAGACGACGAAGGAATTGGTCACCCTGCAATTGATGTCGTTCATCCCGTACGAAGAGGTCTCCGTCATCGGCGGATTCACCAATTGGCAGGCAAATCCCGTTGCACTGGATGGAGACTGGGGATACTTCAAAACCGACATTTGGCTCGATCGAGGCGTCCATCCTTATCAATTTGTCATCGATGGCGTCGAACAACCCGACCCGGCCAATCCACGTCAGGTGTCCAATGGCTTCGGCGGTTTCAATTCCATTCTCGAGGTGGGAGCAGATGTTCAGCCCTTGGACTTGATGCTGGATTATGTGCCATCAACTTCATCAGAAGGGGTTCAGACTGCTGCTGCATTCATCGGACAAAGTGCTCCAGATTCGCATTTCTACGCCTGGTGGAACAATGAAATCTATGCCTTTGGACAGGCGGATTCGAATGGCTTTTTCACCATCGGAATTCCCGCAGCATCCTACGGCATGCCTCGGTCCCATATTCGTATGTGGACGGCCAACGAAGCATCGAAAAGCCAGGAAGCGCTCGTTCCCCTCGCAATGGGCGAACCCGTGCAGCAAACGGCAGATTTGAACCGACACGATTGGCACAGCATGGTCATGTACTTCCTCATGGTCGACCGCTTCAGCAATGGAGACTCCGGAAACGATTGGAGGTGCAACGATCCTGGAGTTTTGCCTCAGGCCAACCACCAGGGCGGCGATTTAAAAGGTATTGAGAACCACTTGGGTTACATACACGACCTGGGTGCGAATACCGTTTGGGTCAGCCCTATCACCCCCAATCCGGACGAAGCGTGGGGGTATTGGTCGGACCCTTCGACAGACGTGACCAGTAAGTTCAGCGGCTACCATGGTTACTGGCCCATATCATCGACCGGAATTGACCGTCGGTTTGGCACCCTGGATGACTTCAACGACTTGGTGGATGCCGCCCACAACAACGGCCAAAATGTATTGGTCGACTACGTCGCCAATCACGTTCATCAAGAGCACCCGATTTACCAAAAGCACCCCGATTGGGTGACCGACTTGTACTTGCCGGATGGCACCATGAACACCCAACTGTGGGACGAACAGCGGTTGACCACTTGGTTCGACACCTTCATGCCCACATTGGACCTTGAACGGCCCGAGGTGTACAACACCATGACCGACAGCGCCGCCTGGTGGATCACCCACACGGAGATCGATGGATTCCGGCACGATGCAACCAAGCACATCCCTGAAGTATTTTGGCGCACACTGACCAAAAAGGTCCGCGGAGAGCAACGGACGCCCGTATTCCAAATTGGTGAAACCTACGGCTCACCCCAACTCATCAACGGCTACCTCTCCAATGGCATGCTCGACGCACAGTTCGATTTCAACCTTTACGACGCGTTGGTTGCGGCCTTTACGGCCGATTCAGCCGATGTCACCGCATTGATTGACGTTGCCAATCAGAGCATCAACACCTACGGCGCCCATCACCTCATGGGAAACATCACCGGCAACCAAGATCGGCCGCGCTTCACCTCGTTGGCTGATGGCGCCCTGGATCCGGCTGAGGACACCAAACTCGCTGGATGGACGCGCGATATCCAACACAATGGAAACGTGGGGTACCGGAAAATGAGTTGGCTTATGGCCTTCCTCATGTCCTCCCCCGGCATTCCATGCATTTACTATGGCGATGAAATTGCCGATGTCGGTGGCAACGACCCCGATAACCGACGCATGATGCGCTTTGATGGTTGGAACACCGAAGAGCAATGGATTCACCAGTGGACCAAAAACTGGATTGACCTGCGCAACCAACGCATGAGCCTGCTCTATGGACAGACGCACTATTCTGAGATCGCACCCGGACTGTTAGCCATTCACCGCAACTACCTCGGGGAAAACACATGGGTTTTGATCAACACTACGGGACAACCGTTCGAATTGCACATGGATACAGGTGCTCCCTTGGCTCCTTTGCTGGGCTCATTGGAACAGTTACCAGCAGGGGGCGTTGCCATCAAAGCGTGGGGTGCAGCAGCGTTTGATGCCCGCCCCGTGGTGCAATCAAAGTAATAACCTCAACTTAATCTTCGGCGACGAAGTCGTCGAGAACGTACCGCCACAACAGCGTCCACTCACCGTCGCCAATGTTGTACTGTTTCGTCAAGCGCAATTGACCGGGCAGACGTTCAAGGCGCAACCGTTCTATGGCCGCTTGGCCACCGACGCTGCCGCCACGGGTCAACAGCACCGCTGGACCGTTTTGCGACGCAAACCACTGATTCTCGATGCGTTGACCCTCTCGGATCGCAGTGATATCCAAGAGCTCCTCTTGGGAGTTCCATGACCACATTTGGGCTTCTTTCTCAATGCCCTCCGGCGTTTCCCGGGACAATTGCAAGACAAAACCGTCTTCCGAACCGCTGCGCTTGCCGTCCAGCCTTGCATCGACTGTCACCAACTCGGAATTGCCATTGAGGGGTTTCACCTCCATCCTTCCTACGTAGGCCCCTTCGAGCGCAAACATCCAATCAGGCGCTTGGGCCAGGGATACCGTCGTCAATGTCAGCGCTAAACTCAAAAATAGCATGGAGGTGAATAATCGGTGCATGGAAAAGGAATAGATGCTTTCTGAATGCCTTAATTTACGGGCATGAAATTGAAATCCATCCTTCTCGGCGCGATCACTGCAGCATCAGTCGCAGCAACGGCCCAACCAACTTGGGAAATTGGCTCCACTACGTTGACCGAATACGATCTCGTCACGGGCATGCAATTGCCTTGGGAAATTTTGTGGGGGCCAGATGACCACCTTTGGATGACTTCGCGCAAAGGGGAAGTCCTGCGAATTGATCCGGCAACAGGTGATTACACGACCGTTTTAGAAAAAAATGTAATGAACGGCGGGAATGGTGAGCCCGGGATGCTCGGCATGGCCATGCACCCGGATTGGGAAACCACGCCCAAAGTTTTTGTCGTTTACTGTGCAGGATCGTCTTGGAATGGCCAAGAGTACCTCAGTGTATTCGATTGGGATGGCACCGAATTGGTCAACGAGGAAATCCTCTTAACCCTCGATGCAGGCGGCATCCACAACGGCAGCCGACTGCTGGTATTGCCCGACAACACTTTGCTGATGACCGCTGGTGATGTCGGGGCTTCCTCCCTCTCCCAATCGCTGAATTCGCTTCAGGGAAAGACCCTTCGCTTGAATTTAGATGGCTCCATTCCAGCTGACAACCCCTTTCCAGACAGCTACATCTACACCTTTGGAAATCGTAACAGCCAGGGCCTCGCGCTGGGACCAAACGGCATCATCTACGCTTCAGAACACGGTCAAAATTCCAACGATGAGTTCAACATCATCGAGGCCGGTGGAAATTACGGCTGGCCGCAAGTTGAAGGCTACTGCAACACGGCCTCCGAACAGAATTTCTGCGAAGAAAATGATGTGGTGGAGCCCATCAAGGCGTGGACACCCTGCATTGCTGTGAATGGCATCGAGTACTACAACCACGAAGCCATCCCGGAGTGGCAGCATAGTGTACTGCTTTCTGTTTTGGGTGGTTTGGGGGCACAGTACGAACGCCTCAGTGTGCTTCACCTCTCTGAGGATGGCCTGAGCATCACCAGTGAAGACCAGTATTTTTCCAGCTTCAACCAACGCATTCGAGACGTAGCCATTAATCCGTACACCGGCTCTGTGTATGTAGCGTTCAATGGCACCTCTTACCCAGGGAACGGACCAAACATCATCAAAGAATTCCGGAATGAGGCCTTTGCTTCATCGGTCGAAGGCCCGGAGTACCTCCAGGCAGTCGCCTACCCCAACCCGTGTTCAGAGTCCATTCGATTTGATTGGGACGGTAACCTCCAGGGCGCCGAATTCACGGTTTTCTCCTTCTCGGGCCAAACCATTGCACGAGGCACAATCAACGACGCCTTCTTGCAGTTGGAAACCTCTGAGTGGCCGACCGGGTCGTACTTCATTCGTTTGGATCATGCAAAAGGGATGCGCACCACCACCTTTCAAGTGGTCCAAGGCGAATGACATTACTTCACAAGGTTGCGGCCTTGAGTGTCGCGGGTATGGCCCTTATGTGCTCGGCTTGGGGCCAGCAAACACAGGCCACTCAACTTGACACCACGACCATCGCAGAAGCGGAGGTGCGCGCCTTGCGCATACCCACTCCCGCTTCCAAGGCAGCGGGAAACATGCAGCTTTTACCCGCAACGAAGCTCCAAAATGGACATTCACCTGACCTCCAAGATGCTCTGAATTCCATTCCCGGCGTATTCATGGAAACCCGTGGTTTGGGAGGGTCTCGACGGCTTCAAATCCGCAGCAGCGGGTTGCGTTCCCCATTCGGGGTGCGGAATATTCTGATGCTCATGGATGGCTTTGTGTTGACCAATGCCAGTGGGAACAGCCCTCTTGAGCTGTGGAACCCCCAAGCCATGCAGGCATTGGAAGTGGTCAAAGGTCCCGTAGGTGCCCTCTACGGCAACGCCTATGGCGGGGCACTTCTCGGGAGTAGTCTACCGGATTTTCACCGACTCAAAAACCGAACGAATGGGTACGCGATTTTACAAAGTCCTGGCCAAGGGTCGTCCATGGACTGGAGCCAAGAAGCTGGTTTTTCCCACACCCAACTGCTCAACCGGAAAAAGCGCTCAGCCATCCATGTCCGGATGATGTGGAACGATGCCCCCGGATACCGAGACCAAGAATACAATCAGAGGAACCAAGTGGAGCTGCACGCCCTCCAATCCGCACAGCCGGAGTCCAACAGCCACATTTGGCTCGGTTGGATGAATGCAGAATGGGGCCTGTCTGGCTCATTGAATGCCGCCTCGGCTGCATTTGATCCTACGACAGCGCCCGGTGCGTCTTACGATGCCAAAGTTCAACGGCAACGAACGTGGTTGGGCTGGAGCAGGGAGATTCAAAGGGGCAACCGCGAATCAGGCACCTGGCTGTACGGTCAGGTCTCTGATAAATTCAATCCTTTCGGCACATCCCCGTTCTTCAATGGCGTGAAAGATGAATCCGAACAATTTCTTTCCGTTCGTTGGTGGAATGCACACAGTAAGGCATTGGGAGAACGAGGTAAGGTGACCTTGGACCAATCCATCATCGCTCGCTACGAGTCCTTGCACCTGCAAGAACGCGACAATGACTATTCTCCGGCCAGCACCCGCTATGCCATCGACTTTTCGACGCAGAGCCACTGGGCATCGCTTGGCGCACGCTTGGAGTGGGATGAGATGTGGCAGCTGGATGTGCAATTGGCCGCTGAGCATATGAATCGGAATTCCCAAGGCGAAAGAAGGGTCATAGCAGACAGCATGGCCACCTATGCAGAGTCTTACCGTGTAGTGGATCCCCTGCCGTTTTTTCAATTGAGTTACCAATGGCGACCTGAGTGGCGTGCGTTCATCCAATGGGGAAATGGGGGCAGCCACCCCACTTCGTTCGAACTCGTGGACCCCGAAGGTTACCAGCCTTATCAGCTGCAACCTGAAGAGGCGAATGCTGTTGAATTCGGCGCCCGCTGGATTCGATTAGGTGAGCAGAGCCGTTGGGATGGAATCGTTCAGGCCTACCACCAGCGCGTGAGTCAAGCCATTGCGCAAGTTCCTGGGCCTGCAGACGGTATCTACATGGACAACATCGACGGACTTCAAATGACCGGTGTCGAAGGGTCATTGCAATGGGATGTCCAACCGAGGGAGTCATTGAGCATACGCATTCGATTGTGGGCCAATTGGAACCGCCAGTCTTTCGAACCCTATGCCGAAGTGCTTCCCGGTACGCCTCAACAAGCTGGCGGCACAGACGGGGTTTTGCGATGGAGGCATTGGGATCTGGGGTGGGCCCACCAGTGGATAGGCCGCATCAAACTGCACAACTACCTCGATGACTGGGCGGATGACCACCACCGGTTGAACGTGCACGTGGGCTGGTCGGATCACCGGCACGCAGTGCAATTGGGCGTGAGGAACGCCTTGAACCAGTCGTATTCGGGATGGGCACAAACCAATGCATTTGGTGGGCGCTACTTCAATCCTGCCCCGGGGCGTGCAGCATGGGTTTCCTGGCGGTGGAATTTCACTGAATGACCTCGATTTCTGTTCTGCGGTTGAGGGCACGACCCTCCGCGGTCAAATTGGTGGCAACTGGCTTGCTCATACCGTAGCCCACCGTTTCCATTCTGTCTTCGGCAATCCCCAAGCCCCGTAGGTATTTAGCTACGGACTCAGCACGCGCCTCACTCAGGATTTGGTTGCGCTCTTTGCTGCCCTCGTCATCCGTATGGCCTGCGATTCGGATCCGAACATCGGAATTCGAAAGCGTCCGTGCCAATTGCACTAAATCCGGTTGAAACGTCGCATCAAGTTCAGAAGACGACCGTTCGAACCTCACGTCATTCAAAACCAGAACCGTACCCACCTTCAGTGGTTGCAGGTAAATGGTTACAAATGGATCCTGATCATCCGTGGGTTGAAGCGTTTCCGAGTAGAATCCATACCCATCCTCTTCAATCTGCAAAAAGACAGGAGCAGTAGACGGAAACGCCAACGTAAATGCACCGTCTATGCCAGAGCTGCGCTGGGCGCCGATGGCGGCACCTTTCTCGTCCAGTACTTGTACAGTAGCCTCAATGGGCTGCTTGGTCTCCGCATCCACGACTTTCCCTCGCCACAATGCCACGGACTCTGCGGATGCTTCTACCGGAAGCTTGAACTGCCACAAATCGAGGTTACCGGCGTCATTTCGATCCGTTGCAAAGAGAGCGGTACGGCCATCCGGGAACACCTGCAAGCTGTTTTCATCCGCTTGTGAATTGATAGGGTAACCTAAGTTCTCGGCTTGTGACCACGACCCGTCGGGTTGCCGCCTCGACACGTAAAGGTCCAAACCGCCCATGCCCACGTGGCCATCTGAAGCGAAGTACAGGGTCTTGCCGTCACTGTGCAGGACGGGATTCTCTTCCTTGCCTGGCGTGTTGATTTGGGCAGGAAGCCGAGAAGGCCGGCTCCACCCTTCATCACCTAAATTCTCCGATTGGTAAATGTCCTGAACCACCTCCCCTCGTTGGTTGCGGTAAGCCCGGACAAAAAACAACCAACGGCCGTCAGCACTCAAGGATGGCTGACTCTCCCAGGCCCGGCTATTGACTGCCTCTAAGTTCTCATCCGGTCGAAATTTCCCATTCGGAACGTCGTATTCAGACACAAACAAATCGCAAGATCCCTCGCCGCTCCTTCGGCCATAGCTCCCATTGAGTCCAGCGCATGCCGTGAAAATCAACTGCCTTCCGTCCCCCCTCACCGTGGGAGCCCCTTCGTTCCCAGGGGTGTTGATCTCAGCCAAGGTCCGAACAACATTCCACATTCCATCCGCAGAGAGCGCCGCCTCAAAGAAGTCCTCTTGGCCTGTCATCCTTGCATCCCCGCCCAACTGACGCGTAAAAATCATGCGATCCCCTGAGGCAAAAAGCGCAGGGTAATACTCGGGTGCGTCACTGTTGATGTCACCCAGCAGAGGCGAGAGTTCCAAATCAACGGGGTTGTTCACCGCCTCAAATGCAAACCGAACGCTCGCATCAAGCAACGTGTCTGAGCACATCACCTCTTGAACCCATGCATTGGCCTCAGCATACTCACCTGCATTGAAGTACAGCTTCACCAACCGGTCCCTCCATTTTCGCACCCATTCCGGATTGAGCGAAACCGCCTTCGCCAGTGCCTGTGCCGCTCCACTCCAATCCTTCTGCCCTTCGAGCAATTGGCTTTGCAACATCCAAGCATCGGGATAATCTGGGTAGATGGCCAACGCCTCTGCAACGGATTCGGCGGCCACTTGTACTTCGCGTTTCATGTATTGATCTACCGCATGATCCAGTCGTTTCTGCGCCTTCTTTGGAACTTTTCCCTGTCCGATCGCAACGCCACCAAATCCAGCCAGTGCACACATTAAAACCCCCAATCGAACAAACATTTTCCTCCAAGGAAGGAATGGGGGACTAAGGGGATCAAGTTGGTTGTGCATGTGTCGAAAATACGCTTCCTTGCACCTAACCAAACGCCATGCCGAAAGCCACGATTCACATCGGTTTGTTATCGGACACCCACAGCCATTGGGACGACCGCATGACGCATCACCTTTCGGATTGCGATGAAATTTGGCATGCCGGCGATTTAGGTTCATTGAAAATTCTCGACGAAATGCACCGGATTGCACCCACTGTCCGTGTGGTATTCGGCAACATCGACGATCATCTCATACGAGCAGAAACGTCCGAATTTCTCCACTGGGAAATTCAAGGCCTTCGCTTTAGCATGACCCACATCGGAGGAAGACCCGGCCGTTATGCGAAAGGGATTCGGCAATTACTAGATACTCATCGTCCAAACTTCTTCATTTGCGGGCACAGCCATTTGCTGAAAATTCAAAGTGACCCCAGTTTCGGTGGTCTCTACCTCAATCCAGGAGCAGCGGGTGTGCACGGATTTCATCGAAAACGCACCATGATAAAGTTCGACATGACTGCCGGAAGCTTGACGAATGTTCGCGTGGTCGAACTGGGGGATCGGGTGCGAAAGCGCTCGAACCAAGAATAATTGCGTATACTTGTAACGTACTACTCAAGGAGCAGGCAACGTGACCGTGGTTTTGACACGGTATTTTTTCCCTTATTCACTTTCTGACACCGCTTTCCAATCTGGAAGCAGGAACCGCTCAACGTTTAGATACACCTAACAAGATTACACACCTATCCGAACTGGATGTACGATATCATCGAACTGAACGCGAAAAAAGTTCCTGAATTGAAGGAAATCGCGAAAAAACTGGGAGTTGCCCGCGCGGAAAAACTCAAAAAGCAGGACCTCGTTTACAGCATATTAGACGAGCAAGCATTGCAGCCATCTGCTACTAAAAAGGCAGCACCAACGGCAAAAAAAGAAGGAGACGCGGCAAAGCCTCAGCGCACAACCCGCCAGAAAAAATCCGAAGGGACAGAAGGCGATAAGGAGAGCAAGCCAAAAGCAGCTCAAGGAGCAGATTCAAAAAGCAAGTCCAAGCGAACTTCGGGCGATGCCGAAGGCAAAGGCGAAGACAAAAAAGAGCGCAAACCCGGGGATGCCATTCGGGAGCGTCGCGCGCGGAGCAAAGCTTCAGAAAAAGAGTCAACATCGGAAAGTAAGGCAACCGACTCCACCAAGGAGGCAAACGACAAGTCTTCAGACCGCAGGAACAACGACCGCGGCAGTGATCGGAACAACGACAGACGCAATAGCCGCAGTGATCGCGGTGAACGCAATAACCGGGGCGACCGCGGAGATCGAGGCGACCGCGGAGATCGAGGAGACCGCGGAGACCGCGGAGACCGCGGAGACCGCAACAACGACCGACGCAACGACCGCCGCAACAACGACCGCCGCAACAACCGAGATAAATTCCTCAGCGAGCCCGAAGAACACGGGTTCAATTTTGACGGCATAGTCACGGCTGAAGGTGTGCTCGAAATCCAACAGGAAGGCTACGGATTCCTGCGTTCCGCAGATTATAATTACCTGAATTCGCCAGACGATGTCTACGTGACATCCCGGCAAATCAAGCAGTTTTCACTGCAAACGGGTGACACGGTCATTGCAAAAGTTCGCCCACCGCGAATCGGGGAAAAATTCTATCCTCTGATTGACGTCATGAGCATCAACGGCCGCTCCCCTGAATGGGTCCGCGACCGCATCCCCTTCAAATTCTTGACACCCTTGTTCCCTCAAGAGCGTTTCAACTTGAGTACGCGAGGCGGTAACATCAGCACACGGTTGATGGACTTGTTTGCACCAGTGGGCAAAGGGCAGCGCGGCATGTTGGTGTCTCAACCGAAAACGGGTAAAACCACCCTGTTGAAAGATGTGGCCAATGCCATTGCCTTGAATCATCCGGAGGTGTACCTGTTGATCTTGCTCATCGATGAACGTCCGGAGGAAGTAACCGACATGAAAAGGAGTGTCAACGCTGAGGTCATCGCTTCAACGTTTGACGAACCAGCAGACCGCCACGTGCGCATCGCCAATCTCGTTTTGGAGAAAGCCAAGCGGATGGTAGAGTGCGGCCACGACGTGTGCATCCTGTTGGACTCAATCACGCGATTGGCGCGCGCCTACAACACGGTTTCCCCAAGTTCAGGAAAGATTTTGAGTGGTGGTGTCGAAGCCAACGCCTTGCAAAAGCCCAAGCGCTTCTTTGGTGCGGCCCGCAACATCGAAAACGGAGGCTCCCTGTCCATCATCGCAACCGCATTAACAGAAACTGGCTCCAAAATGGACGAGGTCATTTTCGAAGAATTCAAGGGCACCGGTAACATGGAGCTTCAGCTGGACCGCCGCATTTCGAACCGCCGCATTTTCCCCGCCATTGACATCCTCACATCCGGAACCCGTCGAGAAGACCTGCTTTTGGACAAAGAGACCTTGCAGCGAATTTGGATCTTGCGCAAGCACCTTGCGGATATGAATCCCATCGAAGCCATGGAATTCATGAAGGAACGCATGGAGCAGACGCGAAGCAACGAGGAGTTCCTATCCTCCATGAATGGCTAAAATCCGCCTCGCATTTGTCGCCGGCTTGGCTGGATGGCTTCTCGTGAAACTCTATGGCCTTGGGTCATGGACGTGGGAACAATCCAATCAGGTGGGGCTGTTCATCAACCTCGCTTTTGTGACGGGCATTGCTGCGTATGCGGGGTATGCACATCGAGAAATCGAAGGGTTCTTCTCACGATGGAAACCCGCTGCGAGAACGACCCTATTGTACAGCTTGATCTTGTCCATTGTGATGGGATCGTGGTACTATGCCATCGTTCCCGAAACCATCGAATTGCGCAAGCAAGAGCAATTGGAAATGCTTCAAGCGTTCGTTGAAGACGCTGAACAATTGCAAACCATGAAGGACACCAATCCCACCATGGCAGCCATGAGTCCCGATGAAATATTTACTCAACAAGCAGCGAATATTGAAGTCTTCTTCTCACCCGTGTTTTTCATGGGCACCGTATTGATGGTCTGGATTTTTTCCGGCGCATTGCTCAGCGCCGTCTTTTCTTGGCTGATGCCACGCATTTGGAATCAAGCACCGTGAAGGAAATACCCCCTTCGTTTTTCCGTTTGTAGTTTTACCTTGTACCCAGAACTATGAGCATCGCCCGCCTCACTCCTGCCCTTTTTCCGGGCAAATCATGGATAGCCGCACTGGCCGCTCTCCTGTTGTGGTCCGGTACGTTGCACGCGCAGCAAGGACGTAAGAACCTCGCGGCGTTTGACACGAAAAAATACCACTTCGGTTTTTCATTGTCGGGTAACCGTTCTGATTTCAACCTCGCATTGGCCCCAGATTTCAGTTTCGCTGATAGCCTGCAAGCCATTGTAAACCAACCTCAAGCGGGATTCGATCTGGCACTTGTCGCGTCCTGGGACGCCACGAAAAACTTTCATCTGCGATTTTTGCCCGGATTGTCGTTTCAAGACCGCTCGTTGGAATACCGATTTGAAGACGAAGGGGAAACGAACCTCAAAGTCCGCAGGACGGAATCCGTGTACCTCAATTTCCCATTGCTCGTCAAACTTCGAACCGACCGGGTCGGAAATTTTGCAGCGTACGCACTGCTTGGTGGAAAGTTCAGTAAGGACATGCAATCCCAAGAAGAGACGAACCAACAGCTCGCAAGTGATTTCATCTTGCGATTGGAATCGGGAAACAGTTCCATTGATCTCGGCGCAGGCGTGGATATTTTTCTGCCCTTCTTCAAATTCAGCATTGAGGGGAAGTTTGAATTGGGCAACCGCAACATCCTGATTCAAGACGATAGCCGTTACTCGGCACCGTTGGAATCCTTGAAAACACGCGCATTCATTCTATCCCTTTGCTTCGAAGGGTGATCACATGACCATGCTTAAGCAGCTGTTGCCCCAATCCCATGCGCCTCGTTGGATCGTTACAGGGATTGATCTTTTCATCGCAGTCACTGCGCTTTACGGTGCAGCGCTTTTGCGCTTTGAATTCGCCATTCCCGCAAACGAGTGGGAGGTCTGGCTCCATTTCTTACCGATTTTTCTCGCGGTCCGATTGGGGTGTGCAATGGCCTTTCGAACCTACGCAGGCATCATTCGGCACACGGGGTTGGCAGATGCACGCCGCTTGCTCGTCTCCAACCTCATAGGCACCCTCGTCCTTGCAGTTGCCAATTTTGCATGGGCGCTCCAAGGAACCGGTGCTTACCTCATACCCTTTTCCATTCTGGGAATTGAATGGTTGATTGCCACCGGCGCTATGATTTCTAGCCGATGGTTCGTCAAATGGCTGTACGTCTACAATCGCAGGTTGCCCGGAGTACAAACGCAAGTGGCCATCTTCGGTGCGGGCGAGGCAGGCCTGATCGCCAAACACACCATTGACCGCGAACTGGGCGATTCGAGCATGCGCGTCATTGCGTTCATCGATGACGACAAAAGCAAGGTGGGCAAAAAACTGGAGGGCGTAGATGTATACAACGCGAGCGAAGCTGAGCGCCTTTTCCAGCGAGGACGAGTGGACCGGGTCATTCTGAGCATCCAAAACTTGGACAGCGAACGGCGAAGGCAAATGGTGGACATGGCGCTTCGACACGGTGTTCGTCCGTTGGATGTTCCCCCAGTGGATAAATGGATCAACGGTGAACTATCCGTGGGGCAAATCCAAGAACTCCACATCGAGGACTTATTGGGGCGTAAGCCCATTGCTCTCTCTGCGGAAGCCGCGGCTCAGAGCATTACCGGAAAGCGTGTTTGCATCACCGGCGCAGCGGGATCCATCGGCTCTGAAATCGTTCGGCAAGTGTTGGTTCAAAAACCATCTGCGGTTTTGGCCATTGACCAAGCCGAGACACCGCTGCATGATTTGCATGTGGAGCTGACCCGCACCGGCAGCCAAGACGCGGTCGATCTCCAAGTGGGCGATATCCGAGACGGCGAACAGCTCAAAGAAACCCTGATCGGCTTTCAGCCAGACGTTGTTTTCCACGCAGCCGCCTACAAGCATGTGCCGTTGATGGAAAAACAGCCTTGGCAAGCGTTCGAAACCAATGTGCTAGGCACCCAACGCACCTTACAGGCAGCCATTGCCTCGGGATGTGCGCGTTTTGTCATGATTTCAACGGACAAAGCGGTCAACCCGACCAGCGTCATGGGATGCACCAAACGCCTAGCGGAACTTCTTGTGCTGCATGAAGGGTCAAAAGCCAATATCCACACGGTCATAACCCGGTTTGGCAACGTTCTGGGTAGCAATGGCTCGGTCATCCCCCTCTTTCGGCAGCAAATCGAACGAGGCGGCCCCATTACAGTTACAGACGCTGAAGTCACCCGGTATTTCATGACCATACCCGAGGCGGTCTCACTTGTTTTGGAGGCCTCTGCACTCGGCGAAAAAAACAACGTCTTTGTGTTCGATATGGGCGAATCTGTGCGCATCCTCGATTTAGCCCACAAAATGATTGCCCTCGCCGGACTTGAGGTGGATAAAGGCATCGAAGTTGTCATCACCGGTCTTCGGCCTGGAGAGAAATTGCACGAGGAATTGCTGTCTCAACACGAGGCGTTGCTTCCGACGCACCATGAAAAAATTATGCGCGCTGAAACGCCCGGCACCCTCACGGATGAGCACCTTGCTCAACTTGCCGAACTCTCAAGCGACAAGGGCAACCACCAAGCGGCCATTGACTTGCTTTCAAAGCTCATTCCAGAATACCAGCCATGATGGAGAAGCCCGACGTTTTTCAGACGTTGAAAGCTCCCTCAGAGGCCATGTACAAGGTCAAAGGATCCAAGCATTACGGGTACGTCTTTCCCATCTCCTCGGTTGACGAAGTCAAGGCCCACCTCGATGCATTGCGCAAAAAGCACCACGGCGCACGGCACCACGCCTATGCCTACCGCCTAGGACCAGATGGAGCCAATTGGCGTACTTCAGACGACGGCGAACCGGCGAACAGCGCCGGACCACCCATACTAGGCGCCATGAAATCAAAGGAAGTCACCCAATGCCTCGGAGTCGTCGTTCGTTACTTCGGAGGAACAAAATTGGGCGTTGGCGGACTCATCGATGCCTACAAAACAGCGACGGCCATGGCCCTTGAAGCCGGTGATCTCATTGAACGATTTGTAGAAGATGAGTTTGTCGTCCAATGTCCCTATGACCTCCTAGGTACGGTTCTTAGCCTCTCCGATAAATTCGGCGCTCGGGTCGTAGAGCAAACATTTACCCATGAGTGCCAGGTACAGCTCGCCGTGCGCACTTCCGTGGCGCCAGCACTTCTGGACGCACTCCATCAGGTGTACGGCTGCTTCGTTGTTGACCTTTAAACTTGGGCAAAAAAAAACGGCAGCCGAAGCCGCCGTTTCTGAAGTTCTGGTGGGAATCCTTATTCAATGATCAGTTGAACAGTATTCACATTGCTGTCATTTCGCAATTGCAGCATGTATTGGCCTGTGGCCTGATCCGTGAAGTTCAAGGTGGAGACCGTGCCGTTCAACTGGCCTGATGCGACCTGCTGACCCAATGCATTGATCAAGCTCCATTCAGCAGCGGCAAACGCTTCTGTAGTGGTGAGCTGGATTTGACCGTTTGTTGGGTTGGGGTAAATTGCCTGAAGTGCAGCCGTGGCCTCGTCCATCCCTACCACCGTGATGGTTACCGGCACACGGTCTGAAGGACATCCTTCAAACGGTGTTTGTACCACCCAATTGTAGAAGAAATAGTAGTAGTTGGTTGCATTGTTGCCACCAGCTGTGCTTTGTGTAATGGCGCCCAACGCTCCCAATTCATAAGGATAAGCCATGTCCGTGCCGGGTCCGTCTCGCCAAAGCTGAGGATCGTCAGCAAAAGAACGCAGACCATAACCTGTTCCTGCAGGCACTTCAAAGTCGAGCGTCAAGGTGTTAACACCGTCCACCAAGTCATATACACCCGAGGCCAGGACATTGCCACCGGCATCAATGACACCGATTTCACGCTCACCTCCGCCGTTGGCGTATACATCCACCGTGTGAATGACCAGGTCTTCGTACGCATCAAAAAGCAACCAGCGCACGCTGTTGTCGTGGTATTGGCCTTGGCCCATTTCCATGCGGCCGCCGTTGCCTTCTACCAAACCTGAATCATTCAGGTCCTCTACCCAAAGGGTTGTCGTCGTTGACAATGAGGTTTCGTAGGCCTCCCCGATGAAGAGCGGATCAATCGCAAACTCATCGTCGTACCAACGTGTAGATGCAGAAGACGACGTCAAGGTGAATGCCTCATCGGCATTGACTGCGTCCGGAACGGTCACCACCGGTGCATCCGGTGCATCCAATACCTCAACCACAAACTCCTCCGAAGGGTTGTCGTTGCCGCAAGCGTCCAAAAGGACCAGTGAATACGTACCTGATTCCGTCACGGAAATGCTCTGGGTCGTCTCACCGTTGGACCAGTTCCACTCGGCTCCATTCGGTCCAATGAACTCGACTGCATTGCCTTCGCAGAATGTCAATTCACCGACCACCTGCACCTCCGGTGCTTGAGCGGTAATTACGTCCACTGTAATCGATTCCGAGATGGCTGCACAACCATTTGCATCGTAAACCACCACGCTGTACAATCCTGCGTTGCCAACCTCGATGCTTGACGTGCTTTCACCCGTTGACCAAGCGTACGTCTCAAACATGCCGTCAACACTCAATTCCAATGTTTCACCCGGGCACAGCGTCAATTCAGCCGGCACAGTCAAGGCAACGTCCGTCATGCACGGCGCCTCCAAGAAATTGTGGTATTGGTCAATGGCAGGGTTCTCAATGGTCGTCTCCATGCCGCTGGGCCACTTGATGGTCGCTGTTTCCACCACCTCGTGCGCACCCAAGCCAAACATGCAAGCGAAGGTGTTGGTGATGCCGTAGCTCTCACCAGCACGCACCTCTCGGATCATGGTGCCAAAGTCCCCTGTCAACACCACTTTCGTACCGACAGCGTCTTTGTTCGAAACAATGCCCTCGAGGTCGAAAGCAATCCAGTGGTTGTCGTTGCCATCATTCAACCAGAGGATGTCGTCGTTGCCGTTATCCGGTGAGTTGTAACCGTTACCATAGCTCGCGTAAACGTCAATGGATCCATCACGGTTCACATCGCCGATGGCAAAGCTGTGCATGGTGTCGCCAGCGTTGAACGCAGCCTCCTGCGTAAAGGTGCCATCACCGTTGTTGCGGTAGTAGCGGTGTACGCCACCGGCAACCAAGACGTCGACAAATCCATCGTTGTCGAAATCCGCCATTTTCGCCTGCAAAGCAAAGCCACTGAAGTCGAGTCCTGCAGCAACAGTGACATCTTCGAAATAACCATTGCCATCGTTCTCCAACAAAGTCATGGTTGTTGAGTGGTTGGTCAAGAAGCAGTCAAAGTCACCGTCGTTGTCGTAATCTGCAAAATCCACAGTCCAGCTCTGCTCATTCAAAACCAAACCGCGTTCTTCAGCCACCTCTGTCCACGTGCCGTCGCCGTTATTCATCCAGATTTGATTTACGCGACGAGGATCGAAGGGGTCGTTCACAAACTGGCGGCATTTGGCGATGACCAAATCAACGTCTCCATCGTTGTCGAAATCACTGAAAACGGTCCCGTAGTTTCCGCTGTGGTCCGTGTTTGGATAGTCGGAGAAGTCGTAGTCGGTCAAATCAATGAGCGTGGCATCGATGTCCAAGTCGCTACCGTTGCCCTTCCACATGCGAGACAGTGCATCGTCGTGGCAACCGAAAGCATCGAGCTGGCCGTCGTTGTCAATGTCGGCAAAGTTGCACGCTTGCATGAACATGGAACCATTAGCAAGGTCCATATCGCTTGCTGAACCCTCCGCGTCGATGTGCTTAACGTGCACGCCGTCGTATGCTCCGCCAGAGAAGACGTCCTTGTGTCCGTCGTTGTCGTAGTCGCCGATGGTCATGCCCCACTGGTTGCTGTTGGATACGTTGCCGTAATCCACTTCACTGAATGCACCGCTGGCGTCTTGGTAAAGAACCTTCACGGTCTTGGACTGATCCAATACAACGATGTCGTCCAAGCCGTCGTTGTTCATGTCCGTAAATCCAACGCAGTTGCCGCTGTTGTAGCTATTTGGCAATGTAGTTGAGCCGTTAGAGAAGGACTGTCCAAACGCCATGCTGCAAGCGAGAGCGAAGGAAAAAGAAAGGAGAATGTTTCTCATGGTCGAGTGTTTCATTAAACAGGTTGTGCAATATAACTCTCTTTAAGACCAATTCGTTGTTCCGTGTGCATGAACCGTTTGAAACTCACCTAAATTCGCAGCATGACTCCGGGAGGCACCGCCGCTTTTCACACCTTAGGTTGCAAACTCAACTTCTCTGAAACCTCAACCATTGCAAGGGACCTTGCAGATGCGGGGTACGCTCGCGTCGGCATTGACGACGCACCGGATGTGGTGGTCATCAACACCTGCAGTGTCACAGAACAAGCCGATGCAAAATGCCGAAATGCGGTGCGCCGAGCCCTGAACAGCAACCCAGATGCCTTCGTCGCCGTCATCGGATGTTATGCGCAATTGAAGCCGAAGGAAATTGCCCAAATTGAAGGGGTGGACATTGTTTTAGGCGCTTCAGAGAAGTTCAACCTCGTTGAGCACATCAGTGAGAAACGACAGGAGAGCGAAATTTCGGTTGGCCCAATAAAAGAGGTCCGGGCTTTCGTTCCAGGATTTTCCAGCCAAGACCGCACGCGCACCTTTTTGAAAGTACAGGACGGTTGTGACTACTTCTGCTCCTTCTGTACCATTCCCCTCGCTCGCGGGCGATCCCGAAATGCATCGATTGCCGAAACCGTCTCAACCGCCGTGCAAGCGGCCGAGCAAGGCGCCAAAGAAATCGTCTTGACCGGCGTGAACATTGGTGATTTCGGCAAGTCCACCAATGAAACCTTCATCGACCTCATTCAGGCATTGGACCGTGAGGTGCCTGTGGAGCGATTCAGGATCAGCAGCATTGAGCCCAACCTATTGACAGAAGAAATCATCCAATGGGTCGCGCAAAGCAAGAAGTTTCAACCCCACTTCCATATTCCACTTCAGAGCGGTTCAGATAGCGTTTTGAAATCCATGCGCAGACGGTACCGAACAGATTTGTACCGAGAGCGCATCGCCGCTATCCGCAACTTGATGCCGCATGCGAGCATCGGAGTCGATGTCATCACCGGATTCCCGAATGAGACCGAGGCGGCCTTCGAAGAAACCCAAGCCTTCCTCATGGAGTTGCCGGTGAGCTACCTCCACGTGTTTACCTATTCGGAACGCGCCAAAACAACGGCCCCGCGCATGGAAGAGAGTGTTCCTGTGCACATACGAAAAGAACGCACCAAACAACTCCGAATGCTATCGCTGAAGATGCAACGGCGCCATTACGAGCAATTCATGGGACAAGTGAAACCCGTTCTTTTCGAAGAAAGCGTTGAAGATGGGCTCCGGTTTGGCTACACGCCTGAATACGTGCGCGTGGCAGTCGATGCAGCATTCGTAATGGGAAATGAAATTCGAACCGTCCAATTGGAACGCGTGCACGCCGCTGGATATGTCTCCGGTTCACCAGTCCTTCACGAAATTACCTGAGCATGTACCCCACACTCTACCACGCCTTACTGGACCTTTTTGGTTGGGAAGTTCCAGCTCTGAAGCTCATCAATAGCTTCGGATTGTTCGTGGCCCTTGCCTTCGTCACGGCTGCATTTACCCTTCGCAAAGAAATGGACCGTAGGCAGGCGGATGGAACCTTCAAAGCAACAAACACTACGCTCACAGTGGGCGGGCCAGTAACTTGGACCGAATACCTGACGCAGGCTTTGATCGGGTTCATATTGGGATGGAAGTTCATCTATCTCGCGGTGAATGCAGGGGAACTGTTTCAAACGGGCATGCCACAGCGGCATTTGTTCAGCCTCGAAGGCAGTCCTTTTTTGGGGCTCATTCTGGCCGGAGCATTCGCCGGATGGCGGTATTATGAAGCCCAAAAAACAGGTGTAAAACCCGTTACAAAAACCATTCAAATACCTGCTAGCCAACACGTTGGGGGGATTGTGACGGCTGCGGCAATTGGGGGCATTGTAGGGGCGAAATTTTTTCACTTGCTCGAGTACCCGGATGAGCTTGTGCGATTCTTCCGCGAGCCTTCACTGGCCAATTTTCTCGGTGGGTTGACGATCTACGGTGGGTTGATTGTAGGTGGGCTTGCTGTTTATGGTTACGCACGGCGCCACAGTCTCAAATTTTTGCCACTTGCCGATGCCGTCGCTCCCGGACTGATGCTCGCCTACGGGGTTGGTCGAATCGGTTGCCAAGTGAGCGGCGATGGAGACTGGGGCATTCCGAATGCTGCGCCCAAGCCCGATTGGATGCGTTTACTTCCTGATTGGATGTGGTCCTATTCCTTCCCAAACAACGTGAACGGCGTATACGGTGCTCGACCAGCAGGCTACACCGGTAAGTTAATCACGCCGAAAGATCCTTGGCCTATTTTCGATGGGTACGGTACTTACCTCGACCCGGGTGTATTCCCAACCGCGTTTTACGAAACAATCATGGCCTGCATCATTTTTGGCATCCTTTGGAGCCTCCGCAAGCGCATTGCAATTCCGGGACGGTTGTTTGCTTTGTACTGCATGTTCAATGGTGTCGAGCGATTTTTCATTGAAAAAATTCGTGTAAATGCCGAAATGGACCTATTCGGGCTGGCAGCAACCCAAGCTGAACTGATCTCCACAGCGACCTTCTTCGCGGGCATCGTTTTGTGGGTGATGCTGGGCAAAAAAAGTCAGTAGAAGCGTTAAACGTCTCGCTCCTTTCGCCGTCCAATAGAGCATGGAAACCAGCTGGGAACAGCCCGAGTGGCTCGATGACTTGATCCACGCCCAAAATCTTGGCAAGGAAAGGGCTTTTCAGCTGATGATGGATGCGTGGCATCAACCCATCTATCAATTCTTACGAACGATGCTTGGCACCCATGAGGACGCTGCAGATGCGACCCAAGAGACATTCATTCAAGTGTTGCGATCGGTTCACCGCTTCCGGAAGGAGGCGAAGTTCTCAACCTGGCTCTACACCATCGCCCGGCGCAAAGGTCTGGATGCCTTGAGGAGCATGAAACAGCGAGCTTTAAGGGTAACACATCACAACGCGGAGTTGTGGAGCAATCAGTTTAGAGCAGATCCCTATTTCAATGGAGATGACGCAGAACGCCAACTCCATGCGGCTTTGCAAAACTTACCCGAGCGTCAAAGGGAAGTCTTCGCTTTGCGGTATTTCCAAGAACTCCCCTACGATGACATTGCTCGTTTAATGGATACTTCTGTTGGCGCCGCAAAAGCCAATTTCTTTCACGCAAAAAACAAGGTCCGTTCCGCCTTGACCTCCTTCGACGGATTAAACCTCTCTCTCACGGAAACGTCTCAATCATAACACCATGTCAAAGCATAAGCTCCCTTTTGATACGCCAGATGGTTTTTTTGAAGCCCAGAAATCTGCCATCTGGAAGGCGGCACAGCCGCAGCAAGTTGTACAGAACACCGTTGAGCGACGGCTCCCAGCATGGACCTTGTGGTTTAGCAGCGCAGCTGCAGCAGTGGCCTTCATGCTGTTGTGGAAAGTGCAAACTCAAAGCGAAGCCTGTGAAACATTTGCTTGCCTCTGGGAAGAATCCGCCGCAAAGGACCTGCGCATTGAAGACCGTGAATTTGAAGAATGGATCGAAGATGACTTGCTTTTCGAAACCATCCTCATCGAAAGCATAGACGTATAAATAACCTCAAAAAAAAATCGCGATGACACTAAAACGATTCCTTTTCATTTTGGCCTTCACCTCTCCTCTTTTGGCAATTGCGCAGCCAGGCCGGCCAGTCGCACAAGGGCAAGACCCTGATCGTGAAGATCGCGTACAAGCCTTGCGCATTGCTTTCTTCGTCGAGGAATTGGAACTAACCGCTTCAGAGAGCGCACTATTTTGGCCTATTTGGAACAATCAACAGGGCACGTTGAGAGAGCAAGGAGATGCCATGCGAGCCATTGAGCATGAATTGGCCATCTCAACCAATGATGCTCGATCAAAGCAATTGCTAGAAGAATTGAAGTCCCTGCGCATCGAGGGGATTGAATCTCGGCACGACGCCGTCATAGAACTCGCGGAGGTCGTAGGGTATCAACGCGCAGCGCAAATCCCGCAAATCGAACGCAAATTCAGGTCCAACTTAATGAAGCGGCGAATGGGCGATCGCAGACCAGGAAAGCCTGCTGGCACGAACCGACCGGGAGGGCCTCCACGTCACTGAGCGACGAGGCAAACCCCGTTGATGCAATACCTCATCCCCGTTTGGGTTGGCCCGTCAGGAAACACGTGGCCGAGGTGACTGTCGCACCGGGAACAACGAACCTCCACTCGTACCATCCCATGGCTTTTGTCGAGTACTTCCTTGATGATTCCCGGCTGGGCCTCGGCGTCAAAACTCGGCCAACCACATCCTGAATCGAACTGGGCTTCGGCCCGAAACAACCCCGCTCCGCATCCTTTGCAGGAAAATTTCGAGCCCTGCCCTGTTTGATGCAATGGCGATGAAAAGGGACGCTCGGTGCCATTTTTACGCATTACACGAAAAGGCTCAGCCCCCAATTGGTCAAGCCATTCCTGGTCTGTGCGCTGATCAAATTCATTTTCCGCCATGGTGCGAAGGGTTGGAGGAGTTGCCGCGGTGGCGATCGTTCCCGCCTTTTTTGTGTTTCGAACCGTGCTTCCCTTGACCCCCTCCTTTTCCGGAATGCCGGTGATTGCGGTTCCCTCCTCCTTTCCGGCCTCCACCGCCCCCGCCTCGGCGTCGGCTGTTTTTCGGGTCGTACTCCGGACCCTTCCCGACTTTCTCTGGGAGGTCCAATTTGTCTACCGAGCGTTCGATGAGCCGCTCAATGCGGCTGAAGCGCTGCTGATCATCGGGATTCACCAAGGTGATTCCCTCACCGTCGCGGTTTGCCCGTGCAGTTCGACCTATGCGGTGAACGTAGTCCTCCTCATTGGGGGGCACGTCGTAATTCACGACCAACTCGATGTTGTCGATGTCGATGCCGCGGCTCACTACATCCGTCGCCACGAGAATCGGGAATTTGCGCTGGCGAAAGCCGAGCATTACCTCCTCCCTTTCGCTTTGTTCAGAATCAGATGAGATGCGTTCGCATTTGATGCCCGCCTTACGCAGCACGCGGATGACCTGTCCTACCGTCTTCTTTCGAGAGGTGAACACAATACCCGATGCCACATTCCGGTCCTTCAACACCTCCACAAGGACGTCGTCTTTCTGGTGGTCGAATAGCACGTAAGCGCCCTGCTTGATTTTTTCTGCGGGCTTGGACAACGCCAGCTTCACGACTTCTGGGTCCTTTTGAAGGTCACTCGCTAGGTCCTCAATGCGGTCTGGCATGGTAGCGCTGAATAGCAAAGTCTGTCGATCGTCTCGGCATTTTTCGGCAATGCGCATGATGTCCCCCACGAAACCCATATCCAGCATGCGATCCGCCTCATCCAAGATCAAGCATTGCAATTCCGATAAATCCACATACCCGAGCGTCAGGTGAGACAAGAAGCGACCTGGTGTAGCGATGATGATGTCAGCGCCATCGGTTAGGGCCTTTTTTTCTCGGCTAAAATCATGGGCACTTCCACCGCCGTATATGGCCAAGCTTGTGACTTTGGCGTAGTAACCGAACCCCTCAACAGCTTGATCGATTTGCATCGCCAATTCGCGAGTAGGCACGACTATCAGTGCTTTGGTCTTGCCATTGTCTTCTGTATCCAGGATCCGATCAATGGTCGGCAACAAAAAAGCCGCCGTCTTGCCCGTACCCGTTTGGGCAATGCCTAAAAAGTCTTTACCTCCGAGAATCGTCGGTATGGCTTGTTCTTGAATGGGGGTTGCTTCCTGAAACCCCATGGCTTCGAGTGCATCAAGCACATCGGGGTGCATGGGCATCGCATCAAAGCGCATGCGCTTATTTTCTTCTTCCACGCTTGAAAGTTACGCAGGTTGCAACCAATCCCCCCTGTAGGATGTTATATTTTTACTCCAACGTTTTGCATGTCTGCAACGTACCTACAGAAAATGAAACTGCCGGTCCTTCTTACAAAGGTCTTGTTACTCGCATGGTTTGCGACACAAACTGCACAGTGCTTGGCCGCCCATGCAATGGGAGGTGAGATCTACTACGATTACTTGGGAGACGGTGATTTCGAAATCACGCTTATTTTTTACCGAGAATGCTACAACAGTAGCGTCGAGCCCAGCGGTTGGCAAAGCGGTGGAACCAATCTCGATCCAGAAATCAAGTTGGGAATCTACGAGGCGAACAACCTGTACGCTCAGTACAACGTTGACCTCATCGAGGCCTCCATTGAGCCGTTAGAAACTATTTTGGAAAATCCATGTGGTAACCTTCCACCGGACCTGTGCCTTCAACGACTGGAGTACACCATCGTAGTTAACTTACCGGCCAGCGATGTTGGATATGACCTCATTTTCCAACGATGCTGCAGGAATCCTGGCATTGCGAATATTCCAAACCCCGGCGATGTAGGCATCACTCTCACCACACAGATTCCTCCGTTTACCAACGACAGCAACCCGAACAGCAGCCCTCAGTTCAACGAATACCCGCCGGAGGCCATATGCACCAATTTCGATTTCTTCCTCGATCAAAGTGCGACCGATGCTGACGGCGACTCGTTGGTCTACTCCTTCTGTACCCCCTTGGATGGTGGAACTCCTAACGACCCTTCACCCAATCCACAACCGGCCTCGACGTTCTCGAACATTCCATGGGGCGGCGGTTACAGTGCCACGGACCCCATTCCTTCCAATCCTCCTTTAGATATTAATCCTGAAACAGGACAGATCACCGGCTTCCCCACCACCCCGGGCGCTTATGTAATCGGCATTTGCGTTGCGGAATACCGCGACGGTGAATTGTTGAGTACGGTGATGAGGGACTTCCAATTCAACGTGGTCATGTGCGATCCGACCATTATTTCTGCTGCCCAACCGCAAACGGACAACCAATTGTGCATCGGGGAAACCATGTCCTTCAGCGAAAACAGCATCGGCGCGCAAAGCTTATTGTGGGACTTTGGGGTTCCTGGAATTGACACGGACATCAGCACGTTGAGTGAGCCCAGCTACACGTACCCCGACACTGGGGTTTACACGGTGACCCTCATCGCTAACCCAACCTGGCCATGCGCGGATACTTCATCGCAGGTATTTTATGTGTACGAGCCGTTGGATCTCGATGTGGAGGTTATAGATTTTGCATGCCTCAATGGCACTGAAGCATTTGATCTACAGGCAAATGGTGCATTCACAGACAACACTACACTCACGTGGGACCTCATTGCCGGTTTGCCCAACAGCCAAAATGGATTGACCACCGATTGGGTCACGTTTGCAAATGCAGATGAATGGACCGTCACGCTGGACGCAGAGCACTACGGTTGCGAATCATCCGTCAATTTCACCTGGGAGGCACCGCCAGCTCCCACCGCGTCTGTCGCCAATCAGAGTTCGTTCTGTCAGGGCTTTGACTTTGATTTTGAGAGCCTGTCCACCAATGCAGAATCGTGGTCGTGGGATTTCGGTGTGGTGGGCACAAGCGACGACACATCCGATGAGGAATCGCCTTCCTACACCTACCCAAGCGATGGCGTTTACACGGTTGAATTGATCGTTTCAGCACCTTACACGTGTTCCGACACAGCCTACGCCACGGTTGAAATTTTCCCGGTGATCGATCCGTCATTTGAAGCACCCGATCCGGAATGCTTTTCGACAAACAATTTCTCCTTGGTCCCGCTGATCGAAAACGATCCCATTACGACTTACGCCTGGGACTTTGGTGGGGAAACTGTGAGTGCAACGGTCAATGGCGCAACCGTTTCTAATTTGGTCTACGCTGAACCCGGAACCTACACAGTGGAAGTGACGGCCGTTGCCAACGGATGCGAAATCACCGCCAGTCAAGAAGTCTGGGTCATTGCTGATCCGTCGATTGGATTCCAAGGAGGTCCATCCATCGGCTGTCCACCCCACAGCGTTTCGTTTACCAACACCAGCGCGACCGAAACCGCGACGACCTATACTTGGGATTTTGGCGATGGGACCACATCCTACGCTGCTGAGCCTGTACACGTCTACGAAAATCCAGGCACTTACAGCGTCACGTTGACCATGAATGCATCAGGCTTTTGCAGCCAGGAGTTGAACTTAACCCAGTCCGGCCTGGTCGAAGTACAGCCCATTCCAACTGCAGGGTTTGACATCACGCCCAACCAAGTGGACATCCTCAATCCGGAAATCGCGTTTGAAACGCTTGCAACGGGCAATGTTCAGTGCTTCTACAACTTTGGTGACGGCGGTTCGTCGAGTGATTGCAGCGGCACCTACACCTACAGCGACGGGGGCTATTTCGATGTTGTACAGACGGTCGTCAATGAAGCCGGATGTACCAACACCGCGGTAGGACAAGTGGCCGTATCGGGGACCGTCTTTTACGCGCCGAATGCCTTCACCCCTGATCACGACGGACTGAACGACGTCTGGATTCCAGTGGCGCTGGGAGTATCAGAATACCGGCTCATCGTCTACAACCGTTGGGGTGAATTGGTCTGGCAAACCGACTCGAAAAACGAACCATGGCTCGGACAGGTCGGCGATGGTGAGCATTTCGCCCCCGATGGCCTTTACTTCTACGAAGCCTTCATTTCAGACCTTCTTGCCATGCCTCACACCTACAGAGGCCACCTCCAATTGTTGCGCTGATAGCCGTCAGATTTCGCTCCGATGTTTTGGTTATTACACCGCGGCGAATATATTAGCAACGATAGAGTTTGAAAGATGAGCGATCAAAACAACCGCGAGGAGATTTATTCTCGTCCAGTCCGCGCCGGTAAGCGCACCTACTTCTTTGATGTCAAGGCCACGCGCGGGCAGGACTTGTACATGACTATAACGGAAAGCAAGCGGCGTTTTGATGACGACGGAAATGTGCATTACCAAAAGCACAAAATTTTCTTGTATCGCGAAGACTTTGCCAACTTCGAAGAAGGCTTTGTCGATGCTGTAGAAAAAATCCAAGAACTCATGGCCACTGGTAATTACCGGGATCCAATCGCCGAGCGAAAAGCCAAGGAACAAGAAGAACCAATGGAAGCTTCGAACGATGGGAATGCGGCCGATGCGTCGGACGACATCAGCTTTGACGATTTGTAGAAGCAACGGTCCCCTGTGGACCAGATATACTGAACACGAGCGCGCGGAACGGTGAATAACTTTTCGCGCGCTTCTCTTTTCAACCTTTTACCTTTGAGAGTGGTCGGAACAGGTGCAAAACGCAAGAAAACGGCATTCAAATCCGTTAGGGATTAACCGACTGACGGTGTTCTTCGAATCGATCTAAACGCGTTTCCAATGGGTAAAGTCATAGCAGTAGCGAATCAGAAAGGCGGTGTGGGCAAAACCACGACAGCCATCAACTTAGGAGCTTGTTTTGGCGTGCTTGAGTACAAAACCCTGCTCATCGATGCGGACCCCCAAGCGAACGCTACCTCAGGATTGGGAATCGAACTCTCCCAAGTGAAAAACGGCACCTATGAAGCGCTGCTTGGAGGTTCGAATATTGCTGATTCCATTGTCACCACCTCAAGCCCCAACCTTGATCTGTTACCGGCCCGCATTGATCTGGTGGGAGCTGAAATTGAATTGATTTCAAAGGCGGAACGTGAGCACCAGCTGCGCAAAGCCATCGACACGGTTCGCGATCAATACGACTTCATTATTGTCGATTGCTCACCCAGCCTGGGGTTGATCACCATCAATTCCCTGGTCGGAGCCGATTCCGTTTTGATCCCTGTTCAATGCGAGTACTTCGCACTCGAGGGCCTCGGCAAACTGTTGAACACGATCAAAATTGTTCAAAACGGCCTGAACGACCAATTGGAAGTGGAGGGCATTCTTCTCACCATGTACGACACCCGCTTGCGCTTGGCCAACCAGGTTGTAGACGAAGTAAGAACCCATTTCCAGGATTTGGTCATGAAGACCATCATCCACCGGAATACGCGGTTAGGAGAGGCACCAAGCTTCGGTGAATCCATCATCATGCACGATGCTTCGTCGAAGGGGTCCATCAACTACCTCAACCTCGCTAGGGAAATCCTACAGCGGAACCAAATGACGCAGATGACGGACGAGGAGAAAATCATCCCGATTTCCAACGGTTAACGGAGCAGAACATGTCGAAAAAGCAAGCGCTCGGAAGAGGCCTTGGTGCCTTGCTGCCGGGAGCACCCACTCCTTCCGAAGCCCCTTCGCCAGGCACCCCTCCCGTCATCGGTAGCATGGCTGGAAGCATCTGCTCCCTGACCATTTCACAGATCGACAACAATCCCGACCAGCCCAGGCGGGAATTTGATCAGGCCCCATTGGAAGAGCTTGCTCAGAGCATTCGGGAATTGGGCATCATTCAGCCCATCACCGTTCACCGCGTTCGCGCCGATAAATACCAAATCATCTCAGGTGAGCGTCGATTCCGCGCAGCCCAACTCGCTGGACTTGAAGAAGTGCCTGCTTACATCCGGGAAGTGAATGACCAAACCTTGCTCGAAATGGCATTGGTTGAGAACATTCAGCGGGAAGATCTACACGCCATTGAAATCGCCATTTCGTTCAAACGATTGATCGATGAATGTGAATTGACCCACGAAGATTTAGGGGCCCGACTTGGCAAGAACCGTTCGACCATCACCAACTATGTTCGGTTGCTGCAATTGCCTGCAGATATGCAGCTGGCAGTGCGGCACAAAGAAATCAGCATGGGGCATGCCAGGGCGTTGATTGGCATCGACGATGCAACCTGGCAAAAATCCGTTTTTGACCGCATCCAGTCCGAACAACTATCGGTCCGTGCAGTGGAAGCCTTGGCGCGCGTAAAAAAAGAGGTCAAGCCGGCCGGACAGACCAAAAACAAACCCATTCTCACCTTCAACGAACAGCAAGTTCAAGCGGACTTGAGACTGAAATTCGGGAATAAGACGAGGCTCAAAAAAGACAAGTCCGGCGGTGGGAAAATCGAACTGTCCTACGAAAATGCTGAAGGCCTCGATCGCATTCTGAACCTATTGGGACTTTGAAGTTCAAGCAAACGTTAAGGTGGGTAGGGTGCGTTGCAGCTGCAGTGCTATTCACTGCGCAGGCCTTTGCTCAAACTCCGACCATCACTGAACTAGACTCCCTTGAGACTCTCCGCATACAGCGTACCACGAAATGGGCCGCTGCGTTGCCAGGAGCGGGACAACTCGCCAACCGCAAGTACTGGAAAGCACCCATCGTATGGGGCGGTGTCGCTTGGTGCGTGAGTGCCATCGGTTACAATCGCAATCAGCTGAAAAATGCACGCAACCAACTGATCGAATTGGAACTTGCCGACCCTGCAACGGTGGTCAACTATGCGACCGCCTTGCAGACGGCGCGAAGTGAGGAGGCTTTCTACCGAAGGCAAAGGGACTTGAGCTGGTTTGCTTTGGCGGGCGTGCACGCGCTGAGCATCTTGGACGCGCATGTGGATGCCAACCTGCTGCGGTTTGACGTCAGTGAAGATTTATCCCTGCACTGTGCCCCCCTTTTCTTGAGCCCCAACCAATTCGGTGGAGGGCTTGTGATACGTTGGGAAGTTTCACGTGATAATTTTCCGAACTTGGGCCGACGCTAGCGCGAGGCGCCTCAAGCTAAATGACTGACACATGGAATTGATACCCTGGATTCTCCTCATCCTCTTGCTTCTTGAACACGTGGTTTTCCTTCCCAGCCTCTTCGAACGGGCGGGATTGAACAAATCATACGGGTATGTGCCGGGGTTGAACTATTGGACTTGGTTGAAGGCGATCAAGCGACCTTGGTATTGGATTTTGTTGCTCATCATCCCGGGTGTCAACCTCATCATGTTGGTCATCATGCAAGTAGAACTCGGCATTGCCTACGGCGAACGATCGACATCGGCACAATGGAAACAAGGGGCCTTGCCCTGGGTGTTTTTGCCGGTCTTGAGCCGATCAGCAGCGGAGTACGCCGGGCCGAGGGATTGGACCAACAAGAAAAAATCAACAGGACGTGAATGGGGTGAGAGCATCTTGTGGGCGCTAGTGGTGGCCTCTATCGTACGCACGTTCATCTTCGAAGCATTCATGATTCCCACTGGTTCAATGGAAGGAAGCATGTTGGTCGGCGATTACCTCTACGTCAGTAAGACTAGTTACGGACCTAAGGTCCCCCAGACCCCGGTATCCATTCCCTTGATCCACAATGCTCTGCCCGGATCGATGGTGCCCAGTTACACCGAGTGGTTTGCCCTCCCCTATAAACGACTTCCCGGCATTCGCCAGGTTGAACGCTACGACGCAGTGGTATTCAACTTCCCACACGGGGACACCATCGTCGTCGATCCGCAATGGGCCGGCCACGACTATTACGCCATATTGCGCATGGAAGCCATCAAACGTGCCGGAGGGAATGTAGAGGCCTATGTGAATGATCCGGAACCCTATGAAAAGGCGGCGCGTTCTGCATTGCAAAAGCGGTTTGGAATCCGTGCCCGTCCTTTGGACAAAACCGAAAACTATGTCAAGCGCTGCGTGGCGTTGCCCGGTGAAACCATTCACGCCGAAGGTGGGCAATTGTTCATTGACGGAGAAGCGCTGGCACCCCCCGCTGGCGTGCAATTTGAATACAAGGTCACATTCCCATCTCCCATGGAAAAGCGCCGTGCACACAAGGGATTGGGATTGACCAACATCGATGGCCCCGGTGACAACCGTTCATTGGAAGCCAATTGGGCTTTGACAGTGGCTGAGCGTATTCAACTTGAGAATAGCGGGATGGCCTCTTCCATTGAACGGGTGGATTTGAGTTACCGCCGCGGGAGGTTGGAAATGTTCCCCAACTCCTATTCTCTTGAATTCAATGCATGGGATCCGGACAACTTTGGCCCCATCACGCTGCCAAAGCGCGGAATGACCATTGAACTCAACGACCGCAACCTCGCCCTCTACCGCAGAGCAATTTCCACGTACGAAGGGCACACGCTTGAACAAAGCGGTGACGAGGTAGTCATTGACGGTGTTTCGGCCTCATCGTACACCTTCGAATTGGACTACTATTGGATGATGGGCGACAACCGGCACCGTTCTGCAGACTCAAGGATGTGGGGATTTGTGCCGGAAACACACATTGTCGGCCGAGCCTCCTTCGTTTGGTTCTCCAAGCAAAACGCCGCCCAACACGGCGAAAGCAAAATCCGATGGGACCGGATGTTCAAGGGGGTCCAATAACCGGTTGCCTGCCGCTTTGTCCATTCCCTCCGTTGCACTGGTGGGCGGTGGCGCTACACGGCGCACCCGTTGACACAAGCGCCTCATACCAGAAACAGACCCTGCGAAATCGGCTGGTTATTTCGGGACCGCAAGGAAGGCAAGTCATCAGCTTTCCCATCCAACACGGTGATGGTGACGCAAAGGTACCCTTCCTCTCTGCACATCAAGCTCCGATTCATGCTTGGAGAACATTAGAAACGGCTTACGGCAACAGCGCATTCTTCGAGCATTTCAAAGACGAGCTATTCGAGCTGTGGATGACCTTTCTTCCACAGACAGATGTCGACCGCAAAACCTTGAACGATTGGAATTGGGCATCCATTGCCTGGGTGTGCAAACAATGCAATTGGCCCTTGCCTCAACGGACTGAGCAAGCACCGTCAATCGGCTCAGTCACTCACGATCTTCGCATCAAGCCATCCCTTCGAGGAGACGGCTGGACCTATCATCGGTACCTGCAACTCTTTGAACCCGCTCATGGATTTGTTGGGGGCTGTTCTGTGCTCGATGCACTTTTTGTTTTGGGGCCAAATGCCCTTCAATCTGAAATCTTCCAATTGGTGTCTGCTCCCACATCTTAGCGTAATTTCGCGCCACAATGGAGCAAGCTAATTCCCCTCTCATCCAAACGGCGCTGCACGCAGAGCATACCGCAGCAGGCGCAAAAATGGTCCCCTACGCCGGATACGCAATGCCCGTCTCCTACACGGGACTTGTCGATGAGCACCACGCGGTCCGCAATCGCTACGGCATGTTTGATGTATCCCACATGGGTGAATTCCGTGTGAAAGGTCCCCAAGCATTGGAATTGGTTCAACACATCTCTTCTAATGACGCAAGCAAGTTGGTGCCTGGCAAGGTGCAATACAGCTGCATGCCCAATGGAAAGGGAGGCATCGTTGATGACCTGCTTGTGTACTGCGTGGCCGCCGATGAATTCATGTTGGTTGTCAATGCATCCAATCGCGTCAAGGATTGGCATTGGATTCAACAAAACAACTCCTTCGATGCGGTCCTAACAGACGAGTCTGATACCTGGTCGTTGATTGCGCTTCAAGGCCCGGAGGCCGCAGTTGTGCTGCAACCATTGTGTGAGGACATCACCGTGGGCGAAATGGGCTATTACACCTTCCAATTCGGAACGGTCTGTGGGCGACCTTGCCTCGTTAGTGCCACGGGATACACGGGTGCGGGTGGATTTGAACTGTACCTCAAAAATGCTGATGCGGCTCCTGTGTGGCAGGCGTTGGCAGCTGCCGGTGTACCCTTATGCGGATTGGGGGCGCGGGACACCCTTCGTCTGGAAGCCGGATTCTGCTTGTACGGGAACGACATCGATGAATCTACATCTCCCATTGCAGCAGGCCTCGGATGGATTACCAAATTCACCAAAGCCTTCGTGGACAGCGAACGATTGCAGACCGAAAAAGAGAACGGGTCGAATGAAATCCTGCGCGGCCTGGTCATCACCGAACGCGGCATTCCAAGGCAGGGCTACACCATTGAAAACGAATCCGGCGAAGCCATCGGTCGCATTACCTCAGGAACCAGTTCACCCACACTTGGGCACAGTATTGCCATGGGCTACATCAAGACGGCCGATGCCAAGCTTGGCAACACGGTCTACGTCCGCATTCGGAAGAATGCCATCCCGGCTGAAGTGGTTCGACCCGGATTCCTCCCGAAATAAGGAGTTCTTTGAATTTCGTACCTTCCTTTCCTAACCCACTGAACCAAGGCCCTTGAATCACGTCGAAGTTTGTTTTTCTCCAGCGGACTATCCCCTTTACCGAGAAAATTTTGAGTTGGTCGTTGTCATCGATGTTCTGCGAGCGACTTCTGCCATTTGTACGGCCCTTGAAAACGGAGTCCAGCGCATTAAGCCTGTCGCATCTGTGACAGAAGCAGAACAATGGAAAGCACAGGGGCACATTGGTGCCGCCGAACGAAACGGCGAAATTGTCGCCGGGTTTGATCTCGGAAACAGCCCCATCGCTTACATCGAACGCAAGGAAGAATTGGCTGGAAAATCAGTGGTGTTGACCACGACCAACGGCACCAAGGCGATCGACATTGCAAGCGAAAAAGAAACGGTGGTCATAGGAGCGCTTAACAACCTCAACGCCTTGTGTCAATGGTTGCTTGAACAAAATCAGAACGTGCTGATTTTGGCCTCAGGCTGGAAGGACAAATTCAACCTCGAAGACACCATTTGTGCAGGAGCAATAGCCGATCAACTCATTGATAGCGGACGGTACAAAGCCGATGAGGACAGCACCATCGCGGCCAAGTTCATTTATCGATCAGCCCGCGACAACATGTTCGCGTTCCTGCGAGCATCCTCCCACCGTCGCCGCTTGCGCAGGCTAAATTTGAACGAAGACGTGAAGTACTGCCTTACGCCTAACAATTTGACCACCATCCCCATTTTGAAGGATGGATATTTGGTCCGATTGGAAGATGGAATTGGGATTTCGAACAAGGCAGAAACCAAGGCGGAGGCCTAATCCATGCCCAGCCATTGGGCTGGCGCTATTCTTTTCATGCATACCGAAGCCTTCAGACGCCTGGGGGTTTGCTGCACACAGACGCATAGTAGAAGCCGCTGTGCATTGGCTTCCGCACCCCTTGCACGGATTTTTCAAATCCCATCACCGCTGGCTCAAGGAACACGCGCTTGACGCGGACCTAAGAAAGCACACCGTTGAAGGCGAAAGCGAGCGACATTACATTGATCTTGACCGTTTCTCTGTCCACATGGACTCTTTGTACAGCTGGTTTCCAATGGGCTGGGAAGAAGCGGTGATGCAGTGGCCTGAAGATTCCCTGCTCGCCCACGGCATCGGCCCATGGAATGCCGAATCGATGTACCTCCGATTGATTTATGCATTCGATGCAGCCGACGAGCAACGGATTCTGCGGTGTGCTGTTGATCTCGCACATTACCTCAGCGACCTCCATGTACCCCTCCACACAACGGCCAATTACAACGGCCAGTTATCCAAGCAAAATGGCATTCACGCCTTATGGGAAACACAAATCCCCGAAACCTACATGAATGGGTTTGACCTCGCTCCGGCTCCTGGCCACCAGCCAGCATGGATATCAAATGTGCTTGGAAGCATTTGGTGCGCCACATTGACCAGCCACGCGTGCTTGCCCCTTGTATTCGATGCCGAAATGAGCATCCGAACGGACTCTGCTCATTTGCCGGTCAATGCATACGTGGAGCGAGGACGAAGCCGTCAGTTGATGCGAAGCCCAGAATTTGTTTATGCGTACCATGAACGATTGAAAGGACAAGTGGAGAACCGCATGGTGAGTTCGTGTAAACTCATCAGCAATCTCTGGTACAGTGCATGGGTGGAGGCAGGTCAACCGCCCCTCCCTTCCGCCGAGCAGCCGGTTTCCCAGAGATGGAAAAAGGCACTAGATTGGGTATTGAAATGAACGTGCTCATTCTCGACCCTTTTCACATTGGATCCCATGCTCACTGGTCGAAGGGCATGCACCATTTCATCTCCAAGTTCGAGGATGTGTCGTGTGATCTTTGGACCCTGCCAGGCAGGCATTGGAAATGGAGAATGCACGGAGCGTGTGGCGCGTTTGCAAACAAAGCGTCGAAACAAAAGAATGTTCCGAATGTGATCGTGACCACCGACATGATCGACGTGGCTGGACTGCGGGGGTTACTTCCCGTGAGATGGAGGAAGGTACCGATTGTGCTGTATTTCCATGAGAATCAACTGACGTTCCCTTGGAGTCCTGACGATAAAGAACGCGCTAGAGGCCTGCACCACACCTATGAATTCATCAACATACAATCAGCTGTTGCTGCGGATTGGGTCTGGTTTAACTCCTCGTATCACCGCGACGTGTTTTACAAAGCTGCCGATGAATTCATCCGGAAAATGCCGGATGAGCGGTCGATGTACAGCACCGAGTCGCTCAAAGCGAAATCCAGCATTTTGCCGGTAGGCATCGCTGAAACGACCAAACCCATCACGTGGCGACCAATCAGCTCTGAGCCGGTCGTACTGTGGAACCACCGTTGGGAATACGACAAAGGCCCGGACCAATTCTTTCAGCTGTTGTGCGCACTGGAGCATGCCGGTTGCACCTTCCAACTAAATATGTGTGGAGCGCGATACAAGGATATCCACCCGGCATTGACCCAAATCGAAGAACGATTCGCGGGCCGAATCTTGCACAATGGCTTTGCGGCGTCACACTCTGAATACAAGGCACTTCTCCAGCAAAGCGATTTCATCGTGCACGAACCCGTGCAAGAATATTTTGGCGTCAGCGTCGCTGAAGCCATGTCTCATGGCGTTATTCCGTTGGTTAAGGACGACCAAGCCTACACTTCTTGGATGCCCGAACAATTCCGATTTTCGGATACCAAAGCTTTGATCAAAAAGTGGACACACTTCAGTACTCAGAGCACAGACGCTCAGAATAAAGCGTACGAGACCGTCGAGCCTTTCTTCTGGCCAAATGTCGTACGGGAAGCCTCAGCTCAAATGCATCGACTAGTTGATGGCGACATCGGCCAGGATTGACCGCATTGATTCGGGCATCCGAACAGGTCGATGGCTATCTGCCGCAATGCAGGCCAATTCAACGCACGCCTCAGCAATCAATGCTGTATCCACAAACAACCGAGAATGGAAGGCAATCCGAACGTCGCTCTTCATTTCCAACGTTGTCTCAAACACAATTACATCGTCATACAAGGCTCCTTTGCGATAAGAAATCTCAAGCGTACTGACAGGCAGCAGATAACCAGCCTCCTCTACCGACTTGTAGGCCATCCCAATTGAACGCAGGAACTCAATGCGAACTACTTCTAAATACTCTGCGTACGCCGCATGGTGAAGACGTTGCATTTGATCGGTATCCGAATACCGTACCCTGATTTCATACTTATGAACCATGTGCTCTGTATAAACCTGTGATTTTTGTTCGAAGTGCGAATTTAGAACAACTCCCTTGGCCATGGCTTTCAACTGATTTCTCATTCACTGAAAAACAGCTTACTACAGAATATAAATTCATCTAACATCGAATTATCATAGACCGATGAGCAGATACTTTTCGACCGAAGCCTCGGCCAAATGAAAAAAGCGAAAAGTCAACCCCAAATCCATTTTTTTTTCCGAGAGTTTATCAGAATCTTGCATGCGGTTTGCAACGGGATTTAAATGCTCAATCTCGTTTAGACCTTCACCCTTTTTGCAACCTGACCAATAGCCCATTTTACCATGAGCCAAGACCACTTGTCCATCTGGAACAATTGCCTCGAAGTAATCAAAGACAACATCAGTAGTCAGGCATACAAAACGTGGTTTGCGCCCATAAAGGCACTCAAAATTGAGAATCAGGTATTGACCATCCAAGTGCCCTCACAATTCTTTTATGAATGGTTGGAGGAGCACTACATCCAATTGTTGAGCAAGACCATTCACAAAGAGCTCGGTCCAGATGCACGTTTAGAATACAGCATCATCATGGAGAATGCTGGGGCAAGCGGCAACGGCCAAGCGAGTCCTTATTCTGTGAAAATGCCGATGTCCAATCGCCAGGCAACGCAAAACCCTGCTGTTCCATTGTCTGCTGGGATTCATGACACCCCGATCAAAAATCCGTTTGTAATTCCGGGGTTGCGCAAGTTGAACATTGATTCGAACCTGAATCCCAATTACAACTTTGGACAGTTCATCGAAGGAGAATGCAACAGGTTGGCCCGATCGGCTGGCTTTGCCGTGGCGAACAAGCCCGGTGGGACCTCTTTCAATCCGCTGTTAATCTATGGATCCACGGGGCTCGGTAAGACGCACCTTGCGCATGCCATAGGATTGGAAATCAAGGAGCGAAACCCAGAGCTCACCGTCCTCTATGTGAGTTCGGAGAAGTTCACCCACCAATTCATCGATGCGGTTCGTAACAATTCCGTGAACGATTTCAGCCACTTCTACCAAATGGTGGACGTGCTTCTCATCGATGACGTACAGTTCTTCAGTGGCAAGGAGAAGACCCAAGACGTATTCTTCCACATCTTCAACCACCTGCACCAAACCGGCAAGCAGATTGTACTGACAAGCGATAAGCCACCAGTGGAAATGCAAGGCATGGAGCAGCGGCTCCTCAGCAGATTCAAGTGGGGCTTGAGCGCTGACCTCCAAGTGCCTTCTTTGGAAACGCGGATGGCCATCCTCGAGAAAATGATGTATGCGGATGGCATTGAATTGCCACGCGAAGTAGTGGAATACCTCGCCTACAGCATCACATCCAATGTACGAGAACTCGAAGGAGCACTCATCTCACTCATCGCCCAAAGCAGCCTCAACAAAAAGGCCATCACATTGGATTTGGCCAAGCAAATGATTGACAAGTTTGTCAAAAACACAGCGCGCGAGGTGAGCATCGACTACATCCAGAAAGTGGTGTGTGATTATTTCGATTTGCCGTTGGAACTGCTCAAGAGCAAGACCCGGAAACGTGAAATCGTACAAGCTCGACAAATTGCGATGTACTTCTCGAAGAAGATGACCAAGAGCTCGTTGGCAAACATCGGATTGCACTGCGGCGGAAAAGACCACGCAACCGTTTTGCACGCATGCCGTACGGTCAACAACTTACAGGAAACGGATAAGCACTTCCGCAAGTACCTCGATGACCTCGAGAAGAAGCTCGCGATTCACTAAGATGAACTCCCCAGAAGGAGGCATGAAACGCGTCCTAGTCGTGTGCTTGGGCAACATTTGCCGATCTCCGATTGGCGAAGGCCTGCTGAAGCACCATGCGGACAAGGCAGGGCTGAATATTCACGTTGACTCCGCAGGCACATCCGGCTGGCACCAAGGCAACCAGGCAGACCCTAGGAGCATTGAGGTCATGTCTTTACATGGGCATGACATAACCCAGCAACGGTCCCGTGCGCTTACCAAAGAAGACCTCTTGACTTTTGACGCCATCCTCGTCATGGACAGCCAAAACCTTCGAGATGTCCAGCATTTCGGAAGTAGCCGGGCGCTGGTTACACGATTCGTACCTGAGCAAGACGTGCCTGACCCCTACTATGGCGGTGATCAAGGGTTTGAATCGGCGTACCAGATGATCGATCAAGCCGCCTACGATTGGATTCAAAACTGGTCTAAGCAGACACTAGATTGATAGCCTCATGCGCACCTTACACCTCATTCCCAATACATTGGGCTCACGCACTCCACACGAGCATCTATCTGCAAGTGCGATGGCAGCGCTAGCCTCCTGTGAGCGCATGATTGTTGAGAGCGATCGGTTTGCTCGCCGGCTGTTGAAGGATGCATTCCCTGAGGAAAACCCACAACGAAAGGCGAGCTTCCCATTGAACGAACATTCCACCCCTGAAGATTTGGTGGACTTGCTGCAGTGGTTCAAACAAGACGATGACATTGCCTTGATATCAGACGCCGGCGCACCTGCTGTTGCGGACCCAGGAGCAGCCGCCGTGCGCATGGCGCACAATGCCGGATGGCGCGTTCAGCCGCATATCGGACCAAGCAGCATTCTCCTCGCCCTCATGGCATCGGGCATGAACGGCCAGCAGTTTGCCTTCAAAGGCTACCTCCCTCGCGACCCAAAACGTCGAGACAAGATTTGGCAGGAAATGAAAGAGGGAACGCAACGCCGCAAAGAGACGCAGGTCTTCATGGAGCCGCCTTACCGCAACAACCAGGCATTCAAGGAGTGCCTCAATAGGTTGCCCAATGACCAACAGCTCTGTGTAGCAGTTGACCTAACGCTCGAGACCGAATGGATCCTCTCACTTCCAGTCAGCGACTGGAAACAAACGAAGGTTCCCGAATTGGACAAACGCCCGTGCCTGTTCCTCATTGGGCATTGACCAATTCCGCATCGCTCAGCTCCCATTGAAAGCCCACCACGCCATTGGACGCAAGGCCCAAGGCATCTGAAGACGCTTCGTCGAAAACAATATCCACAGGGCACCAGCAGGCCCATTTCTTCTGGACAGGGTACAACCTCTGCAAATCAGCCAATACGGGAAGCAACTGGCCGGACGCATCCGGAGCGAAGTCCCACGATGTCACTCCCATGTCCAATAGCTCACCTCCAGCCTCCTTCAAGTGGAGCGTCTTCAAGTCGATGTGCAATCGCTGAGGTACGGATTCAAAAGATGCCAGATCTTGAGCATCGTACCATGCCATGCAAGGTGAAGCAGCCAAGCGCTTGTACTCGATCCAATTCTCATCCCCTGGCCAATGTCCTTGTTCCAGCTCATCAAGCATTGAATTCCATGCGAGACGCCCTCCCGATTGTGCAGATGTCTCGACAGGAGGCACCTCCCAGGTTTGTTTGACCCGCAACCACAAAACTGCATCTTGGGGGATCAAGGGAGGCCAACCGCTCAGTCCCCATCCCATGTGCGACGGAATGATGCATTCGACTTCCTGACCCGACTGCAGGTTTTGGGCCAGTTCATGGAAGCCTGCAGGCCATTGACTTTTTTTCCAAATAAATTGAAAGGGCTCTCCTTCGGGCCATCGGAGCAGGACCGTAGAATCGGTGAGCATCATTTCGCCTGTCCACGTCACTGTGTCGCCCAGTTGAACCGGCTGGTCAACGTTTGTCAATGGCTGTTCCGACCAAATGCGCAAGCCTGTGGTCAGTTCGTTATAGAACGGCAAACCATCAATCCTTCGGCTCGCGGCTATGGAATCAATGTAGCTTCTTTCGTTGGCCGCCTTTTCTTGGTTGAATCGAAGCAGTGCAGCCCGGTCTATGACCTGCTCCGGCTGAGAGACGTTCGGCTCCTCGCGGCAGCCAGTAACCAGCAAAACCAACCCAAACAACAAGATTGAAATGATCGTTCGTGTCATTTGCTGGTGTCCGCTTCAAACCATGCACCGAGCCGGGACTCAATGTGTGCCAAAAATGACTCCATCGACATGCCTTTGGAAATGCCTCCGGCAGCATTCATGTGACCGCCTCCGTCAAACTCCGCTGCGGCGATGTCCCGCACACTGAATTCTCCAATCGATCTCAAGCTCAACTTGATCAATCCGGGTTCTGCTTCCCTTGCCATGATAGCCACTCGAATGCCCTTCAAAGCCAAAGCCTTATTGACCAAACCTTCAGTGTCCCCCGATTGGTAGTTAAACCGATCCAGGTCATCGTACTTCAACCCAATCACCGCCAAGCCAACTTCATTCCAAATATATAGGCGCTCGCTAACAGCAAATCCTTGGAGTTGAACCCGGTTCAGCGACTGCTGTTCGAACGTGTTCTGATGAATGGGCGCATGCTTCAACCCATTGTTCAAGAACATCGCCAATACTTCATGCGTGTGTGCGGTGACGGATGGAAATCGAAAAGACCCCGTATCTGTCATGATGCCCACGTACAGGCACATCATCGCTTCCGTGGTCAATTTATCTGCTTGCCCCCAACCAATGATCAAATCGCTCACCAGTTCGCACGTTGAGCCGCAAGCGGGATCAGAGAACAGCCGGTCGGCGAAAGCATCCGGTTGTTGGTGGTGGTCGATCACCCATTTTTTTCCACCCGCAGTTCGCAGCGCCTCCTCCATCTTCCCCACTCTATCTAATCCATTGAAGTCCAAGCACCAAATGATGTCTGCCTCATTCAATTTCTGTTGGGCAGTTTCTGTTTCTTCGTCATAAATGACCACCGATTGGGCACCCGGCATCCAATCCAAAAACTCCGGGAATCGGTCCGGCAAAATGACCGTTGAAAGGATTCCTTGCGACTTCAAATGATGGTGAAGGCCCAAAACAGACCCCACGGCATCCCCGTCCGGCGAACGGTGGGCTGTGATCACAATGGAACCAGCCGTTTGCACCTCATCCCAGCACCCCTGAGCCTCCTCCGAAATCATTACGGCGGAGGCCGTATCCAACAACTTTGTGTCCTGACTCATGCTTCGCAAGTTACCACGTCCTAATTTTGTTCCATGAGGAGAAACGCAATCATTCTTGCTGTCATTTTCTTCTGCACTGCGGGATCGTCTGCGACGGAGGCATACACGGCACACGATTTCCATTACAGTCGGTTTGCGCTGGAGTGGAATGCCACTTCAGCAACGTGGCAAGGCATTCTTCGCGTCTTTACTGACGATCTCGAAAATGCCCTAAATCACGTGAACAACTCCACCGTCGCCTGGCGATTGGGAGATGCACTGGAAGACGAAGATGCAGATGGACACATCGCCACCTATGCTTCCAATGGATGGACCTTGATTGATTCCACAGGACGAGCCATGGAATGGACATTTGTAGGCAAAGAAGTCGATTTTGACATCACCTACATCTATCTGGAAACCGCCCCCACCACTGCCCATGGCATCAAACATGTTGAAAGCCATGGATTTGCAGAACTATTTAAGGACCAGGTCAATGAAATCAGCTTGACCCTTTTTGATCGATCGCTTCGGCTCTGGCTCAACGAAGAAGACCCCGTAAAACCGGTTGAATTCCGCCCCGATGAATAAGCAAGAGAAGGTCGCCTTCATCATGGAGGAACTGCAGCGACTGTACCCAAACCCTCCCGTGCCGTTGGATCACACCGATCCGTACACATTGCTGATTGCCGTGTTGCTCTCTGCTCAATGCACCGATGAGCGCGTGAATCAAGTGACTCCTGCCCTGTTCGATTTGGCCGACACCCCTCAAGAAATGGTCAAATTGGAAGTCGACGAGATCAAGGCGATCATACGGCCTTGTGGGCTCTCTCCGGCTAAGTCAAAGAACATTCACCGCTTGTCTGAATTGCTCTTGGAAAAACATGGAGGCGAAGTGCCCTGCGATCTGGAAGCGCTCGAAGCGTTGCCAGGTGTCGGACATAAAACGGCTTCTGTCGTTATGTCCCAGTCCTTCGGTGTCCCCTCTTTTCCTGTAGACACCCACATCCACCGTTTGATGTTCCGTTGGGGGCTCTCCACCGGTAAAAACGTTGAGCAGACTGAGCGGGACGCAAGGCGATTGTTTCCGAAGGAACGGTGGAACGATTTGCACCTACAAATCATCTTTTACGCTCGCGAATTTAGTCCCGCACGGGGGCTAAAATGGGAACGGGACCATTTGCTCCGCATGTGCGGGCGAGCCAGCGAAATCCGAAAATGGCAGCCTCAATCCTAAGACCGCATGTGGGCTGACTACGCAGAAGAACTGCCCTTCTTTGAACGGTGGTGGAAACAAATACGGCACGGGGCTTGGTGGTTGCAGCAATTCTTGTCAAACGGAAAGAAACCGCCTGCCGTCTATGTCTTTCCGGAAATGCCATCGCGGCGTGCGGCACTGACCAAAATCACCCGTGAGTTGGGATGGGAATTGACCAATCGACCCCGGCACAGTGCCCTCCTCGGAATCCGCTTTGAAGACATCACGCACAAGCCTTTGATGTCCTTACCGGCGGAGATGCAGTCCGGCATCCTGTGGTGGAATGCCCACTGCAAAGACATCAGTAAAAAGGCCGTGGAAAATCAGCACGTTTCGGCCTTCGGCTACGGAATGGCCATTGATCCCCTCACACACAACGGTCCAATGGTCTGCAAAAGCGACACCAACGCCATGCACGATGGCCATGTCCTTGAAGGTCCCATCGTATCCGAGGAGGTGTCCGAAACGGCGGTTTATCAACGGGTAATCGACAACCGTGACGAGCAGGACCGGTATTTTGACTACCGCGCGGTTTACATCCAAGGAGAAATCGTGTTGGTCTATCGGAAATTCAAGCATCCGCTCCATCGTTTCACCAATGAAACCGTGTCCGTGGACCTGCTGAATACGATCCCCTTTTCCGAAATCGAATGCACTGCAATCGCTTCTATGGCCTCAGGCTTGGGCATTGACTATGCTGAATTGGATGCATTGCGCGATCGCAGCTCTGGACGCTTGTTCGTAGTGGATGTCAATCCCACTCCATGGGGACCTCCGGCTCAACTGGCAACCGAATTTCAAAACGAGGCTGTCAAGCGCATGGCTCAAGCCTTCTCGGCCAGCGTTCAACTTTCCTGCAAGAACGACCTGAAGGCACCGTAATCTGCTGGCAACATCGTGGCTTGCTTTTCCTTGTCCAGGCAACCTTGCAAAGAGGGAGGCACCTCGGGCAATTTCCCCGTCGCCTCTTCCACAGCATCACCAAATTTGGCGGGGTGCGCGGTGGCAAGCACCACACGGTGTGCGGTATCAGGCGATTTCCACGCCGCATCGAATCCAATAGCCGTGTGGGGACAAACCAGCATGTGATGCTGTTCCCACACCGCACGCATAGCATCCATCGTGGCCGAATCCGATGCAGAAGTCACCTCAAACTCCCTTTGCATTCTGCTGGTATCAAAGCCATGCATCCACTCCAATCGAGGCCGATTGCTCGGATCACCTACATCCATGGCATTCGAGAGCGTCGCTTTGGAAATTTGAGGTTGATATGAACCGGTGTTCATGTACTCGACCATGCTGTCATTGGCATTTACCGCTGCATGAAAGCCTTGGGCAGGCATCCCCATCCGTTCGGCGAGCACCCCAGCTGCAATGTTTCCAAAATTCCCACTTGGAACGATGAATTGGAGCGGCTCACCTGCCTGCAACGTGGCCCAAGCGAAATAAACAGATTGCGGAATCCATCGACCGATGTTGATGGAATTGGCACTGGTCAATGGGCGGTGAGCCTGTAGCTCTTGGTCGAGGAATGCCTCTTTGACGAGCCTTTGGCAATCATCAAAGGCACCATCCACCTCAACGGCGGTGACATTTGCACCGACGGTTGTCAGCTGCTGTTCTTGTATGTGGCTGATTCGACCGCTTGGGTACAGGATCACCACGTCAATGCCTGGAACGTTGTAAAAGCCCTGAGCTACTGCGGAGCCGGTATCACCCGATGTCGCAACAAGAACAGTGAGCTGGTCGTTGGACGTTGCACCCAACAAGCGTGACATGACACGGGCCCCGACATCCTTAAACGCCGCGGTGGGTCCATGAAACAGCTCAAGTTGACTCAACTTATTATCTACCGGTGTCAGTGGTATGTCGAAGTTCAAGGCATCTTGAAGCAGGTCGAAAAGGGTGGCCTCATTTATTGCGTCACCCACATAAGGAAGTAACAAACGGGTCGCTACTTCGGGCAATCCTGCCGATTGCATGCTTGCCCAATCAATCGTCGGGATGGCCTCTGGAACGTACAGTCCTCGGTCAGGAGCAAGGCCTTCACGCAATGCCGCAGCAAAGTCCCTGCGGATGGCGGGTGTGTTTAAGCTATGGTAGTTCATTAGATCTCGTATGCTCCTCTAGCCGAAACGGCTGATAGGTGAATGGAATGATCGAGGCCCTTATCAACCATAAGGTCCTTAAGGGATCCGGCGATTTCGTTCGCAGAATCTTTGGATAAGGCGACCCAGAATGTCGAGGGGCCGCTTCCTGAAATGCCACCGGCGCGTGCGCCGTGGCGAAACGCTAATTCACGTGTTTCCATGAAGTGTGGAATCAATGCACCGCGGTGTGGGCCTACCAGCAAATCTTCCAACGCCAGCGCAGCTGCCGCATCGTCTCGCTCGTAACAGGCCGCAACGAATGCAGCGAACCAAGCAGCTTGTTTGGAGGCAGCTGTCAGCTTTACATCAGACGGAAGCACCGCACGGGAATCGGCCGTGCGGATGGTGACTTGCGGATGCAGCACCACCATGTGCCATCCTGAGGGGGCAGGGATTGAAATGGGCGCGCCTTCCGGCGGGCATACCACCATCCCTCCCATCAGTGCTGGAGCTACATTGTCAGCGTGACGGGCCCCACTGGCAAAAGACTCGCCATCTAAAGCAAACGGAATCAATTCATCGGGACGAAGTCCTGCTTCGAGGATTGCGTTCACCCCAGCGGCGGCGGCGGCGGCACTCGCAGCGCTTGAGCCGATTCCGCTTCCAGGGAGGATGGTTTTGAACAGTTCCAATTCCAGCCCACATGGATTGCCGAGTGCATTCAATAGACTTTTTGCAGCGATGGAGGCGACATTTCGTTCCGGGTGCAGATCCAGTTCAGCCCCATGAACATCGGCTATACGCACTTCACCTCTGTTGTCAATGCGCCTCAGAACCATCCGCTCACCTGGAGCCGAAAGTGCGCATCCGAGCGAGTCGAAACCAACGTTGAGATTGGCCACTGTAGCAGGAGCCCACATTTCTACCGAAGTTTTCATCGCTCATCAAAATTTTGCGCCAACAACCATTGCGCAACAGCATATGTGTCCGCCAAAACGCCGCTTGCGGTCAATTCTCCACCAGCCCCAGCACCCTGTATCACCAGGGGTTTTGAATGGTAGCGATCTGTCAGGACACTCACGGCATTGTCCGTGCCGTCCAATCCATAAAAGGCATGGTCAGCATCGATGGTTTGCAAGCTGCACGACGCCCCTTTCCCCGCTTCCCATCTTCCAATGAATCGAAGCCGTTTGCCTTTCGTACGTGCTTGTGCGGCACGTTCATCCAACGCACCTCCCAATTCTTCAAGAGCATACATGAAGCCTTCCGAACTGCCATCAAATGCATCAGCTGGCAAAAACCCGTTGACCTGCACATCCTCTAACTCGAGGGCATCCCCACCGGTACGAGCAAGAATGAGAAGTTTACGCGCTACATCCATGCCGCTGAGGTCGATCCGTGGATCGGGTTCTGTAAAACCCTGAGCGCGCGCCATCGACACCGCCTCACTGAATGAGGTGCCGCCATCCATTTTACTGAAGATGAAGTTCAGCGAACCGCTGAGCACCGCCTCGATGCAGTGCAATCGATCTCCGGTCTCCAATGCTGCATTGAAGCCATGCAAGATGGGCAAGGCCGCACCTACGTTGGTCTCGTTCTTAAACCGGCCCGTACATGATTGCAAAAATGCCCAGTCCTCCATCGATCGGGTTGCGGCAATCTTGTTTGAACAAACGTACCCCATGCCCAATCGAAGCGCTTCAATGCCCGCATCTGCAGCGCTATTTGCAGCGGAATTATCAACCCAGATTTTCCGCCCGCCGGGAAGTGCATCAAACGCGAGGAGTGGGACATTGGGTTCTTCATAAGCCGTACCGGATTGCAGGCTGGCCTGGGAATATTCAACGCCATCGGCGTCAACCGTGTAAACCTGACTGTTCGCAAATCCTACCAACCGTAACTGACATCCCAGTTGCGACTCCATCGCTGCCTTTGTTGCATTCCACTGGTTCAAAAAGGCACCGCCCACTTGGCCAATACCGGCGCAGAATACCTGCACGACGGGTTTTGTAGGTGCCTCAAAAAACACCTGATGCAACGCACGCAAGGCATCGGGCACAGCTACTGTGTCTACGACGATGCTGATGTTGCGTTCGGTGCTCCCTTGAGCAATGGCCCGTATGTTCACATGGGCTTCTCTTAAGGCTTGGAATGCACGTCCACTCACTCCCACCGCTTTTTCCATCCCGCTCCCTACGAGCGCTACAATGCTCAGTGCCTCGTCAATGCGGATCGGAGCCAGCCGGTTCAACGTGATATCTGAGGCCAAATCTGCTTCCAAAGCAGCTCTTCCTGCATCAAGATCACTGTCGGCAATGCCTACCGTCAGGCTGTTCTCGGATGAACTTTGAGTAATCAACGTAACATTGACTCCAGCCTGGGCCAATGCAGAAAAAATTCGGCTCGAAAAACCGGGACGTCCGATGAGCGACCCTCCTTCCAAGGTAATCAAGGCAATTCCGTCCACACTGGAAAGGCCGCGAACCGTCACAGCCTGATTCGGTTGTGCCACAATTCGGGTGCCTGCACCTTTCGACTCAAACGTACTCCGCACAATGAGGGGGATGCCGTGTTCACGCAATGGTGAAATGGTTGGGTGATAGATGACTTTGGCTCCAAAGTGGCACAACTCCATCGCCTCCTCGTAACTCATTTCGTCGATGATTTGCGCAGCCGGAACAATGCGAGGATCTGCTGTTAACATGCCCGGCACATCGGTCGACTTTTCCAGAAAGTCAGCTTGCACAGCGCTGGCAATGAGCGAGGCCGTGTAATCACTACCTCCGCGTCCAAGAGTGGTGGTTTCACCTGTCGGCGTGCGGCCTATGAATCCCTCTGTAATGAGCGTTTCAAACGAATTATCTGCCTCAACGCCTGCACGGATGCGTTCAAATGTTTCGGACTGATGAACCTCCGCTGCACCGTATTGGTCGTTTGTAACAATCCAATCTCGGGCATCTACACGTCGGACGTGCAGTCCGGCTTTTTCCAACCAAGCACAAACGATGGGAACAGCAAGGCGTTCTCCGAAAGACACCAATTGGTCCATGCTTTTCGCACTCAACTCCTCGAGTAAACAAACTCCTTTGCAAAGGGATTCCAATCGATCGAAGCGCTCTTGAAGTTCTTGACGTACTTCCGCCGCTTCTTCGACTTGCAAATCATCCAACGTCTGTACGTGGCGATGCCGCAAAGCCTTCAAATCTTCGGCGTAGCCTGCGTCTCCATTGGCCGCTTTGAGGCCCAGACTGATGAGGGAATTCGTGACACCTCCCATGGCAGAGCAAACGACGATGCGCTGCTTCGCACGGCGAGCAACCAATACGTCGCGAACACGCTGCATCGCTTCAGCAGACGCCAAAGACGAACCTCCAAACTTCAGTACTTCCATTCTGTCTATTTCATCTCGATCGCTGCTCCTCGGGCATTGCCGGGAGCCAACCGCTGGAATTCCTACGCAAACAGAGCGCTGTAGGTTTCACGAAATAGCAGGAAAATCAGGCGTCTGGACCAAATTTGCTAATAACCTCTTGGCTCACTCCTGTATTGGAAAATCCACCATCATGGAAGAGGTTTTGCATGGTGACATAGCGGGTCAAATCACTGAACAGAGAAATGCAGTAATCTGCACAAGCCGAACCGTCCGCATTGCCCAGTGGACTCATGGACTCACTGTAGGCGATGAATTCATCGAATCCCTTAACACCGCTGCCTGCTGTGGTAATGGTCGGACTTTGGCTGACGGTATTGATTCGCACTTTCTTTTCCACTCCGTAGTGGTAGCCAAAGCTGCGGGTAATGCTCTCCAGTAAGCTCTTGGCATCAGCCATGTCACCGTAATCGGGGAAGATGCGCTGAGCGGCGATATACGTCAATGCAACGACGCTCCCCCATTCTCGAATCGCATCCAGCTTTTTCGCAACGGCCAGTGTTTTGTGCAAGCTAATCGCACTGACATCCAACGTGGTTTGCAACCAATTGTAATTGATGTCGGTGTAGTGCTTTCCCTTGCGCACGTTTGGGCTCATCCCGATCGAGTGCAACACAAAATCCACTTGACCTCCGAAATGCTCCATGGCTTGCTCGAACAAATTGGTCAAATCCTCTACGCTCGTTGCATCTGCAGGTATGACCGGCGCTCCTCCAACTTGCTTCGCCAGGTCGTGGATCTCCCCCATGCGCATGGCAACAGGGGCGTTTGTTAGCACCAATTCAGCTCCTTGCGCATGCGCCTGAATGGCTGTTTTCCATGCAATGGACTGGTCGTTCAATGCACCGAAAACGATGCCCTTCTTTCCTTTCAATAAGTTCTCTGCCATGATCGTAGTGAATAGTACCGCAAACGTAGTTCAGATTTTTCACACTGCCATCGGCCAAATCTTACCAGGATTCAACAATCCTTTGGGGTCAAATTGCGCTTTGATGGCTTGCTGGAGCTTCAAAGCTTCTTCGCTGAATGCCAAATCCATGTAGGGCCGTTGAACCCAACCAATGCCGTGTTCTCCGCTAATGGTTCCGCCCAAATTGATCACGCGTTCAAACAACGTTCGGATGGCTTGTGGCAAATCTTGCTCCCACTTGGCATCGTTGACACCTCGTTTCAAGATGTTGACATGCAGATTCCCGTCTCCAGCGTGGCCGTAACAGATGCTCTCAAATCCATGCCGCTCACCGATTTCCTTCACGGCTTTTAGCAATTCGGGCAATGCGCCCCGGGGAACCACGGTATCTTCTTCCTTGTAAGTGCTCGCTGCCTTGACTGCTTCGCCTACCACACGGCGCAGTCGCCACAATTGGTTCTTCGAGGCTTCATCCTCTGCCATGAGCGGTTCACCTGAATCGTACACTTCAACTACAGCGTAAATCTTTTCCAACTGAGGCATCAATTGTTCAATGCTGAACCCATCTACTTCGATCAACAAATGGGCAGCCACCTGAGCATCCATTGCCGGTGCAGCTTCACCTATGTAATCTGCTGCCAACTCGATGGCCGACCGCTCCATGAATTCCAAAGCCGACGGCTGCACGCCCGCCTTGAAGATGGCCGCAACCGCCTCACAGGCGGATTGAGCGGAGCGAAACGGCACGAGCATCAAGGCATTGAATCGGGGCCACGGCAACAACTTAAGCGTCGCCTGGGTAATGAAGCCCAGGGTGCCCTCACTGCCCACCATTAGGGCTGTCAAATTGTACCCTGTGCTATTTTTCAACGTGTTAGCGCCCGTTTGAATCACGGTACCGTCCATCAGCACCACCTCCAAGTTCAAGACCCAATCCTTCGTCACTCCGTACTTAACGGCCCGCGGTCCACCGCTGTTTTCCGCCAAATTCCCCCCAATGGTGCAGCTGCCTCTTGACGCTGGATCCACCGCATAAAACAGACCGCAGGCTTGAACGGCTTCTTGCATTTCTTGAACGATAACGCCGGGCTCAACGCGCACCTGATGGTTCAATTCATCAATGGCCAAAATCCGGTTCATTCGTTTCGTGGACAACGAGATCCCGCCATTCACCGGCAGTGCACCTCCACTCAATCCCGTCATGGCCCCCGCTGGGGTCACGGAGACGTCGTGCGCAAAGGCCCAGCGCATCACTTCTTGGACTTCGGCTGTGTTCGAAGGCTCCACCACCACTCCAGGCATGAACACCAGGTCTTCGGTGTGATCCGAGGCCATACGCTGACACGCCTCTGGATCGAGACTGAACGCCACCCGGCCCTCAAACGCTTCGGCAAATTTACTTTTCCACAAATCCGACATGCCTTCAAACATAACTCGAGGGAACGAATAATCTGAGGGCGGAGCTGACTTGTTATCTTGCTCATTCGAAAAAGAAACCAAGACCAGTTAGATGCAACATTTTTTTCAACGCGCGTGGGCATTGGGGTGCTACTTGAGCATTTTGGCTTTTGTTCCCGCAACCGCTCAGGATTTCCCCTTTGAAACCTTGAGCAATGAATTGATTTGGTACAGCGGCGAATTCCGAGAGGAACGCGTGGGTGGCATTCGCTCGATGAACGACGGCAAACATTACACCAGCCTCGAGCGCGGAGAAACGGGAAGCGCCATCGTCAAATACGCTTACAAAACCGGTCAAGCTGTAGACACCATTGCAACCAGTGTCCGGGCCTTTGGATCGGCTGACAACGGATTCAGTGGATACGCGTTCTCGGCTGATGAACGCCACGTGCTCCTCACGACCGACGTACAGCCCATCTACCGCCACTCGTTCTCGGCTAATTTCCATGTTTACGACACCGAAACGAACAGTTCGAAGCCACTGACGAACTTCGATTTGGGCGGGCAGCGATTGGCAGCGTTTTCTCCGAATGCGCAACACGTCGCCTTTATGCGAAACAACAACGTGTTCATCGTGGAGTTGGCGTCGATGACTGAAACACAAGTCACCCATGATGGAGAAGTCAACGCCATCATCAACGGCGCGACAGATTGGGTATATGAGGAAGAATTCGGCGATGATAATGGCATGTTCTGGTCACCGGACGGGCGCTTTTTAGCCTTTATGCGCTTCGACGAAAGCAAGGTTCGGGAGTTTGGCATGCCCATGTACGGTGAACTGTATCCCGACCCTTATGTCTTCAAATACCCCAAAGCCGGTGAGGATAACTCCACTATCGAAGTGAAAGTGTACGACCTGGAACGAGGACGCACCGGAACGGCCATGCACCCGAAAAGCGAATACATTCCGCGCGTCAAGTGGGGAGTCTCCAGCGAGCAACTCCTCATCTTCACGATGAATCGTCACCAGAGCATTTTGGCCATCCACATGGGCGATTGCACCCGAGACGTGAAGCAAATCATTACCAAAAAAGTGTGGTCGGAACAGAGCAGCACCTACATCGACATCACCGATGACATCACTTTTCTCCCCGATGGACAGTCGTTCTTAATGACAAGCAAACGAGATGAATTCAATCACATTTACCGGTTTTTCTTGGATCCGGAAAAAGATGCAATTCAGTTGACCTCCGGCGAATGGGATGTCGTTTCCATGCAAGGGTATGATGCGAAACGCAAGCAGATCTACTTCACTTCTTCACAGGAGGGAGCGACGCAAACCCACCTTGGACGCGTAGATCTGAAGGGCAAAGCCATGCTGCTGCACACCGAGCGCGGCACCCACCGTGCGGCGTATTCAAATTCGTTTGACTATTACATTCATACGCATCACACAGCAAACACGCCGCCTGTGTACACCTTGCGCGACAAATCAGGTCGGGTCGTGCGCAACCTCAAGGACAATGCACCTTTGCGGGAGACGTTGGCGAAGTACAACATGCAACCGAAGGAATTCTTCACCTTTACCAACGATGCAGGGGTCGACTTGAATGCATGGATGATCAAACCTCCTGGGTTCTCACCTGAACGTGAATATCCAGTGTATGTGGCCATTTACGGCGGACCGGGGGTCAACACGGTCACGGACAGCTGGGGCGGTGCGAATTATTACTGGCATCAATTGCTCGCCCAGCAGGGGTGCATCGTAGCCAGTGTAGACCCACGTGGAACACCCAAGCGCGGCCGTAAGTTCGAGCACAGTACCTACCAAGAACTCGGGAAACTGGAGACCGAAGATTTCATTGACTTCGGTGAATACTTGGGCAGCCAGTCGTATGTAGACAGCGAACGGATTGGCATCCAAGGTTGGTCCTACGGAGGGTTCATGACGCTGTTGTGCATGACCAAAGGCGCAGACGTGTACAAAGCAGGCATCTCGGTTGCACCCGTGACCAATTGGCGCTACTACGACAGCATCTATACCGAGCGATTCATGCGCACCCCGGCCGAGAACGAAGGCGGTTACGACGACAACAGTCCCGTCAACCATGCCGATAAACTCAAAGGAGCCTTGTTGCTTGTTCACGGATCCGCAGATGATAACGTGCATTTCCAGAATTCAATGGAAATGGTCAACGCGCTGGTTGCTGCAGGTAAAGATTTTGACTTTTTCGCCTACCCCAACCGAAACCACGGGATTTACGGCGGCAACACCCGACTGCACCTGTTCAACATGATGTTGGACTTCGTGCACGAAAACCTCTGAGGCTTGCCCCTCCCCTTCAATTGAACTAGATTAACCCGAAAATTCTAACCCATGACTGATTCAACCACTGTGCCTTCGGGCCATCCTAAAGGGCTATACACCCTTTTCTTCTCCGAAATGTGGGAGCGCTTTTGCTACTACGGCATGCGCGTTTTGTTGACCTTGTTCTTGGTCAAGTCCCTCCTGAAGGGCGATGCGGAAGCGAGCCTCATTTACGGAGCCTACACCGCGCTCATTTATGCCGCACCTGTATTAGGCGGGCGAATGGCCGATAAGTACCTCGGCTACCGTTTTGCCATCATCCTGGGTGCCATCCTCATGGCCATTGGCGAATTCCTCATCTTAGGTGCAACGGACATCTTCGGTGGAAACGAGGCCTTCATGTTGCTCGGAATGGGCGCCCTGATCGTCGGAAACGGCTACTTCAAAGCAAACATTTCCACCATTGTGGGCAAGCTGTATGAGGACGGCGATCCGCGGCGGGATTCAGGTTTCACCATTTTCTACATCGGCATTAATATTGGCGCATTGATGGCTACCACCATCGTTGCGTTTGTCGGTGAGACCTATGGATTTCAATACGGATTCGGGTTGGCTGGCATCGGCATGTTGGCCGGACTGGCCATCTTCTGGGTTGGCCGCGATAACTACAGTGCCGCCGCCGGATTGGATATCACCGAGGACGGCATGAAGCCCGTTGGCCCACTGAAAATGTACCAAGCCATTTCCATTGGCTCGTTGGCGTTGATTCCCCTGTGTTACTTCCTCATCAGCCAGAATGAGTGGATGACGTACTTGCTCACAGCCCTCTTTGTCTACATCGCATTCTCGCTGGTACAAGCGGGGATCAAGGAAGGCACCATGTGGCGAGACCGCATGATTGCCCTGATCATTTTCATGGTCATCAACACCGTGTTTTGGGCATGCTTTGAGCAAGCTGGCACTTCGTTGACCCTCTTCGCAGATCGCAATGTGAGCCGTGAAATTTTGGGCTGGACCATGCCGGCTTCGATGACGCAGTTTTTCAATCCTGCCTTCATCATCATTTTCGGTTCCATCTTCTCAGTCATGTGGGTCAAGCTGGATCAAATTGGGAAGAACCCCAGCATCCCGATGAAGTTTGCCTTGGGCATCTTGCAATTGGGTGCGGGTTTCCTCGTGACCCTTGTCGGTTTGCAATTCGCTGATGAGCAAGCGATGGTGCCATTGTTGACGCTCGTTTTCTTGTACATGCTGCACACCACAGGTGAGCTCTTCCTTTCACCCATTGGGCTTTCCATGGTAACCAAGCTGTCACCCAAAAGCATGGCAGGTACCGCTATGGGCGCCTGGTTTTTGAGCTTTGCGATGGCCAATTACCTCGGAGGCATCATCGCGTCTTTGACCGGTGGCCACGGCGGAGGCGGCGAAGCGTTGACTCCGCAAGAGGGCCTCGCACAATACACCGACATCTTCTCCACCATTGGTTTGGTGTTGGTCGCCTTTGCGGTATTGATTGCCGTCTGCAACAAGCCTTTGAACAAACTCATGCACGGCGTTCGATAACTACCTGTGCATTCCGCAAACAGCGGATTCATAACCTTTGAGAAAAGCGCCTTCCGGCGCTTTTCTTTTGCGATATTGCAGAAAAAATCATCCCATGACCCTACGCTCCATCACCAAGGTCTTCTTGACCTTCGCTGCTTTAGCCACTTTCGCTGCCCCAAGCGTTGCTCAGCACTCCGGCATCAACTGGATGTCCCTCGAGGAAGCGGTTCAAGCCCAACAAGATGAGCCTCGAAAAATCATGATGGATGTGTACACGCAGTGGTGTGGACCATGCAAGATGATGATGCGCAACACCTTCACGAATGCCGATGTCATCGCCTACATCAATGCCAATTACTACGCAGTGAAATTCGACGCCGAGTCTCAAGGTCCGGTTACCTACCAAGACAAGACCTTCGAAAATCCTGGATGGAACCCCAATGCGCGTGGCCGCAACAGTACGCATCAGCTTTCACGGGCATTGGGTGTCAATGCGTATCCAACCTTGGTCTATTTCGACGAAAATGCCAATGTTATCGCCCCCATTGCAGGCTACAAAACCCCTGGGCAACTTGAGTTGTACTTGAAGTTCTTTGCAAATCATTACAAGGAAGGCGTTCAGCAGCAAGAATGGGAGAAGTTTCGGGACACGTTCCAACCTTCCTTCCAATAAGCGCGAATCGGCGGTGATTCTGCCCTTGGCAGTGCGTGCAACCTCGTCTGCTGTGGCCTATATTTGCACGCGAAAGCCAACGCACAAACGCGTTGTACTGCGAGATATTTTTAACCCAAACCGCGTCACAAAATGAGTGAGACAGCACGACTAATTCTCAACGGGGAAGAATACGAGTTCCCGGTTATCGAAGGCTCTGAACAAGAGAAAGCAATTGACGTATCAAAATTGCGCGCCCAAACCGGCTACATCACACTCGACTACGGTTTCAAGAACACAGGCTCAACCCAGAGTGCCATTACCTTCCTCGATGGTGAGAAGGGGATTTTGCGCTACCGGGGATACTCCATCGAAGAGTTAGCAGAAAATGCTTCCTTCCTCGAGGTTGCCTACTTGCTCATCTACGGCGATTTGCCAAATGCTGAGCAACTCGCCTATTTCCAAGAGGGCATCACCCAGCACACCTTGGTGCACGAGAACATGAAGCGTTTCTTTGAGGCGTTTCCTCCAGGTGCACATCCTATGGGCATGTTGAGTTCCATGATTTCCAGTTTGAGCACCTTCTACCCGGAGTCTCAAAACCCCAACCGTTCAGTGGTTGATATTGAACTCACCATTCACCGGTTGATTGCAAAGCTGCCTACGTTGGCGGCCCAGGCATACAAACACAACATGGGGCACCCCACGGTGTACCCCTCCAACGACCTCAACTACTGTGGCAACTTCATGAAGATGATGTTCTCTTTGCCTACAGAAGAATATACGGTCGACCCCATCGTAGAAAGAGCCATCAACAAACTCTTGATCCTGCACGCAGACCACGAACAAAATTGCTCCACCTCTACGGTGCGTGTCGTGGGCTCTTCACAGGCCAACTTGTACAGCAGTGTATCCGCTGGAATCGCCGCACTTTGGGGACCACTCCACGGCGGTGCGAACCAAGCCGTCATCGAAATGCTCGAAGCCATTCGCGAGGACGGTGGCGACCTGCAAAAGTGGATAGACAAGGCGAAGGATAAAAACGACTCCTTCCGCTTGATGGGCTTCGGGCACCGTGTCTACAAAAACTTCGACCCCCGGGCTCGGATCATCAAAAAGGCGGCGGATGAAGTTCTGGGCCAATTAGGCATCGATGACCCGGTCTTGGACATCGCGAAGCAACTGGAGCAGGTTGCACTGAACGATGAATACTTCGTAAAGCGCGGCTTGTATCCAAACGTCGATTTCTACTCTGGCATCATTTACCGTGCATTGAACATTCCGACGGACATGTTCACTGTTATGTTCGCCTTGGGCCGTCTGCCTGGTTGGATCGCCCAATGGAAGGAGATGGTGGAGAACCGCGAGCCGATTGGACGTCCACGTCAGGTCTACACCGGAGCAAACGAGCGTTCGTTTGTGCCCCTCGCAGACCGAAGCTAATGACGTCCGAGGCGACTAACGGAGGCGTTCAATACACTGTTGATGCCCACGGCATCGGCACCATTGAATTTGGCCATCCCGCGAGCAACTCGCTTCCTGGCGCGGTTCTCGATGCACTTGCATCTGCGATCGATGAGGCAACCGCCGATGAGGCGTGCAAGGTGATCATTTTGAAATCCTGGGGAGACCGAGCGTTCTGCGCAGGTGCAAGCTTTGACGAACTCATTGCAATCCAAAACGAAGACGAGGGACTTGCCTTTTTTAGTGGGTTCAGCAAGGTCATCCTCGCTGCGAGGCGATCAACCAAATTCGTGATAGCTCGTGTTCAAGGAAAAGCTGTAGGCGGCGGTGTGGGCATTGCAGCAGCAGCGGACTTCGCAGTAGCCACTAAATTCGCATCGGTTAAATTGTCTGAACTTGCCATTGGCATCGGTCCATTTGTAGTTGGGCCAGCCGTGGAGCGTAAAATGGGCAAGGCGGGTTTCACTGCTCTGGCCATCGATGCCGCTACATGGTACGACGCCCAATGGGCGAAGTCTCACGGACTCTACACGGAAGTATACGACGATGCTCAACAACTCGATGTGTCCGTTGATGCATTGGCACGGCGATTGGCACAATCCAACCCCCAAGCCATGGCAGAGCTCAAAAAGGCCTTTTGGACAGGGACAGATCATTGGGAAACCCTCCTTCCCGAACGCGCAGCCATTTCAGGCCGACTTGTTCTGAGCAAATTCACCCGCGAAGCGATTAATCGCTTCAAGTCGAAGGGCTGAGCGCATCCTATTCGAAGGCAATAAAAAAGGGCACCCATCGGGTGCCCTTTTTGCTCGGTATATAAATCCGGTTAGTGCACCAACAAGCGCGTCGTTCCAATGCGCTCGCTGTTGCGAATAACAACCTGGTAGAATCCAGTTTCCACTCCTTGCAGGTCCATAGCTACAGGTTGACCATTGAAGTTAACCTGCGTGCTTTCCACCAATCGGCCAGCACCGTCCAAAACGTCGACCACTGCCACGCCGTTCAGCGCCTCGCCCTGAATCCAGAAGTTTCCATAGGTGGGATTCGGGTAAACCTGGAATGTCAAGGCATTGATTTCAGCAATGTTCGTCACATTGTCGATGGTTACCTCGATGGTCGCTGTGCAACCGTTGGCATCGGTCACCGTCAGGGTGTAGGTTCCTTCCGAGAGGTTCGTCAAATCTTCGTCAGCACTTGCAAACGCATCTGGACCTGACCACGCAAACTCGTAAGGAGCTGTTCCGCCAGTTACATCCACATTGATCGTGCCGGAGGCATCGCCTTCCGTCTCATTGGTTGAATCAGAGGCAATGGCCACATCGCAGTAGTAGCAACTGCCGTCATCGTCAGTGGCATCTGCATTGAAGTTTTCTGCTTCTGGGTCTGTGCAACCCGCAATTTCAAGCTCATCGCAAACGCCGTCACCGTCCGCATCGTTCAAGCAATTGCCTTCGCAATCGTAGAATTCTGCTGCGTACTCGCAAGAACCATCGTCATCGGTGGCGTCAATATTGTAGTTGCAAGCTTCAGCATCGGTGCAACCCGCTACCTCCAGTTCATCGCATACACCATCGCCGTCCGCATCGTTCAAGCAATTGCCCTCGCAATCGTAGAACTCTACTGCAAACTCACAAGAACCATCGTCATCGGTGGCGTCCATATTGTAGTTACATGCTGTTGCGTCCGTGCAACCAGCTACCTCAAATTCGTCACAAACGCCATCTCCATCAGCGTCGTTCAAGCAGTTGCCCGCGCAATCGTAGCCCGCTTCTGCATAGGTGCATGAACCGTCGTCGTCCGTTGCGTCCATGTTGTAGTTACAGGCGGTTACGTTCGTGCAACCCGCCACTTCGAACTCGTCGCATACACCGTCACCGTCAGAGTCGTTCAAGCAGTTGCCCGCGCAATCGTAGCCGGACACTGCGAATTCGCAAGAACCATTGTTGTTCGTAGCGTTCATGTCGTAGTTGCAGGCCGCAGGGTCTGTGCAACCCTCGACTTCTAATTCGTCGCAAACGCCGTCGCCGTCCATGTCCATCAAGCATTCACCGCTGCAGTTGTAGTAATCCTCTGCGTATGCGCAAGAGCCATCATCCTCAGTAGCCGAAGGCGAGTAGTTGCACGCATTTTCATCTGTACACCCTTGGCATGAATAATCGCAGGAACCATTGTCCACTGTGAAAATCGGATCGAAGTTGCATGCTGCTTCGTCGGTACAGCCAACGCAAGACGTGTAATCACATGAACCGTCCTCAACCGTTGCCTCTGGATTGTAGTTGCACGCGTTAGAATTGGTGCAACCAACAGTGGCACAGCTGGTGTATTCACACGAGCCGTCCTCGTAAATCGCATCAGGGTTGTAATTGCAAGCTTCCGCATCCGTACATCCAACGCATGCGAGGTAGTCACACGTCCCGTTATCATCCGTCGCATCCATGTCGTAGTTGCATGCAAATGCATCCGTGCACCCAGCCACTTCCAACTCGTCGCAAATTCCATCGCCATCTGTGTCACTCACACAGTTTCCGTCGCAATCGTAAAATTCCTCTGCGTATGTGCATGAGCCATCGTCTTCCGTGGCTTCTGCATCGAAATTGCATGCCGTAGCATCCGTGCAACCGCCGGACTCTGTCGACGGGCTGTAAGTTCCCACTCCGCAGAAGGTGTAGGTGAAACGCATGTCCCCTTCTTGGCCGTCTCCGTTTTCGAAGATTTGGAAATTCATGGTGCCGCAGATTTCTCCGTCGGTCGTCATTTGCATGACCAAGACGCGCATGTTTTCGTCTGGCAGTCCGTTGGGGGTGCCGTTCAGTACGTACCACGCACCTCCAGTTGGAGAATCAATCAAAACATCTCCACCGTCGATGGCCGATCCGGAAGCGAAGCAATCCACGAATGGTTGATTTGGATCTTCTACCACTCCGATGGCGACCTCGTCCCCTACGTTTTGGCTCTCAATGCCAATGGTAATCCAACTATCACCTACCAGCGTTGGGAAAAATGCGAAAAACGCTGGATTGATCCCATCGGCCTTAGAACTACCGAACTGGTCGTTGTAAAACGAGCCCGTTGACGTCGTGATGCTCAACGGATCGGTGTCTCCTCCATACACAGAGGTCAAAAAGTCATCTTCATTGACCATGTCCACATACAAACGGTAGGTCGTCTGTCCGGGAATGATGTCTGTTGCGTGTTCTTCAAGTGTCACCGTGTAATTTTGTGCCATCAAAGCCGTGCAAATTCCGGTGAAAGCAGGCACCAAGAAGGCGCATAAAAATCTCTTCATTTCTCTTAGAGGATAAGTGTGAGCTGCAATTTAAATCGAAATAGAAAAAGTCGGACGATTTCGCCCGACTCTCTCTCAATTTTGGCTTCAGTTGATTATCTGAAAACCTGTACTTTCTCGAACCACTGTTGATCCGATGCGCTCACGTGCACAATGTACTGGCCATTGGCCAGGTTCTGCACAGGAATTACAACTGTTTCCGGAGGATTGGCATACTCATCGTTCCAGACCATTCGCCCTTCCAATGTGAACAGACACACCGTCATTGTCCTCGTTTCTGAAGGAGGCGCAAGGTAGAATTGATCGCTCGTGGGGTTTGGATAGACAGAAAGTGCTAACAGTGCTTCCGTCTCACCGATTCCGACGATGGATTCGACGGTGATTTCAAAGGAAGTTGTACTGCATCCATTGGCATCCGTCACGGTCACTTGGTACGTACCCGGGTTTAAACCCGTTACATCTTCCTCGCCGCTCGTGAAGGCGCCGTCCAATTGCAACCAACTGAATTCATAAGGCGCAGTGCCACCACTCACGGTTATGGCAATACTTCCTTCAGCTTGTTCAGGAACAGAACCGACTACTTCGTCGAGCAAGACCAGCAAGGGATCCGGCTCTGAAACTTCCGCCTGCAGGGTATCCGCACATCCAGATTCATCCGCTACAATCACTTCGTAAAATCCGCCGGGCAGACCAGCAAACACGGAATCAGCTTGCGCGATGCCGTTCGGTAAAAGCGTGTAGGTCAACGCACTGGAGTCAGGGAACACACCTTCGGCTGTAACAGCGATCTGGCCGTCCTGTGCCTCTGCACAACTGACATGCTCGATGTCCAATGTGGCAGTCAACGTACAGTAAACGCAAGAACCATCATCGTCCGTGGCGTCCGCGTCGAAGTTCAGCGCTGCATCATCGGTACATCCTGCCACCTCAAACTCGTCGCACACACCGTCACCGTCCGCATCGTTCAGGCATATGCCGTCGCAATCATAGCCGGATTCTGCGTAGGTGCATGAACCGTCTTCGGTATTGGCCAATGCATTGAAATTGCATGCTTCCATGTCCATGCATCCCTCGACCACGGCAATGCAAGAGCCGTCATCGTATTCAGCTCCATCGTCGTAGTTGAATGCTGTTGAGTCCGTGCAACCGCAGGCATTCTCGAAAACGGGGGCATTGGTCCACTCCGTGCCTTCAAAGGTGAAGGTGTGCGTAGACGCCGCATCGCTATCTCCTCCTTCGAATACTTGTACGGGCAGTTGTCCATTCAATGAACCAGCGGTTGTCACTTGCGCAACCAACACCCGCAGGTCCGCACCCGCGACTCCGTTGGATCCGCCGTTCAAGATGAACCATGATCCTCCGATCACATCATTCATGACGATGTCTTGACCGGACTCAAACTGTGCAACCCAGCTATCCTCACCCGTGGCACCGACCGTATTGACTAAGTTCTCACCACCAACGGTCGGACCATCCACACCGATGGTCACCCAGCTGTCGTGGGCCAATTCTGGGAAGGTCGCGAAGAAGCCTGGGTCGTTGTTCTGCGCAACGTGCGAGCCAAAGGGATGTTGGTACCAGCCGGAGTCGGACGCCAAAATCAGGGTATCCACGTCGTTGCCGTACACGGCCGAGACAAAATCATTTTCTGACACCGTCGTCACGTACATGCGGTACGTCACCATCCCTGCCAATTCGCCTGTTTCATGAACAGCAACCGTGTCAATTTCCAGCCCATAAGACAGGATTTCATCGTTTGCACAGGAGCAGAAGTCGCAGCTCCCATCCTCTTCAGTGGCCAAATCATTGTAGTTGCATGCATTCGCAGCCGTACACCCGTCAATTTCAACTTCGTCGCACACACCATCTCCGTCGGCATCGTTCAAGCATGCCCCTTCACAATCCACATAATCTTCAGGGTAGGTACATGAACCATCGTCATTTGTGGCATCCGGGTTGTAGTTGCATGCCATGGCATCGGTGCAACCTTCCGTCGCCACAATGACCAGGATGGTTTGCTCCAACGAGGCTGCATTGCCGCACGCATCCACCGCGGTATAGGTACGGATGTATGTAGCCAAGTCACCCTCCAAGCTCAACAAGGCGTCGGAAGAAGACCATTGCGCACTGCCGTCGCAAGCGTCTTGAATGGCCACGAACGGTTCTGGGATGCTTTCACCCGCCTGTTCATTGACCTCAATCAACTCATCCGGTTGGTTCAAGAAAACAGGAGCGATGGTGTCGGCCACCGTAATCATCTGGATGGCCTCTGCCGTGTTGCCCGCATCGTCCGTCGCATAGAACGTCCGCGTGCACAGGTAGTTGTACGGAGGGCAATCGAAAATAAATTCAATGGGTCCGTCAATGAACATCACCTGCACGTCCTCGTCGCATTCATCCGCTGCCATGGCCATGACGGTGGGCATTGGTTGATCGCACTGCACGGTTGAATCCGCAGGAACAAAGGTGAAATACGGCGCTTCGACGTCATCGAGACAAGGATCTACGTAGTAGTCGCATGAACCATCATCATCTGTCGCGAGTGGATCATAATTATTAGCTGCAGGGTCCTGACATCCGGGAATTTCAAGCGGATCGCACACCCCATCGGCATCGCTGTCCGCCAAGCAGACACCACCGCAGTCGTAATGCTCTTCTGCGTACTCACATCCGTCATTCGTTGGCAAGCCGCAGGCTTCATGAAGCCCGATCATCTTGTTGAAACCGCCGTTGATGCCATCGCCGTTTTCGAAGAATTGGACGTACAGCTGCCCATCCATGTTACCATCTGTAGTGAATTGGCCCAAGAGTACTTTCAAATCGTCCCCTGCTACCCCATTGGTTGCTCCATTCAAGATGTACCAAACCCCTCCTAAATCATCTGTCATGTTCAGCGACCCTCCTGCCTCAAACGGCTCAACCCACGGCTCGAGGCCTTCCAGGACACTGACTCCGGACTCGCCGTTCTCACTTTGAGAAGCCTCATCCAATCCAATGGTTACCCACGAATCGTAAGCCGCTGCAGGAATGAATGGAAAAACAAGTGGGTTGGAACTCTCGCCCAAAACCCCACCCGCCTCGTGCTGGAAAAAGGAAGTCGTGGTGTGGACGAAGGTGGGATTTTCATCGTCACCCGCTACAGCACTGACAAAGTCATCTGAATTTTCGCACAACGCGTAAATGCGGTATGTCGTGTAACCGGTCAGGTCTGTATCGCCCACCATTCCGTTATGGACTGCATATTCTTCCACCTGGATGCAGTACCCTTCATACGGGGTGTAATTGCAAGCCGATTCATCGTTGCACGATGCCGGGAATGTGCACGAGCTATCCTGATCGGTAGCCAGTGGATCAAAATTCAACGCCATCTCGTCCATGCACCCGGGGATTTCCAACTCATTGCAAACTCCGTCGCCATCGTTGTCCCCCAGACAAGACCCGTCGCATCCGTAAAACGCCGCTGCATAAGCGCACGATGCGTTGTCCTCGATTGTGTAAGCCGCATCGAAGTTGCAAGCCTCCGAATCCATACACCCCAGACAGGTTACAAAATCACATGATCCGTTCGAAACGGTCGCTTCGGGGTCGTAGTTGCAGGCCAATGGATTGGTACAACCAGCAATGGAATAAGTGCATGAACCATCGTCATCGGTGGCGTTCTCATTGAAATTTTCCGCTGCAGCGTCTGTGCATCCGGCGATCTCAAATGCATCGCATACTCCGTCTCCGTCTGCATCGTCCAAGCAGGCACCTGCACAGTCGTATCCATCCTCTGCAAAATCACAACTGGATGGATCAGAAATGGAATAAGATGGGTCGTAATTGCACGCAGATGTGTTCATGCACCCCACACAACTAGCGTACTCGCAGCTGCCGTCTGAAACATTTGCGGTTGGATCGTAGTTGCAGGCGAGTGGATTCAGGCATCCTTCAAATTCGCAGCTGCCGTCATCGTAGGTTGCGTTTGGATCATAATTCGCTGCGGATGCATCGGTGCAGCCCGCACACGTGGTGTATTCGCACGAACCGTCATCGACCGTCGCATCGGGGTCGTAGTTGCATGCCGCAACTTCGGTACAACCCGAAGAAGCACAACTAGTGTATTCACAAGATCCGTCGTTGTAAATCGCTTCAGGGTCAAAATTGCATGCAGACGAATCCGTGCAACCGATGCAAGAGGTGTAATTGCACGATCCATCTTCGAAAGCAGCCGTCGCATCATAGTTGCACGCCCAAACGTCAGTGCATCCTCCGCAGTTTTCGTATTCACAACTCCCATCGTCCTCCGTTGCATTTTCGTCGTAATTGCATGCATCTGGATCGGTGCATCCCGGGTAGGCTGCTGGCGGCAACAAATCCCATACCTCGGTACCCTCGAATCCTTGTTGGACTTGAAGCGCATCCTCCTCTCCCGAGGCTGGAATGATCTGCGCATTCAGCGTTCCCGAAGGTGTTCCAGAGGTCGTGATTTGCATCACCAATACCTTTAAATCATCGCCCGCATATCCGTTTGCTGCTCCTGACAACAGGTACCACGCCCCTCCCAATTCGTTGTTTACAGTAAACCCTTCACCGTCTGAAGGTGAACCTGAGACAAAACTCTGAAGGAAAGGCTGTTCTTCACTTTGCAAGGACGACACATCCGTTTGGCCGCTTCCTTCCGGAGCTGATTCCAATCCAATGGTAATCCAACTGTCGTAAGCCACTTCTGGAAAATAAGTCGCCACCACAGGCAGGATTCCGCCGGCAGTGGGCCCCGTCGCAAAGGGACTGTTGAACATGGGTGCGTCCAATGCTAGAGACATCGGGGCCGTATCGCCTCCATAAATGGCAGAGACAAAGTCATCGGGATGACTCAGTTCGAGATAGTAGCGGTAGGTGGTCTGGCCTGCCAGGGAAGCAACTCCTTGCACGCCATCGTGCACCATGTACTCTTCAATGACGAAAGAGCCTGCCTGAGACCATGCTGAGGAAAGCCCGAAAACCAAGTAAACCAATAGCGCTTGGACCACGCTTAAAAGTCGGAAAAATTGACCCATAATCAAATCGAAAAATTGAGAGATACTGGGTCTTACGGCGCATTGGCGTCTACGGTTACATCTGCTTAAGGAAAGTTTGGAGCAAAAAAAAGGGGGCCGAAGCCCCCTCTTTGAATTAGATCACATTACTGTTTCATCAATTGAACAGTCTGACGGTTGCCATCAGCTACCAATTCCAATTGATAAATGCCAGAAGCCATTCCACTCAAGTCAATGGTCGATTGGAATGAGCCCCATGCTTGGTTCAACGTGTTAGACCAAATCAAACGCGCTTGGGCGTCGTAAACGTTCATAATTACGTCCTCGCCCGCAGCGCCATTGATGTTCAAGTTGAACTGACCGAAGCTTGGGTTCGGGCTGATGCTCACAGATTGCAAGAACGTCCATTCGCCAATGCCCACAGGAACACCAAATGTTTCTGTCACTTCACATCCATTTGCATCGGTGATGGTTACAGTGTATTCGCCAGCAACAATTCCAGTCAAGTCTTCGTCTGCGCTGGTGAAGTTGTCAGGACCACTCCATGCGAAGCTGTAACCGCCGTTTCCACCGTCCACGGTGATGTCGAGCGCACCATCGCCGATTCCACTGTCATTGGTAATGGTACCCGTAACTGAGAGCGGAGCAGGCTCTTCAACAACTGCTTCCACAGCCGCTGAGCATCCATTGGAATCCTGGGCATAGAACGTGTATGTGCCTGGGCTCAACTCTACGAAAAGTGGAGACGAACCGAAGTCCGTACCGTCAGCACTGTATTCGAAGAGGCTGGTTCCACCCGCCGCAGACAGTTCAACAGAACCATCCAGATCACCGTTGCAAGAAACGGCAGAGGCAGAGGCAGTCACTTCTACTGCATCGACATCAGCAACAGTGAATGTCGTTTCAGCCATGCAGCCTTCCACGTCGGTAGCAACCACCGTGTAGTCTCCAGGAGCCAAATCGCCGAATGACGTGACGTCACCATCTTCACCTCCATTGAACGAGAATACCAAACCTCCGTTGCCACCGTCGCCATTGAAACTAACGGCGCCGTTTTCATCCCCGTTGCAGAGGATTCCACTCGCTGTGCCTGAGATCACAATGGGATCAGGAGCACCAACTGTGTATTCGTTTGCTGTTGCACCAATGCAACCGTTGACGTCCATAGCGTAGAACGTGTAAGTTCCGCCAGGCAGGCTCAAGATATTCCCTGCCTCGAAGTTTTCGCCGTCCGTACTGAACGTCATGCCCGCAGAAGTGCCAGAGCCACCAATCGTAATCAGTACAACACTACCGTCTTCGCTGTCAGGGCAGGTAGCATCCAAGATGCCGTTCTGTCCACCTGACACTGAGACTGTCAATGCCTGTGGATTCGCAATGGAGATGTTTTCGATGGCTGCAGTGCAACCGTTCTCGTCCATGGCGTACACCGTGTACAATCCAGGTCCCAGATCACCGAAGAAAAGGTCGTCGCTGCTGTCAGCGAATGTAGCCGACAAGCTGTAGCTCAGCATGCCTGTTCCGCCGGAAGCAGAACCAGAAATAACAGCATCAGATCCGCCACTACAACTTACCGATTCCGTCATAGACGCTGAAATCATGATGGATTCAGGAGCAACAATCTCGACTTCAATACTGGCCTCACATCCGGCACCATCGACAGCAGAAACCGTGTAAGTGCCACCAGTTAGGTCGTCAAAGATGCCGACAGCCAACGAAGGCGCATCGCCGTCAATGCCGAAAAGCACCCCAAGCTGTTCGCCGGCAGCAGTTACCGTGACTTCGCCGTCACCTACACCGGGACATGTGTTTTGAATCACTTCGGAAACGGAGAGTTCAAGCGCACATGGGTAAATGCATGTCTCACCTGATTCGGTGGCATCGGGGTTGTAGTTAGTGGCCTCTGGATCCATGCAACCGAAGACTGCATCCGCTACAGAACTGAATGGGACGCCTTCGAACTGCTCCGAGGTAGACTGCTGGCCGTTGACGAAAATCTGGATGTTGAAGTTCCCAGTAATGACCGCATCGTTCGTTACTGTCAATTGTGCAATCAACACTTTCAAGTCATCCCCTGCCTGTGCTTGAGTATCGCCGAACAACGTAAACCAAGAGCCTCCGTTTTCCGAATTGACCAAAAGATTGCCGCCCGTGGAGAAGGTAGCAAATGCCGTATCCATACCTACTGTGTTTGGTTGGCCCGTCACTTCGTTTTGGTTCATCGTTCCCAACGTAATCCATGAATCGTATTCAATAGCCGGGAAGGTTGCGAAGAAGGCTGGATTGATGGTCCACCCTACATTCGACCCCAAAGGATTTTGGTAAAATCCAGTCGTCGAAGTCAAGCTCAATGGAGCGGTTGCATCGCCATAAACCGCCGAAATCTCGTCTGTTGCGTTCGCGCAAACAGCATAAACATGGTAGGTCGTCATGCCGTCGAGTTCAGCGATGCTGCCATCGTGCACGACGTAAGGCTCAACAGCGATCTCCACCAATTGCCCGTAGCTACTGCCCAGCAGTAAGAAACAAGCCGAAAGGAGTAAAAAGTGTTTCATAAGAGTTTAGTTAATGTGAATCTAGTGGGTAAATATAACCGGCTTGGAGAAGGATGCAATTGCGCATTAACTAAAAATCGAATGAGTTTTCAGCCCTCAATGTTGACAATAGAAAAAGGGAGGTTGCCCTCCCTTTCTCCAATTTGTGATGTCGCTTGAATTACTGCTTGATGAACACGCGCGCTTGAGCAGCGCCTTGGTTCAACCATTGTACGATGTACGATCCTGCTGGCAATTCTTCGGTATTCAAAACAACACGTTCCGCTCCTGCTGCGATGGTGAGATCCATTGCAACGCGGCCGCTGAGATCGGTGATGATCACTTGGGTGTTGTTCAACTGCCCTGCAATGTCCAATGTCAATGTTGCGTTGAACGGGTTTGGATATGCATTGAACTGCGTACCGGAGATTTCGTTTACTGATACGACGCAAGTGCTGCACTTGTTGAAGCAAACCGCCTCAAGAATCTCCGCCTCACCGCTGCGCTCATGGATGCGGTTGTAAGCACCGAAGCCGTTTGGCAGACCGCAACCGTCCAATTCGAAGTTGGTGATTTCGTTGCCTTCTTCGTCCAATTGGATACCAGACTCCTCAACAAAATCGACACCGTTATCACCCGTAGAAGGATCGCCGTTGGTGAATTTGTAGAGCACAGTAGAAGAACCGCTGATGTTCACAGTCACTTCGTAGACACCGTCCATGTCGTCGTCTGTCATCTGCAATGCACCTGCCTGCCAGTTTGGCGTTGTGAAGTTACCGATGACCCATACGCCGCTGGCGTTCACTTCCTCTTCAGTCATGTCCACTCGGAACGTCACGTCGGCTGGGTCTGGGTTTTCAACGCAACCTGCTTCGCATGAGTTGTAGCACACCTCATATACAATGTCGTCAATACCTACTGTCAAGGCGCGGTTGTCGCTTCCTTCTGCAGCGCAATCGCCAACGATCAACTCGTTGTCAACGTTTCCGTCGCCATTACCGCTCCAATCGTTTCCGTTGATGAACTTGAACTGGATATCGCCCGGTGCAATGCCAAACGTTCCTTCCCAGATGCCGTCGCCATCATCGTCATTCAATGGGTTAGCAGATGGCGTCCATCCTTGGAAAGAACCCGCCACGTGCACGCCGTTCACCGACACCGTTTCTTGGGTGGTCATATCCACTCGGAAGGTCACCTGAGTTGGAGACACGCACGTACCGCATGAATTGAAGCAAGGTGCAGCGCTCGTGGCTGAATCACCAACCAAGACCATGTTCTCACTCTCAAATGCCACCATTCGGTTACCGAAATCATCGGCGCACGCCTCACCGGTCAGTGCTTCGTTTGGATTGGACCAGCTGTCTCCGTTGATAAACTTGAAGAGCAACATACCGTCCTCAATTGAATCCGGGTTAAATGAAGCCCATGACTCCCAAACACCGTCTCCATCGGCATCGCTCATGGGAGACGCCCCTGGATCCCAACCCTGGAAATTTCCAGCAACATGCACACCGTTGGGAGAGACAGCCGCTTCGACGGACATGTCAACACGCAAACGGATGGTGGTCATACCGCATGCCGCGCAGCTTCCGTAGCACACGAGGTAGTTTACTTCTGTGTCGTCTGCCCCAACAGTCACAAAACGGTTGTCGTTGCCGGACACCTCGACTTGGCATGTCGGAGGAACATCCTCTGCGAAATCCCAGGCCATGCCGTTGATGAATTTGAATTCATAAGTGCTATCCGCTGGCAATTCAATGGTCACTTCATAGATACCATCCATATTATCGTCGGACATCATCGTTGCTGCGGGATCCCATCCTTGGAAGCCTCCAGCCACGTGCACACCGTCTGCAGAGACGGTCTCGTTGTTCATGTCCACTTGAAAGGTAACCGGTACCTGAGCCATGCCCACGGTGGCTGCCAGCAAGAGGACTGCTAAAGCGTAAATGTTTTTCATGCGATTAATGCAATTAGGTTATTGGTGTGAAAAGTACACGAAGCCAAAATTATGCAGAAAGTGCTTTTTTGGCCGCGAAAAAGCCATCGAACTTATCAACCGAAAGGCGGTCGGTAAATTCAAACTGAAATTTGAGGCCGGCCCAACCCAAATTCCTTCGCCGCCTCTACCACTTCCGTTGCCCAGGCGACTGGACGACCTGCACGGTGATCAAAGGAAACCAAAACCGTCTTGGCTTCAGCTACGAGCCCCCAATCCTCTCCATGTACCTTGTACACCTCATACGCAGCCGTCATGCTTTTGCCTCCGATGTGCTCAATCCAGGTAATGATGCGCACATTGTCGTTGAATAGGATGGGCAGACGATAGTCAATTTCATGGCGAGCGACCACCATGCCCGCTACATTCCAATCCCATTTCTTACCGAGCAAGGGCTCAAAGAAGGCAATCCGACTCTGTTCGAAGTAATTGAAGTAAGTGGCATTGTTGACGATGCCAGCAGCATCGATATCGACAAAGCGGATTTCCGGAGTGTATACCTGTCCAGGAGGCAGAAGAAAGTCTTGCATGGGGCAAAAGTACCGGCTCGTACCTTTGGCTCATGAAGAAAATGCAAACCATCTCTCGCCTCGGTTGGTTGGGGTTGTTTCTGTATTCCTTTCTCGGACTCACGCAGGACCCAGCGGCAGTTGCTTGGTTGTTGGCCTCTCTTGCGACATTGGTGCCATTGCTCATCAGCATCGCCTTGAATTCACCCAACTGGGATCGGTCGTTCTTCAGCATCGTTGTCGTCAGCTTGTGCATTGTTTCCGTTGCCGTTTGCCTCGGGCAATGGGCCGTGCTTGATGCGTCACCTGCATCGCTGGGCATCGTCCCCTTACTATCGCTCATCTTGTGGTTTGTACACGAGCGCATCAACCGCCAGAACAGGCCGTAAATCCAACGAAACCGGCCAGAAACATGGGATTTCCTCCGGAAAACCTCATGCTTTTCAACAATTTCCATGGGTTTATCCACGAAATGACCGCTAACCCTTGCCAGCCTTGAAATCCCGCCTATATATTTGGCCGAGTTGAACAAACATTTTTAATCTCTATACCATGAACAAAGCAGAATTGGTAGATGCAATGGCCGAAGGTGCTGGCATCTCAAAAGCAGACGCAAAGCGTGCATTGGACGCATTCGTAGACGCAACAGCTGGTGCATTGGGCAAAGGAGATCGCGTTTCCCTCGTAGGATTCGGTTCTTTCTCTGTCTCTCACCGCGCAGAGCGCCAAGGTCGCAACCCACAAACGGGTAAGACCATCACCATCGCAGCTAAGAACGTAATCAAGTTCAAGGCAGGCGCTGAGTTGAGCGCGAAGGTATAAGGCTGCCGGCCTTTACTGAAGAAGGCCTCGAGCGATTTGCTCGGGGCCTTTTTTATTCCCTCTCCATGGTAAACGCCAAACTTCAAGCCCTCCTCCCGTATTTGAGCGAGTCGCGCGTCGAAAAGTTCGATGCTGCCCTGCTTGCGCGCACCAGAAAGCTGTGTTTGGTTCTCGAAAATGTTTACCAAAGCCGAAATGCCAGCGCAGTTATGCGCTCCTGTGACGGCATGGGCATCCAAGATGTTCACCTCATTGAGAACATCAACCCCTGGGTCTTCAACCGCGGGGTTTCCAAAGGCACGCCCTCATGGTTGACCCTACATCGTTACGGACATGCAGCTAATCCGACGGAAGCCTGCATTCAAAATTTGCGCCAACGCGGTTACAAAATTGCCGTTACATCGCCCCATGTTGACGGAATGCAAGCGAAAGATCTGCCTGTGAGCGAACCCATTGCCTTGGTCATGGGCACCGAATTCGAGGGGGTCTCACAGCGCATGCTTGACGCCGCAGACTACTACGTCTTCATCCCCATGCACGGGCTTGCTGAATCGCTGAACATCAGTGTCGCCGCGGGCATGATCATGCACCGCGTCATGGAAAACATCCGTACGTTGCCTGATTCTTCGTGGCAACTGACTACCGAAGAACAGGCCGAATTGAAGCTCGACTGGGCCATGAAATCGGTCAAAAAGGCCGACACCCTCTTGAAACACTTGGGCTTTTGACGAAGCCTGACAGATAACCAAGACCATCGGTCCTCTTTCCGTGTTGGATTTCGGACTTTTGCACCATGAACCGACACGGTGAATTAAAAACAGGCTACGCCGACTTATTGCGCATGGCCATTCCCATTTCACTGGGGACGCTGTTGCAGTTCTTTGTGCTCCTCACCGACAATTTCTTTCTCGCGCGGCTCAGTGAAGATGCCATCAACGGTGCGGGCAATGCGGGGTTGATTTACATGACGCTCGAGATGGTAGCAGTGGGCAGCGGAGCCGCTTTGCAGATTGTCATCGCTCGTCGCATGGGAGAAGGGAATCGCATGGCTGCGCTTCAAACCTTTCGAACCGGCGTCGTGATTCACCTGGGCATGGGACTAGCCTTGACGGGCATAGGACTCTTGCTCAACAGCGGACTGATCAACGCGACCATCGCCGATCCGGATATCCGAGAAGTTTTTAGAGCCTTTTTCGCGATTCGGTTGCTCGGTTTCATTCCGTTCACGGCTCTGCTGGCCTTCAATGCACTCTACACCGGTACAGCGAAAACCTGGCCCATCCTTGTGATCGGCGCTTGCAGCGCAGGAATTAACATTGTCCTTGATGCTGCTTGGGTGGAGGGATGGTGGGGCGTGGAAGCCATCGGTGCCACAGGTGCTGCGTGGGCCTCCTTGTGCGCAGAAAGCACCGGATTCCTCGTAGCCTTGTTGATCACCCTGAAAGCCATGCCGGAGGCTTTCCGGCCTTGGACCTTGCTCCCATTGCAGGAGCTGAAAGCATGGTGGCGGCTCGCCTATCCTTTGATGGGGCAATTTTTGACCACGGTCTCTACGTGGACGGCCTTCTTTTTCTTCGTCGAGAAAGTGGGCGGGTTGGAACTCAAAGTCTCACACATCACTCGGAATTTATTCATGCTTGCATTCATCGTCACCCAAGGCATGCAGCAAACGACACGCACCTACGTGAGCGGTTTACTCGGTGGCGGACGGGTTGAAGAACTGGATCGCACCCTCAAACGGATAACAACATTGACCGTAGCCGGCATTCTCTTCTTTTGTCACGGCTATGTTCTGTATCCGGATAAGCTAGCGTCCATCTTCTTTGATGATGCTGAAGGCACAGAAGCCATGGTCCGCACCTTGCACGTGCTGTTCGTTGCGGTATGTACCTATTCCTTCACAGGCATCATGCTGTCAACCATTCAAGGGAGCGGAGCAACGAAAGTGGCGTTTCGGGTCGAACTCATTGCCGTTACCGTCTACATGATTGTTGCCGCATCGGTTACTTTGGTCTGGCCACAACCGATTTGGGTAATTTGGCGAGTAGAATTGGTGTATTTCTCCACCATCGGACTGGGCAGTTGGCTTTACTTGCGGAAGGGGCTCTGGCGCTCAGCACCCGATGTTCAAATTCAAGAATCATGAGTACGTTCCCGACCTCTCCCCTTGAACAAAAACTGCGCGTTGCCTTTTTCGGCACGCCAGAATTTGCGGCCACCTGCCTCGAAACCCTGTGCGAATCAGAGCACGAGGTGGTTGGAGTGGTGACTGCGCCTGATCGCAGGGCGGGGCGCGGTCAAAAAGTACAAGCTTCAGCTGTCAAAAATGCCGCACTTGATCGAGGGCTTTCCATCCTGCAACCCACAAACCTCAAAGCGCCTGAATTCAATACAGCCTTGGCAGAATGGAAGGCAGACGTCTTCATCGTCGTCGCGTTTCGCATGCTGCCCGAAATGGTTTGGAATGCTCCTCAATACGGGACCATCAATTTACACGCCTCTTTATTGCCCCAACTTCGTGGGGCCGCTCCCATCCAATGGGCGCTCATCCATGGACTGCCTGAATCTGGTGTGACCACTTTTTCCCTGCAACACGCCATTGATACCGGTGACATCTTGCTTCAAGAGCGTGTCCCCATTACGTCCCAACACGATGCCGGCCGACTCTATCGGGATTTGCTTGAAGTAGGAAAAGGCCTCATTGTGAAGACGCTCGACCGGCTGGTCGCAGGAGAACTGACCCAACGCCCTCAGGCCGAGGTTTCACCTGCCGAAAATCGGCTGGAAGCGCCAAAATTGAACAAAGAAAACACTTCAATTGAATGGGGTCAAAGCACTCAAAGCGTGATAGATAAAATTCGCGGTCTACATCCATTTCCGAAAGCGTGGACTCCAAGCGCTCACGGGGACATGAAAATTCTCAAAGCATCGGCTGTACACTCCAACGATATGCCTGTCGCAAAGCCAGGGACTACCACAGTGCAAGATGGCCAGTTGCTCATCGGCTGTGCGGACGGTTGGGTGCGCATTGACGAACTCACCCCTCCAGGAAAAGGCAAGATGTCCGGAAGGGCATGGCTCAATGGCTTGCAATCGCGGCTTGGCCACTTCGGTCCTCAGGAAGCATAAGCCTCCAACAACAGGTCCAAGATATTTTTGGCAGAATATGTAATGGGCGTCCCCGGCCCGAAAACGCCAACAGCTCCATGTGCGTATAACATTTCGTGATCAGCTGGTGGAATCACTCCCCCGACAACCACCAAAATGTCAGACCGGCCGCGTTCGTTGAGCCCGTTGATCAATGCAGGCACCAACGTCTTATGACCCGCTGCCAGCGTGCTGACGCCCACGACGTGTACGTCGTTATCAATGGCTTGCTGCACCACCTCTTCGGGTGTTTGGAACAACGGTCCTAAGTCCACATCGAATCCCATGTCGGCAAAGGATGAAGCCACCACCTTGGCGCCGCGATCGTGGCCGTCTTGGCCCATTTTGGCTACCAAAATGCGCGGTTGTCGGCCTTGAATTTCGTTGAATCTACTCGTCAACGCAATCACTTCGCGGTATGCTTCTTGTCCTTCCATTGCACGGGAAAATATACCACTCACCTTCCGAACTGCAGGCTTGTACCGGCCAAATGCTGCTTCCAACGCATCGCTGATCTCGCCCAACGTGGCGCGGTTTCGCGCGGCTTCCACAGCAAGCGCAAGCAAATTGGCATCGGCGTTGGCACCGTCTGTTAAGTTCTTCAATGCGGTTTGAACTGCAGATTGGTTCCGTTCCGACTTGACCTGCTGCAACCGAGCGATTTGCCCGATTCGCACCGACGCTTGATCGATTTCCAAAACATCCAACTCCTCCTCACCATCCACCTGGAACAGGTTTACACCAATGATCCGGTCTTCGCCCCGATCGATGCGCGCCTGCTTTTCAGCGGCCGCAGCCTCGATACGCAACTTCGGAATCCCTTTCTCTATGGCCGATGCCATACCGCCTTCCGATTCAATTTCCCTCATGAGTTCTAGGGCTGAATCGCGCATCTGAGCCGTTAAGTCTTCCATCATGCGCGAACCGTGCCAAGGGTCGATGGCCTCTGTGAATCCGCCTTCCGACTGCAAGAACAGCTGCGTATTCCGAGCGACTCGGGCCGAAGCTTCTGTGGGTAATGCAATGGCCTCATCCATGGAATTGGTATGGAGCGACTGCGTACCGCCAAATGCAGCGGCCATGGCTTCCAGTGTGGTACGGGCAACGTTATTCCATGGGTCTTGTGCAGTCAAGGACCACCCACTGGTCTGGGTGTGGGTTCTGAGCATCAACGACTTGGGATTCTTCGCCCCCATTGCCTTCATGCGTTGTGCCCAAATCAGTCGGCCTGCGCGCATTTTGGCCACTTCTTCGTAATGATTCATCCCACTGGCCCAGAAAAAACTCAAGCGCGGAGCAAATGCGTCGATGTCCAATCCGGCTTCAATGCCAGTGCGCACATATTCGAGTCCGTCCGCTAGCGTATACGCCAATTCCAATTCCGGTGTAGCACCTGCCTCCTGCATGTGGTAACCGGAAATGGAGATGGAATTGAATTTCGGCATGTGTTCCGACGTGTACCGGAAAATGTCCGAGATGATGCGCATGGACGGTTGAGGCGGATAGATATAGGTGTTGCGCACCATGAATTCTTTGAGGATGTCATTTTGAATGGTCCCCGCCAATGCCTCAGGCTTCACACCCTGCTCTTCGGCTGCCACGATGTAAAACGCCAAAATGGGAAGCACCGCGCCGTTCATGGTCATGCTGACAGACATCTGGTCGAGTGGAATGCCCTCAAACAACCGCTTCATGTCTTCCACGGTATCAATGGCCACCCCTGCCATGCCGACATCACCCGTGACCCTCGAGTGATCGCTGTCGTAGCCGCGGTGCGTCGCCAGGTCAAAAGCAACGCTCAATCCTTTTTGACCGGCGGCAAGGTTGGCCCGGTAAAAGGCGTTGGATGCCTCCGCAGTGGAAAAACCGGCATATTGCCGAATGGTCCACGGCCGTGACGCATACATGCTCGGATATGGGCCTCCTAGGTACGGAGCTTGACCTGGACCAAATCGCTCGTGGTCTTGAACTGTGGCGCCTTCAACAGGGAAATTTGCGTTCAACTCCTTCATGGCATGTTCCCTTTCATGTGTTCGTATTGCGCCCAGGCCGCTTCGACCAAGGAACCGGTCCAGGCTTCAACAACCCGGCTGCCCCCCATCGGGTCAAACACCCGATGCAATCCGCTTTCTTCCCGCATCAAATGCTGAATGTTCCGAGCCCAACGTTGTCCATCCACTGCAGCCGTTTCGCTTTCGGCGTCATGGGCAACGGTTTCGATGGAATCCGCCCCACCAATCACGGAGGCGTACGTCGATGCCGTCATGGGAATCAATCGATCGGTTGCGAATTCGCATTGCGCTGATTCGTTCGACGCCACCGCATCAATCCAAATGGCCACCTTATCGAAGCCGTGGCTTTCCAGCCATTTATCCCAAACCAACCGCAACGCACGCAGGCAGGCCACTCCTTCAAGCACATGAGGCCCCACGTGGCATTTCCACACCATAGATTGCCAAGCCTTGACTCCACTTCCCTTCTGCTCTTTTAAGAGTCTGCGGAATCGTTCTAATTGCAGCAAACCATCGGCCAAGGCGTTGGTGTAATCCGTTTTAATTCCTGTTTGCACCAACCACACCCGAACGTTCAATCCGTTCGTCAATTCAACATGCGACCGAAAAGCTTCGGCATCCAAGGCATGAATTCGCCTTGCGCAATGCCCCGTCCAACCTGCTTTTGCCATGGCCTGCAAATCAAACCCTTCGAGGGAGATTGCATCTGCATCGATGTAAACATCCACCATTTCAAGGTGCACATCGGACAACCAAGCCTCATCCGCCCCTGCCGCATTCAGTCGAATCCCTTGCACCCCTCCCATCAACATGGAAACCACATCCGACGGGCGCGCCGGGGTTTGAGTGATGGCCCACGGATTTCCCGATTCGCGGGAATCAATGGCTCGGGCAGGTAGCTGGATAGCATTCGCACCCTCGGCCCAGATCAGTTTCTTCCAGTTTGCATCTGAACCCGTCGAAATGGAAGCCGTTTGAGACGCCCATGTTGCGACATCGAAATCTGGAAAATCAAGCCAATCATTGTGCGCCATGAGTCAAAAGTACAAAACCTCCCTCCGTAGCCGTGGCCAACTGACAGCGGCCAATTTATGTACCTTCATGGCATGGGAGAACCGCTGAAATGGAGTGAATTTGAACACGTTGAGATGCACGTGGGTGAAGTGAAGACGGCACAAGAATTTCCCCAAGCTCGGAAACCCGCCTACATATTGACCGTCGATTTCGGGCCGGACTTGGGCATCAAGAAAACATCCGCACAGTTGACCGAACGGTACACCCCCGAGAATCTCTTAGGTCGCAAGGTCATTGGGGTAACGAATTTCCCGCCCAAACAAATCGGGCCGCTGCAGTCAGAATGCTTGATTCTCGGAGCCTTGGACACCGAGGCGGGTACGGCGTTGCTCGAAGTGCCGTTCGATGTCAAACCGGGCACACGCATCGCGTAATGCTTGGTTTCCGTTGGGATTGTGACGTAGCTTCGGCGTGCAATGGAAAGGAACAAAGCAGTCTTTTTGGACCGTGACGGGGTCATCAACCACGATCCGGGAGATTACACGCGGTCTTTGGACGAGTTTCACGTGCTGCCCACGGTGTTCCAAGCACTGAAACAACTTCAAGACGCCGGATTCCTGTTGGTTCTCATCACGAATCAAGGGGGCATCGCAAAAGGGCAATACACCCACGAAGCCGTGGACGAGATCCACACGTCTTTTGTCGCGTCCTGCGCGGAGCATGGCATTGTGATCACGGGCATCTACTATAGCCCTCACCATCCTGACTTTGGCGAAAGCCTGAGCCGAAAACCGGGTGGGCTCATGATTGAAAAGGCTTGCGCTCGGTACAACATTGACCCGTCCCTTTCTTGGATGATAGGTGACAAAGCACGGGACATCGAGGCGGGAAACAGCGCCGGCGTCCCGGGCATTCAAATTCCCGTCAACAGTGACCTCATTGATGTCGTTCCTCAGTTGATTGCAGACCATGATTGACACCATCCAATGGGAACCTGAGTCCCGCGCACGGTACCTCGTCAATGGTGCCTTGGCGGAAGCGAGCAGCCTGCCTCACGCCCTCCAAAATCGGGCCTTCCAATACGGAGACGGCTTCTTTGAAACCATTCGAATTTGCAACGGCTACCCGCAGCATTTACCCCTGCACTGGGACCGCATTTCAAAAAGCCTGAAGGCCCACAAAATCGATCGCCCCGAGGGGCTGAGCTTGGAATCCTTGCGTGCATCCATCGTTGCGCTCTGTGATGCCAATGGCATTGTGGCGGGGGGGCGTCTGCGCCTGACCTTTTTTCGAGCCGCTGGTGGCCGGTACACCCCCGAATCGAATGCGCTGATCTGGGTGGGGGAAGCTGAGCCCCTTCTCACCAATGAATACACGCTCAATGAACACGGCCTGGCGGTGGATGTCTACCCCGAGATGAAAAAGCTCAACGGCCCCCTTGCCAACTTCAAGAACACCTCTGCCTTGCTGTACGTTCAAGCGAGCATTTGGGCCAAGGAGCAGGGTCTTGATGATGCATTGATCACCAACACCACCCACAACATCATCGAATCCACCCGATCGAATTTATTTTTGGTGAGCAATCGAGTGCTCTATACCCCCGGATTGGAAAGCGGCCCCGTCGGCGGAGTCATGCGGGCGGCCGTCATCAATTTGGCATTGGAAGAAGGATTCAAGGTCTACGAATGCAACATATCACCGGGCGAGATGCTGCGGGCAGATGAGTTGTTTCTGACCAATGCTGTGCGGGGCATTCAGTGGGTTGCGAGTTACCGGACCAAACGGTATTTCAACGCTACCTCAAAGTCATTGACGGCCCTTCTCAACGAGCGCCTGACAGCTTGACCCGAGGATCCAGAACGGTATAGGCCGCGTCAACAAAAAAGTTGACCACCACGAAGGTCGTAGCAACCACCATGACGCATCCCAGCACCACGGGCATGTCGCTTTGTTCGAGCGCACGGAACATCAACATGCCCATTCCCTGCCATCCAAAAACGTATTCGACGAATACCGCTCCGGCAAGCATGCTCGCAAACCAGCCAGAAGCTGCCGTTAGGACGGGATTCAAAGCATTGCGGAACACGTGGTGCGTCAACAACCGGGACGTCGAAATGCCTTTGGAACGTGCCGTTCGAACATAGGAGGTTCCCAATACTTCCACTGCGCTGTTGCGGGTCAATTGCACCACTACGGCAAGGGGACGAATGCCGAGCGTCAACGCCGGTAAGATCAAGTGGTCCCATGCAAGTTCCGGTCCTTCAAAAGGATGCACACGCCACAGCCCCCCGGTCATCGGCAAGCCCGTCCAATGGTTCCAAACCGAACCGAATAACCAAGAAACCACGATGGCCATCACAAAGGAAGGCGCACTCATTCCCAAAGCCGCCAACCCCAGCACTGCCCGATCCAATGCACTTCCCGCAATCAACGACAAGCCAAAGCCGATGCACAACCCCAACAACAGCGCCAGAAACATGGCCGTCAACGCCAACAATACCGTTGCTGGCAAGGCGGAAAGGATGGCATCCTTGACCGGCCGGTCTGTCAAGAACGAACGGCCTAAATCAATGCCGACCCACCCCCAATGTTCTCCGTCCTGTCCAACGGGAATCATTCCTTCAAAAAATCGGGCATACCGAATGGGCAAGGGTTGGTCCAAACCGTATTTGACACGAATGGCCTGCACCACTTCTTCGCTTTCGTTTTGGCCCGCCAACTGACGCGCAGGATCTGGAGCCATGGAAAACAACACGAACACCAGGGTCAACGCACCCCACAACACCCCTAACCCATGGAGCAAGCGGCGCACCATCAATTTACTTGACTCAGATCCTCCCAACTCGGCACATCGCGCCAAGCCCATTTCTCTTGAACGACACCGTCTTTTAGCCAGACGATGCCCGGGTTGGAGCGAACGACAATCTTCAATTCTGTTTGATCACACGTGAACATACCATAGGTGACACCGTGTGCATCTTGAAAGGCCTTGTTCTCGTCTGCGGGGGCATTGGTCAAACCGACGTTCATCCACCCCGCTGCACCTGCAGCATTGGCCAGCGCATTCATCTCTGCCTGGTTTGAGGTGTTGGCTTGATCCAAGTCTTTGCTCACGTACAACAAGACATCCCCGTCGTAATTGAGAAACTCATCCGTCCGGTCATAGCCCAAATTGTCGATGATTTGGAAGTCTAAAATCCGGGGCTCATACCCGTCCGAGACTTTCACCTCCTTGCCATCAAACGAAACCGTCTCATACGTGGACTTGAACCACGGCTCGTTGTAAATCTTCAACCAATCACTGCTCAGCACTACGGTGTCCGTACCCGTGTTGACATTGCGGAACGTGTACTCGGTGGCGTACACCGGACCTTGCAGCCCCAATTCTTCAGCGGACTTCCGGTTTTCAATGATGCTCTCACCCACCGCATACGCTCGATAATCTTTCAAAGGCAGGTGATTCAACGTGTGGAATTGAAAAGCCACGCAGACGGCGGTCACCCCGAGCGCCATGACCCATTCCTTCGCGGCAATGTTGACCCGCATTTTCAACCCCTCCGCTACGGCATATGCTACCGCCGCAAACAACACGGGGAAATTCCAGTCCAACATCAGCTCGCCGAACAGGTAAATCATGAACAGGCTTGCTGAAATCAGCACCATGCCCGTGCGCTTGTCGTTCAGTGCAATGCGGTCGGTGAAGGCACCAATCAAGATTGGCACCGTCAAAATGGACAAAACGACATCTTTGATGAAACTCTCGTAAGGGGTCAGTGGGATGGCATTTCCGAAGCAACCGCAAGCCAGTACACATTGGTTATCAATTTCCACCAAAACACCCAGGGCATCGGCCACCATTTTAGTGCCAAATGGATCGCAATTGGCCGTGTACCAAGTCAGCCAAGTGAAGAAAGCCATGATCACGCCGGTCAGCGTCGCTGTAAGGCGGGGCAAAGCGCCAATGACCATGGCGACACCCAACAATATTTCACCGACGCAAATAAATACGGCGAGTGGAAGCGCCCATTCTGTCAATCCGGGCAAATTCAACGCACCGGGCTCGAAGTACTCTTCCAACTTGTACATGAAGCCCAAAGCGTCATTGGCTTTGATGAGCCCCGAAACGATGAACAAAGAGCCGACCAAGAGCCGACAAATTTTAATGATGGCGTTCCACATGGCAACTGGATTTATTCCTGCTATGAAAAATACACTTTTGGCACAACTAGCTTGCGCCCTCACCCGTTAAATCGAGCAAAATCAGCGCGAACAACGCATAATTGGCCATGTCTTGATAGTTGGCCTCCACGCCTTCTGATACTTGCGTGATGCCGTCATGGTCTTCAATTTGCTTTACCCTGAGCACCTTCATGAGTATGAGGTCCGTCAGGGAACTCACCCGCATATCGCGCCAAGCTTCCCCATAGTCGTGGTTCTTCGCGATCATCAAATCGCGGGTCGCTTGATACGCTTGGTGGTAGCGTTCGATGGCTTCAGCGGCCGGCAGCTCAAGCGGATGATCTGCATCCAGCCCACATTGAATGATCGCCATCAAACTGTAATTGACAATGCCGATGAATTCGGAATCGATGCCCTCATCCACCATCGCCTCCTTCGATTCTTGCAGGGTCCGGATTCGGTTGGCCTTGATGAACAACTGATCCGTCAACGACGACGGACGAAGGATGCGCCACGCCGTACCGTAATCAGAGGTTTTCGCCTCAAACAATTCGGAGCATTTGGCGAACGCTCGGTCGTATTGCTGCAATGTATCTTCAATCGTACTCACGGCCTTCAATCTTGAGATATCTTGCGCCAAGATACGACCACTCGCTGCGCCTCAATCCACAAGAACGGCAATGTCTTCACCGATTTATCAACTCCAAAACCAGCAACGCACCCTGACGCTGGAGACACCCCGGGTAATGGGGGTTGTGAACTGTACGCCAGATTCTTTTTTCGCGGGAAGTCGCGCCCAATCGCAACAGCAAGCGGTTTCCCATGCTTCGAGCATGCTTGAGGCTGGAGCGGACCTCCTCGACATTGGAGGTCAGTCTTCCCGTCCGGGAGCAGAAGAAGTTGGACCGGAAGGAGAATGGCAACGGATTGAAGGGGCCATCAAAGGGATCCTTGATGCACATCCGGAAGCCCTCTTAAGCATCGATACCTTCCACCACGAAGTCGCGGGGAAAGCCCTTGAGGCAGGTGCATTTATGGTCAATGACATCTACGCCGGGACCCGGGACCAGCAAATGATCAAAACGGTGGCAGCTGCACAAGCGCCGTATGCCATCATGCACATGCAGGGTACGCCAGCCACCATGCAGCATGCTCCACACTACGAGGACATCACCTCTGAGATCTTGACATGGCTCCAAGTCCAACTTGCGGACATCCACGCAGCCGGTGTGCATTCGGTGGTAGCAGACGTGGGATTTGGCTTTGGAAAAACCATGGCACACAACTACCAACTGCTGCGCGAACTTGACGAATTCGCTGCACTGAACGCACCCATCTTGGTGGGTATCAGCCGCAAATCCATGATTTACAAACACCTCATGTGCAGTCCAGAAGAAGCGCTCAATGGCACCACCGCATTGCACGCATGGGCATTGGATCGCGGGGCGCACATTCTTCGGGTGCACGATGTCTCAGAAGCGGTCGAAACCATCTCCTTGCACCGAGCCCTTCGCGGATAGGCCTTCGCTCGTTTAGCGCGCAATCAGGAAGCGAGCGGTTTTACCCGTCGTGATTCCCTTCAAAATATATACGCCTGCTGGGCAGTCGTTCACCATCAGGTTCAACCCTGACGTTGCAGGCAGTCCTTGCCATTCGCGGATGAGTTGTCCCTTTGCATTGAACAATTGAAGCGCGCCTTCGCCATCAAAACCTTCCAACCGAATGGAGGTGGATGCTGGGTTGGGGAAAACCGTTGGGACGGATTGAGACGACGCCTCCGCAACGTTCACAGTCTCTGGTGAAATGGCATCGGACGGACGGACCATGAAGAAGTGAGTAAATGTGCTCACGGCAATGTTCCCACTGGGGAAGTAAGGGAAGTTGCTCCAAGTGCCATTGAACGACGGTGCATCGGACTCCGGGTTGGTGTCGAAGTACCCGACCAATTCGAGGTTGCCTTGACCTGCATCGCTCAAGTCCAATACGCGCAAGCCACTGAGGTAGTTGGACTGGTACATTTTGTCGCCGATGATGTACATGTTGTGATCGATGGCCTCCACAGAAGCTTCATAAAAGCCGATGATTTGCGGAGCGTCCAGGTCGGCGATGTCCATGATGTACGTGCGGGTGTTATTGCCGAAGTTGGACTCATCCAACTCGTCGTTGAAGTAACAGAACCGCTGGTTCTCTCCTACCCAACCCTGGTGCGTGTAGCCCGACTCCGCGTAGGATAGCTGAGAAATGAGCTGGACGTCTGTTTTGTCTTCCGCATCGAGGATGGAAATTCCGTTGTATCCATTGAAGCATACTACAATCTCTCGGCCCGCATAGTCCGCATCGGGACCGTTGTAAACAATCGGGTGAATATCATGCGAATACGCACCGTCGTACGCACCCACCAACTCCGGGTTCAAGGGGTCTTCGAGGTCCAGAATGTGCAGGCCTCCATTGAATGTATTGGTCCCAATGGGGTACGCATACCCTGTTTCCTCATTGATCATGATGTTGTGGGCGTTGCCAAATCCGGCGTAATAGCCGTCAGCCGTTAACTCCGTCACATCGTCCAACGGCAAATCCATCAACCCCGCGAGGTCGACAATTTGAAGTCCGTGGTCACCAGCCTCCGATACGATGTACGCGTAATCGCCGTAAATCTTGATGTCGCGCCATAGGCTCGGGCTTGATGCCGTTGCCAAATTTGCGAAGTACTTCATGTCCGTCGCGTCCGTAACGTCGATGAACGACGTGCCGTTCGAACGGCCAAAGATGGCAATTTCACGGCCGCTCGTGGCGTCAACCCAGCCCCAGCAATCGTTTCCGTTGTCCCCGCCACCAAGATCGGCAAGGGATTCAACGTCCATGAGCTCTACGTTGTCACATGGGTAACCGCCAGAGTTTACCGTGGGACCTTGTGGCGTCAATGTGACATCGTAGAAGAAATAGTAGTAGTTGAATTCGTTCTGGCCTTGGATGCTCGTTCCCGTGATGGCCCCGTATTCCCCAATTGGGTATGGGAAATTGATGTCACTGTTCAGGTCGTCTCTCCATAGTTGGGGATCAGCCGACAAGCTGCCCAACCCTACCGTTCCGGGTCCAACGTCCCAACCAAATTCCACAATGCTTTCGCCGTCTGGAATGTCGACGACCTCGGTCATCAACACATCCCCTTCTGGTGAAAAGAGTGCGAGTGTTCGAGGACCGGCGCCGTTGGCAAACACCTTCGCCGAAACCAAGGTGACGGGCTCATACAATTCAATGACGTTGAAGAAGTTACTGTTGTCGTGGTACTGCCCCACTTGGGTTTCCGACAAGCCACCGGTCGCGGGATCGCCTTCACCTCCCGACAGTTCACATGGAAAAGGCGATTGGGCGAATGAGGCGGAGGCCAACAGGAGGCCGACCAACAAGAGAGAATAATTGCGCATGGTTCTTGGTTTCAATCGAAGAGGTAACAACATGCCCAAGCAATTCGTTGCTCGGGCATGTGTCAAAAGTGATTACTCCGCTACGTAATCGTTGTTGAGCGGGAGGAATCCATAGTTTTTGCTGTATCCCAGCATCTGCGTGGCGAAGTCGTCAGGGTACACCAATTTGATGTCACCAATTTTGCCATCTTCCACGTAGACCGGCTGCATCTCCGGGTTGATGAAACCGCCGTAAGGGGCAATGCCCAACGCCTCAGATCGGGTCAGCACCTCTTCGTGAATCGCCTGATCCACCTTGACGCCGTACCCTTCGACCAAGGCCTTTGCCGCTTCGTAGTCGCCTTGGGACTTGATGCGCTGCACTTCTTTCAGAAGCTCACCGAATAGGCCTCGGAGCGCCTCGTAATCCTTGACATCAAAGAAGGTCTTGCCGTCGCGCTGGACCCGTTCGATGGCACCCGACTCCTGCGCGCGCTCAAAGCACCAGTGGCTGATCCAAGCCCGGTTGCGCATGTGCGCCTCCTCAATGTCTGCCCCTTTTTCCAATCGCCGCAATTGAAGCATCATGCCGTTGCGGATGTAGCTGTCGTATTCGGATTTGCCTGTCTCCAGCGTCTTCATCAATCCCAGTTCCACCATTTTTTCATCCAGCATGAAGTACAAGGCCACCAAATCTGCTCGACCTTCCTCCAATGTGGAGCTGTACTCCTTGATGGTTTGCTTGGGCTCACCGATGCCATCCTCCAACTTACCAGAAGCGTGACCGATAACCTCGTGCATGGCCGTGTGCAATTTACCGGCCAAAGCCCCATGGCTTTCTGCCCGAGCGATTTCCACCTCATCGTGGGCAAACTCCGTCATCAAGCCGCCGCCGCTTGCTTTGTCGTAGGCGCTGACGATGTTGCCAAGGCTCACTGACTTTGAGCCGTGAACGACGCGGATCCAATTTGAATTGGGAAGGTTTACGCCGATGGGAGTGCTCGGAGACGCATCTCCCGCTTCACCGGCAACATTGACCACGTTGTAGGTGATTCCCACCACTTCTTCCTTCTTGTGTTCATCCATGAAAGGCATGTGATCTTCAAACCACTGGGCATTGTCCATGAGCACCTTCATGCGTTCGCTGGCATCAAAATCCTTGATTTGCACAATGGTTTCATAGCTTCCTGTGTAGCCGAGGGGATCGTTGTATACCTCGACAAACCCATTGATGTAATCCACATCGCCTTCCGTGTCCTGAACCCAATTGATGTTGTACAGCTGCCACTTCTCTAAGTCTCCGGTCTCGTAGTAGGCAATCAAATTCCGCAGCGCAGCGGCTTGCTTATCATTCTCAGCGTATTGAGCGGCTTGGTTCAACCAGAAAACCACTTGTTCCAGCGCTTCACCGTAGAGCCCCCCAACGCGGTAGGGTTGTTCCTCAATCTCGCCGTCTGCATTCTTCACCAAACGCGAATTGAGGCTGTATTCTACGGGCGTGCGTGTCCCATCCACCACAATGCTCTCGAGGTAGGCTTGGGCTTCTACCGTGCTCACGTCAGGCGCATAAAAATTTACCGCCGAGGCTTCTACAAGTCCTTTGGTGGCGTCTTGCTCGACTTTCTTGGATTCCACGTTGGGATCAAAAATGACCGAAAGCAACTCCTCTGAAACTTCCACGCCCACTGCAGCTGCCAATTCCTCGAAGTAGGCTTGAGAAAATTCCGGAAGGATTTTCGTGTTGGCGTAATGGTGGTGGATGCCGTTGGAGAACCAAATGCGCTTCAAATAGGTCTCAAATCGAATCCAGCCGTTGGTGGATTTATCCCCTTCAAAACCGGTGTAGATGGATTCGAGCAAATCTCGGATTCGGAGGTTGTACCGGTTGTTTTGGTCGTACATCATGTCACGACCACTCAGGCCCGCCTGGTTCAGGCAATAAACCAACGCGCGCTGCGAAGCACTCAATTTTTCCCATCCGGGCACCTGGTAGCGGATCATTTTGAGATCGGCGAATTGTTCGGTCTGCCAAACAAAGCCGTTTGCATCAGGTTCACTGGCGCCTTTTTCCACCAGAGTGTGTGCAGCCCAATCGTCAGGAGCACTCGGAGAGTCTGCGGATGAAGTGCCTTCATCACAGCCCAAGAAGGCCGATGCAGCCAGCACCAAAACAAATGCTGAATGGGTAAATAATTTTGAGGTCATCATTGCGTTGTTCTGAGGTTAGTGTTGGCAAGTTACAGCATCCTATCTTTGAAACGTGAGACGATTTGCGAGCCTTTTGTTGCGGTCTTTTTTGGCGCCCTTTGCGGTGACCATGCCGGTGGCTCTGTTCATCCTTGACATGCAATTTTTATGGGTGTATGCCGACGACCTAATAGGCAAGGGCTTGGCACCGTGGGTAATCGCGGAGCTCATGATTTATGCATCGGCACGGTTGGTCAACTTGGCGTTGCCTTTGGCCATTTTGGTGGCGTCCATCATGGCCTTCGGTTCATTGGCTGAGCGCAATGAATTGACCGCTCTGAAATCCGCGGGGCTCTCCGTATTCCGAATTTTTCGCCCGTTGATCTTGACCATGTGCTTGGTCTCTTTGGGGGCATTTTGGTTTTCCAACGCCGCCTGGCCGGTGGCCAACCTGAAGTTTCGGGCCCTGCTGTTTTCCGTTACACAGAAAAAACCGACGTTGAATTTGGTGCCCGGGGCTTTCTACAACGGCATCGATGGCTTTGCCATTCGTGTGGACGCCAAAGACGAAGACGGAACCCTTCGCGACGTGCTCATTCATGACCATCGGGAAGGCGAAACGGGGACCAGCCGAGTCATACGAGCGGAAAGTGGAACCATGGTACAGACGGGCAATAGGCTGACCATCTCCCTCAATGACGGAGTCAGTTATGAGGAGGACCTGGAGCAGTCCAAGCGGAGAAAAGAACGCCTCCACCCCCACATTGCCTCCTCCTTCGAACGCCAAACCTTTGAAATCGACTTGGCTTCCTTGGATTTCAGTAAAGCCGACGAAGGCCTGTTCAAGCGCGCCCATGAAATGATGACGGTCCGCCAACTCGATGCGGCCATGGATTCATTGGACGGAATGGTTGCTCTGCGTTTGGAAGAAGTCGAACGCTATGGGGCGCGCCAGACGACTTTGCTCCGGGATACCGTTTCGGCTGCTGCAAGTGTGGCAGCGGCGGCACCTGTCTGGAGCGGCCTGTCTCCTACGGAACGCAGGATGGCCTTCGACGGTGCCCGCAGCTTGGCCCGCAACTCACGCCAAGGCATTGCCAATGGCCTGGAAAATGCGCAATCCCGTGTGAAAGCCAAAAATCGCCATGCCATTGAATGGCACCGAAAATTCTTTCTAGCCCTGAGTTGCTTGCTGTTGTTTTTCATTGGAGCGCCCTTGGGGGCCATCATTCGAAAAGGTGGTTTGGGCATGCCAACCGTCTTGGCCATTGGTATTTTTCTCGCGTTCTACATTTTATCCATGATCGGCGAGCAAATGGTAAAAGCAGGGAAAGTGACTCCATGGTTTGGCATGTGGATGAGTTCACTGGCCTTGTTGCCCTTTGCCATTTACTTCACACGCCAAGCCATGCGCGATGCGCAGGCATTTCATTTGAGTTGGCCGAAGTGGGTCACTCGGTTTCGGTCCAAATTCTCCGCTTGACCATGCGCATTCTCCAACTCTGCCATAAACCTCCCCGTCCCAGCCGAGACGGTGGATGCCGCGCAATGGACGCCATGACCCGGGGACTCCTGGCTGAAGGACACGAAGTCAAACTCCTGACCCTCGCCACCCACAAACATCCATGGCAACCCGAAGATGTCGACCCGTCGTACCGCGAAAAAACAGGGGTTGAAGCTGTTCACATAGATACCGCTATCAACAAGGTGGATGCACTTGCCAATGTGCTCACCGGGGATAGCTACAACATTTCCCGTTTTCACGCCCCTGCGTTCGAACGTCTGTTGATCCGAACCATGCAGCGGCAGGTATTTGACGTGGTCATTTTCGAAAGTTTGTTCACCGCCCCCTATCTGCCATTGGTTCGGCAGTATTGCGACGGCGCCTTGATCTTGAGGGCCCACAACGTCGAGCACCGAATTTGGGAGCTCTTGGCCTCAGAAACCGAACGGCCCTCCAAGCGCATTTACCTCAATCACCTTGCTGACCGTTTGAAATCGTACGAAGTCAACGCCTTGCGCGACTTCGATGCCGTTTTGGCCATTTCGGAGGATGACAAAAAGCATTTCACATCGCTGGGCTGCACATCCCCTATCCTGACCTTGCCCTTCGGACTGGACGTGACTGAGATGCCCACTGCCTCACCCGGCCCAGTGGAACATGTCTTTCACATCGGCGCGATGGATTGGCACCCGAACATCCAGGGCGTCACGTGGTTTTTGGATCACGTTTGGCCTGCCGTGCTCAAGGAACTTCCAGAAGCCCAATTGAAATTGGCCGGACGCAAATTCGAGGAGGTAGAACGGTTCAATCGTAAAAACACCACGGTCCTCGGGGAGGTGGAACATGCATGGGATGTGATGACCGAACCAGGCATCATGGTCATCCCGCTCCTTTCTGGAAGCGGAATGCGCATCAAAGCCATCGAGGCCATGTCGGCCGGAAGACCGGTCGTATCCACGTCCATTGGCATGGAAGGAATTCATGGAGAACATGGAACGCATTTTTTCATTGCCGATGACGCTAACTCCTTCGCCCAGCGCATCATCGATCTGCACACCAACCCCTCACTCTCCACCGCCTTAGGCACCAATGCCCGAGCATTGGTTGAGGCTTCATTCACGAATGAACGATTGGTGGGTGCGTGCATTGACCACATCTCACGCATCTTTGACCTGTGAAAATCCTGGTGATCACATCCCGTCTGCCTTGGCCACTCGATAAAGGGGACAAGCTGCGTGCATACCACCAAATTCGCCATTTGGCCGCATCACATGAAATTTTCCTGTTCTGCCTCACTGAGCCGGGCGGTGAGGGTGATAACAATGACCTGAGCGCCTTGAAAGCCATCACCCGTGGCATTAAGGTTCAGCCCTTGAAGCGTTGGAGGCGTTGGCTTCGGATGGCCTTCGCACCATTGAGCACCCGACCTTTTCAAGTGCATTGGTTTTATCAACGACCAGCCCATCGCGCCTTGAACCATTGGATGCGCGAGATTGAACCCGACGTGGTCATGTGCCAACTGGTGCGGATGGCGGCATACGTCCAAGAGTCCCACCACGTTCCGCGCGTTCTTGACTACATGGATGCCCTCAGCGCTGGAATGGCCCGGCAGTCTCGGTTAGCCCGCCCCTCCATGCGCTGGATTTACCGCATAGAATACCGAAGGCTGAAGGCATTTGAGTCCACGGTTTTCGACTATTTCGATGGCAAGACCATCATTAGCCGGGCCGACCAAAAACTGATCGGTCATCCGGAAAACAACCACATTGACGTGGTGCCGAATGGCATCGATACCGACTTTTTCAGTCCGTCGGCTGCAACCGATGAAGCTGCGTCCCCTGTTCTGCTCTTCACGGGGAACATGAGCTATCCTCCCAATGTGGATGCGGCAAAGCAATTGGTCTTTGAAGTTCTTCCTCTGCTTCCGACGGATGGCTTGCGCATCGTCATTGCGGGCACCAACCCGGCTCCAGAGGTAAAAGCATTGGCTTCCAGCCAAGTGGAAGTCACCGGATGGATTCCCGATATCCGCGACGCCTATGCGCATGCGACCATATTTGTCGCACCGCTGCGGATCGGAACGGGCCAACAAAACAAGATCTTGGAAGCGATGGCGATGCGTTTGCCTTGCGTGACCACTCAACACGTCGCGAGCGGATTCCCCGGTCCTCCAGACGATGCGGCTCCCTTGCGGGTTGCGAACAGTGCCGAGGGAATTGCTGCGGAAATAGAGGCTCTACTCCATGACAGTGAAGCCCGGACGGCCCTTGGAAGTTTGTCACGTCAATGGGTTGAAAAACACTGCAATTGGGACGCTTCAACCCGTGCCTTGACTGATACATTCGTAGAATCGATGTCCAATGAATTGAAATGACTCCTATGGCGCATTCTGATGACAACCACCTAACTGGCATTCCCACCCTCGATATTCAATCGTTTATCAACGGCGACGATGCGGCCAAACGCGCCTTCGCATCCCAGCTGGGTGAAGCGTACGAAACCATCGGCTTTGCGGCCATCCACGGGCATGGTATTTCCGATGATTTGATTGCTCAGCTCTACGAAGAATCTGAGGCATTTTTTGCGTTGCCTTCGGAAGTAAAAAGGCAGTACGCACGCCCCGAGACGAACAACCAACGGGGATTTGTATCAATGGGGGTCGAACACGCGAAAGACAGCGATGCGGCAGACCTAAAAGAATTTTGGCAAGTTGGCCAACCGCACCCCCCTGCATCCCACGATCCTGCACATTTCCCTTCCAACAACAACGTTTCCGAGAGACCGGAATTTCAGGCCACCGCGGTTCGGACGTTTGAAGCCTTGGAAGAACTGGGGCAAGTCGTGTTGCGTGCCATTGCCCTTCACCTGGGCGTGAAAGAAGATTACTTCGAACCGTGGGTGAGCGGAGGCAATTCCATCTTGCGTGCGATCCACTATCCGCCCATCACCGGCGAGCCCAACACCGCGGTGCGTGCAGGCCAGCACGAGGACATCAACCTCATCACCTTGCTGGTGGGCGCCTCGGCCTCGGGGTTGGAAGTGCTCCGAAACGACAATACGTGGATTCCTATTACCGCCTTGCCGGAACACATTGTCGTCAACGTAGGCGATATGCTGCAGCGATTGACAAACCATCGCCTCAAGTCCACTACGCACCGTGTGGTCAATCCCCCACGCTCTGAGTGGAGTAAGCCACGATTCTCTATGCCATTTTTCTGCCATCCGCAGCCCGCCATGCGGCTCGATGCCATGCAGCATTTGGTTCCTGAAGGCGAAGATCCCGCAGAATCCCCCATCAGTGCAGGCGAGTACCTGGACCAACGGCTGCGGGAGATTGGCTTGGCGAAGTGAGTCGTTAACTTCGATTAAGAATTCGGTTAGAATTTCTTTAGAGTTTTTCCTTCTACTGATCCTCCCTTGTCGCGTTGTTTTGAAGCGTTAATCGCTGACAAAAACTTCGCCATGAGAACATTATTTGCTCCACTTTCTGGGCTGATCGCCGGTTGTTTGGGCGCTTGGGGCACCCTCCAAATCGTTGAATCCACTCCCATTCCTACAGAGGTCGTCCCGGCGGTACAGGCGCAATTGGCCCACCTCCCTGCACGCGTCGTCCCCGCGCTTCCAGAATCATCTTTTGTCGAAGCCGCGGCTGCCTCTGTTGATGCCGTTGTGCACGTCCGTACCCTCCAGCGTTCTCAGGCTTCTGCTCACCCGTGGTACGAGCTGTTTGGTTACGGAACGCCGGAACGCATCGCTCAGGGTTCTGGCTCCGGTGTCATCATTGATTCAAATGGACACATCGTCACCAACCACCATGTCATAGAACGGGCAGATGAAATTGTTGTTTCACTCAACAACAACCGCACGTACAAAGCGGACATCATTGGGATTGACCCCTCCACGGACCTTGCCCTCTTGAAAATTGAGGCCCCCGAGGCACTTCCTTCTCTGCCCTTTGGATCTTCCAGCGATGTGAAAGTTGGCGAATGGGTTTTAGCCGTGGGTAACCCCTTTGATTTGACCTCCACCGTAACTGCGGGGATTGTATCGGCCAAGGCGCGGGACATTGACATCCTGCGTGGGGATCCCCGCACCCGAGAATACCCTGTTGAATCGTTCATCCAAACCGATGCAGCGGTCAATCCGGGCAACAGCGGAGGCGCACTGGTGAATGCCCGTGGCGAACTCATTGGAATCAACACAGCCATAGCTTCCCGAACGGGCAGCTACAGCGGATATTCGTTTGCTGTGCCTTCCACCATCGTTGAAAAGGTCGTAGGCGACCTCCTGACATTTGGCGAAGTGCGGCGGGCGTATTTGGGCATACAAATCGAGCCGGTCGATGAGGCGCTTGCTGAATCGCTTGGCCTGGACGAAGTGAGCGGTTGCGCAGTGGTAGGTGTCGTTCCAGGCAGCGGAGCAGACGAAGCCGACATGCAGGCCGGCGATGTAGTTCTGGCCATTGATAGCGCCCCCATTTCGAACTTTCCCGAGTTGCAAGAATGCATCGCAAAGTACCATCCAGGCGACCTCGTCCAGGTCGCACTGTCGCGCGATGGCCGAGCCCAAACCATTCAAGTGAAACTTACCAGCATTGACGGCTCCTCCAATCTGCCCCGAACGGCAAACAATACGCGCGAGCAAACTTGGATTCCCGAGGCATCGGCCGGGTTATCGAATGCCTCAGAAACACTCAAATCATCCTTGGACATTCGCCACGGTGTGCAGGTTAGTTCATTGGCCCCCGGCGCCTTTTCCCAGGCGGGCATTCGGAAGGGGTTCATCATCACCAAAATCAACGGGGAAGAAATCGAAAACGCACAGCAAGTAGAACAAGCCTTTTCTGAATCCGAAGGAGGATTGCTGATTGAAGGGGTCTATCCCGACGGCCAAAAAGCCTATTATGGGATGGCAGCAACACCTTGATACCCAAGGGGTAGTTTGAGGAGAACAAGGGGCTGAACCAAAAATCCCATGCTTGTGTTCTTAAAGTGTGAATCTACCCCTTACTTCTTTTCCCTTGTTCCCCTTGGGCCTCTTGCCCTTGCCAGGTGAACGCATTGCATTGCACATCTTCGAACCGAGGTACCAACGGCTCTTTCGTGAATTAGAGGACAATGAGCTGGAAGAGTTTGGCATTGTCTACCAAACCCGTGCCAACCCAGCCTCCTTGGAACGACCCATGCTCGGGGGAATCATGCGATTGCTCTTCGCCACAGAACCAGCGGAAAACGGTGCCCGCGATGCAGTGCTGCAATGCGTCAACCTCCTTCAAACCGATGATGTGCACGTGCCAGACCCCAGCCTTATTACCATGTACCCGTTTGGGGAGGTGCGTAGGCATCCTGCTTGGAAAAATTGGGACTTGCCATATGCGATCCAAAACGAACTGGACATCCTTTCATCCTATTGGATTGAACAAGGGAACCGGGAAGAAGCCGCCGGTAGGCCGCAAAGCTTGATCGATGCTATGGTTCGCTACGATTTCAACCCCGCAGAGAGGCACCAAGTGCTCTTCAACGATGACGCGCGAGAAATCGAAACGCGCTTCTCGGAAATCATTCGATTCAAGGCGCTCATCGTCCAACAAATGCAATTAGATCACGACGGTCAGTTTCCCAATTAAGGCGCTATTTTTGCGTCATGACTCGCCTCGCTTCAATTTCTACAGGTTTTAGCCTTTTCTGCCTTGCTTTCGCCTGGACTTCTTGCTCTGAACCTTCATCAGCGGCTTCGCGTCCTCAGTCGTTGCCCAATCCAACTGGGGAAATGATCCAATCGGTCAACCTTGCCACCGAAAATTTGAATGCATTCGTTTCGCAAGACACCCTTGAAATAATTGCCCAAAATTTGACGGAATATTTCCAGGCCACCAATGAAGGGCGATGGGACGATTTGATGCACTACTTCCCGATGCACAAAAAACCCGGTGACACCACCTTTGTCAAGAGCAGCAAAGAAGCGCTGCAGCATTGGACGGAACGCGGGGTGAAAAACCGAACTGCGGCAGCGGAACTGATCTATGCCAGCCCTGCCTTTCTAGACGGCGACCAAGAAGTTGTCTTGTTGAACATGCAACTAAGCCACTTCGTTGAATTCCAACCTCATTACGACGGCCCGCGCCCGGATGGCATGAAGGGCATGGTGGAGTCGAATTACGGAAAAGGCAACGCAGTTTACAAAGAAGCACCCATCGCGGAGGGCGACTCCTTGCCATTGCGTTATTGGGAAATCTCAGGCCTGAACCGCATTTGGGCTGTCAGCCACGTCGATTCAACCCACTGGTGTTTTTTGCCGCCCAACTTCAATGAATCTGGAGCGGCCGGCATGATGGGAGCCAATGCCATGGTGGAGGCCTTGCGCCACCGCCGCGCCAACGATCCCACTGCCGAAAAATAGGCTGCACCGAGATGCAATCCGTAGCCTGGAACATACAGGATGAATGGCAGTCCCTCGAGGCCGTCATGGTCGGAATAGGCGATGGCATGGGGGCACCCCCTTCCATTGACGCGACCTATGACCCGCAATCCCGAAAGCACGTCGCGGCGGGAACATACCCCACCGAAGCAGCTGTCTCGGAGGAACTCGAAGCATTCGCCGCGGAATTGACCGCGCGCGGAATTCAAGTTGTTCGCCCCGTACCACTCGGATTCAATCAAGTTTTCACGCGCGACATCGGACTCGTGATCGATGGCACCTTTGTCATGACGAGCATGGTGGAAGACCGCGAACAAGAACAGGCAGGACTCAAACGCATGCTTGAACAGCATGGCGGCCCTGTGGTTGAACCACCTGCCGGCGTGCGGCTCGAAGGCGGGGACATCATGCCCATGCCGGGAGAAATTTGGGTGGGCTGTGCCAACCCAAATGACTTCGAAACGCATACGACCGCCCGTACCAACCATGCTGCTGCTGCTTGGCTTCAGCAAGTGTTTCCCCACCGCATCGTTCGAACCTTCGATTTGACTAAATCGGATTCAGACCCACTGATCAATGCCCTGCACCTCGATTGCTGCCTTGCACCGCTGGGACTGGGACACCTCTTGGTGCATCCGGATGGATTCGCCAACCCACACGAATTGAAAACACTGCTGGCACGCTATCCAGATGACTGCATCTGCGCAGTCACCGCGGACGAAATGCAAGCCATGCACTGCAATGTATTCAGCATAGCCCCTGACACTGTCGTTTCCGACGCCCAATTCACTCGAACGAACGAGCAAATGCGAGCGTGGGGGTATGAGGTCGTCGAAGTGAACCTTCGAGAAACCTCGAAGATGGGCGGACTGTTGCGGTGCTCCACCCTTCCACTTCGCAGAACCCCTTTGGCATGAAGCAATCCACCAATTCCGTCTTCATGGTGCGACCCCATTCGTTTCGAAAGAACGAGGAGACGGCCACTAACAACCACTACCAGCAAGATTTGACGCAGGCATCGGCTCAGGAAATCATCGAGCGTGCTCAAGCAGAATTTGATGGACTGGTAGGGCAACTGCGAGACCAGGGAGTCGAAGTCATCGTCTTCGATGAAGCCGAACCGCATGAGACGCCCGACGCATTGTTTCCCAACAATTGGATTTCAATGCATGCGAATGGAGCTATTGGCCTGTATCCCATGTACGCTGCAAATCGCCGCACCGAGCGCCGGGAAGATGTGCCTTTGATGCTCGAGCACCAGTACGGATTCGACGTGGAAGCCATTTACGACTTCACTGAATTCGAGGAGCACGGCAAATTCCTTGAAGGCACCGGAAGCATCGTATTGGACCGGGTGAACCGCAAGGCATACGCGGCATTGAGCGAACGAACTGACGAACGCGCATTGGCCCATTTCTGTGAACAACTGGATTTTGAACCCGTTGCCTTCAACGCGCTTCAATCAGTCGGCAATGAGCGTCTTCCCATTTACCACACCAACGTCATGATGAGCATTGGCACCGGCTATGCAGTCATCTGCCTGGATTGCATCGATGACGAGGCAGAGCGGTCTGCCGTTGTGAAATCCCTCTCCTCAGACGGGTTGCATATCATTGAACTCTCAGAGGATCAAATCAATCAGTTTGCGGGCAACATGCTCGAAGTGCAAGGGAGCGAAGGCCCCCTTTTAGTCATGAGCCAACAAGCCTATCAAAGCCTCGACCCCAAACAATTAAAAGACTTGGAGGCATTTGTCACCTTGCTCCATGCGCCCCTCCCTACCATCGAAACCTGTGGAGGAGGAAGTGCACGTTGCATGATTGCTGAAATCCACCTGCCTAAGTCAACTGCATAACCATGGATCAACTCGATCACCTCCTTGCCCAATCCGCCGTCAAAGCCTGTGCAGCTTGCTTTGAAGCGACCGTAGACGCGTCCCAAATCCAACTCCAGCAAACACGCAAGGAGTTCGAAGGAGATCGCACCATCGTTGCATTTCCGCTGACCCGACACTCGAAAAAATCACCCGAAGAAACCGGTAAGGCGATGGGTGAATGGCTCGTCGCCCACGACGAGTTAATCGAAGCCTACCAGGTGGTCAAAGGATTTTTGAATCTGACGGTCGTCCCCTCGTATTGGACTAAGGAACTCCTGGCGGCGTGCAACCAACCCGCATACGGACTTGGTGCACCGCGAAGCAAACCCAAGGTCATGGTGGAGTACTCCTCACCCAACACCAACAAGCCCCTCCATTTGGGCCACTTGCGGAACAATTTCCTGGGGTACAGCGTAGCACGCATCCTCGAGGCTGCAGGGCATGAGGTCATAAAGGTCCAAATCATCAACGATCGAGGCATTCACATCTGCAAATCCATGGTTGCCTGGCAGAAGTTTGGCAACGGCGAAACGCCAGAATCCACGGGGTTAAAGGGCGACAAGTTGGTGGGCAACTACTATGTTGCTTTTGACCGGGCCTTCAAAGAAGAGGTGGCAAAACTTGTTGCAGGGGGGCAGACAGAGGAAGATGCGAAGAAATCAGCGCCCATTTTGCTCGAAGCCCAAGCGATGCTGCACAAATGGGAACAAGGCGATGAGGAGGTGGTTGCGCTGTGGAAGACCATGAACGGTTGGGTGTACGAAGGATTCGGTCAAACCTACACGGAGATGGGCGTGGATTTTGACAAGCTCTATTACGAATCGGACACCTACCTCCTCGGAAAAGACCAAGTTGAAGCTGGACTTGAGAAAGGGGTCTTCTTTCGCAAGGGAGACGGCAGTACCTGGATTGACCTCAGCGACGAGGGATTGGACGAAAAACTGCTGCTTCGCAAAGACGGTACTGCGGTTTACATGACGCAAGACATCGGCACAGCCATCCTGCGTTACAGCGACTTCCCAGGATTAGAGCGTCAGATCTACACGGTCGGAAATGAACAGGAATACCACTTCAAAGTGCTGTTCAAAATTTTGAAAAAGCTCGGCGTCGAGGGAGCTGAAAAGAATCACCACCTGAGCTACGGCATGGTGGAATTGCCCGAGGGCAAAATGAAATCCCGTGAAGGCACGGTGGTCGACGCCGATGACCTGATGGCGGAAATGGCCAACACGGCTCGGGAGATGGCCACAGAATTGGGAAAGATCGAGGACCTCTCAGAATCAGAAAAAGCCCGATTGTTCAAGCAAGTTGGCTACGGTGCGCTGAAGTATTTCCTGCTTAAGGTATCGCCGTCCAAATCCATGATGTTCGACCCCAAGGCGTCCGTTGATTTCATTGGAAACACCGCTCCATTCATCCAGTTCAATTACGTACGGGCCAACAGCATTCTCACAAAATGTGGCGCAGCTGGGGTCACCACAGAGGTGAAGGAGATCGATGCCCAGGCTTGGGACGCAGATGAATTGCGGCTCATCCAACATGGCTTACTCTGGCCCGGAACCCTGCAGACCGCTGCCGAACAATGCGATCCAAGCGTCGTGGCCAACCACGCGTATGAATTAACCAAAGGATTCTCGAGGTGGTACCAAGACCACCCCATCCTCAACGAGGAAGACCTGGCCAAACGAGACGCACGCATTGCACTCACGCAATTCGTCGCGCATCAGATCAAAAGCAGCATGGCACTCTTGGGCATCGAAATGCCGGTGAAAATGTGAATTACAAACGGACCGGCAGCCTGCGGTAGATGCGCTCAGAATCCGTTGCTATGACGATGCTATGGGCGTAGGCCGGCACATCAAAATCCTCATTCACCTGCAGGGTTTCTGGTTCTAAAATATGAGAAGCTGCAGCTTCCGTGTTTGGATCACCTTCAAAATGAATGGTGATTTTCCCCTGCGTGTCGGTCAATTCCAACCCAACGTACAACCGTCCTTCTTCACCCCAATGCATATCCAATCCTTCGATGGATTGCCGGGTGGCGATGTCAACACCTTTTCTCATCTGACGGGCCATTCGTCGCAGGATGATGTAACCTGCTACCAAGGCAAAGGTGACCAGCAACGCACGGGTCCCTGTCTCAATGAATGAAAAAAAGCCCTCCCCTGTCATGTGCCGAAGTTACAGTGAGATGACGCCCGGAATGACAGCAGCTGCCTCATAGCGCGTGAATACGTCCTCAGCGGAGTGCACCCTGTCCACAATGGTAAAAGCAACGTAGCGACCATTGCGGGAGGCGCGTGAGCTGAAGCGCGCATCGCCCGAGAACGTCGCTTTCAACTGCCCTTCGCCGTCGCCTTCTGCAGGCACGATGAATTTGAACGTGAAGTCGCACGGCCACTTGTGCGTCTCGTTCAGTTGCTTTCGAAGCCGCTCTCTCTTCTGTTCTTCCGTTTCGTTTTGGCTCATGGGATCACTTCATTGAAGCAGCAAAATTAAGGCAAGGATGTGGGGTAAAACGACAAGAAGGGACCACATCGAAATGCAGCCCCCTCCCTAGGAATCAGTCTTGCCAGACTCGAATTCGCTAATTAGTCGTTTTTAGAAGTGCAGTAGCGGTTTACTCACACACCTGCCCGTAGTATTGGAAGAACTCCAACAGGTCACCAACGTTGACGAGGCCGTCGTCGTTGATGTCACCAGGACATGGGTCTGGGTAATCGCAACCACCTGGGTAGTTTGCATTCGGATCGTAGTCGTATCCGTCAGGATCCATACAACCAACGGTCACACATGAACCATCGTCGATGCTCGCAATCGGGTTGTAGTTGGCAGAGGCCATGTCTGTACAACCAGTGTATTCACATGAACCATCGTCGATGATGGCAGCTGGATCGTAGTTCTCAGCATCCATGTAAGTACATCCCGAAGCGTACACCGCTGTGATGTTCTGTTCAATTGTTGTTGAGTTACCGCAAGCGTCCGTGAAGACCATGGTGCGATTCAACTCGTACCCCGTCAAGCTGTTGCCCTCCCAAACGTCTGTAGTGGTGTACGTCCAGTCGCTGCATGCGTCTGAAACTTCTACCTCGACGAAGTCATTCAATTCGCTGGTGGCAACATTCTCGAGCGTTACGTTCGCTTCGAACGTAACCGCTGGACCAGTTGTGTCTTGGAGGGTGATCACTTGCGTGGCTGAGCTGAAGTTACCACAACCGTCCGTCACAACCCACGTGCGGGTGACGACGTTGTCGGCTAAGCAAGAACCTTCAGACGTGCTTACTGCGTCAGAATACGACACCAAAATGTCCGCACTGCAAACGTCCGCAGCGTCCATTACGTCACCGGTCAAGGACAAGTCGCTTAAGTCGCTATCGCATTCAATCGTTACATCAACAGGCGCGGTGAAGGTCGGCGCTACCGTGTCATTGTACGTCACTTCAACCGACACAGAGGACGCGTTACCGCAAGCATCTGTGGCAGTGTACGTGCGGATGAATGTCTCTTCTCCAGAGCAGCTTACACCCGTCACCTCATCGCTGAAGGTCACCTCAACACTTGAGCAGTTGTCAGTAGCCGTTGGTGCTGGAATTTCGTCGCCGCACTGCAACTCAACCGCACTTGCTACCTCACTCAGTACAGGTGCCTCATCGTCAAAGACAGAAAGGGTCTGTACGGCGGTCGAAGCATTTCCACAGCCGTCGGTGAACGTGTACGTGCGGGTAACCTCGAAGCAACCAGCAGAACCTTCAGCCGTGCTGGAAGTTTCCTCCCAAGTCACAGTAACCGCATCGCTACAGTTGTCGTTTACTTCGTAGCTACCGAACTCGGCATCGCTGCTGTAGTCGGAACAAGCTACCATCGCGTCCTCAACGCTGCCTTCCGGCGCTTCATCGTCGACAAAAGTGATGATTTGCGTCGCAGTGGAAACATTGCCACACGCATCGGTTGCTGTGAATGTTCGTACGATTTCGAAAAGACCAGTGCAAATGGCATCCCCTTCTGCATCTGCATAGGTTACAGTTACATCCGAGCATGCATCTGCAGCAGTTGCGTTTACGGCTGGAATTTCATCACCACATGCCATGGTCAAACCTTCTGGTACGCTCGTGAAGTATGGTGCATTGTCGTCGACCAATGTGATGATCTGCATTTGAGACGCGACATTTCCGCAAGCATCCGTTGCTGTCCACGTTCGGGTGATGACGTTGTTCGCGAAACATCCGTCGGTTGAGAATGCGTCACTGTACATAACAGATACCTCATTGCTGCAGGCATCCATTGCATCCGTGACATCACCAGTAGCAGCCAAGTCATTGGCGTCACCTGTGCATGAAATGCTTACCGCCGCTGGAACCGTGAATGTTGGAGCAGTTGTATCGACAACGCTGATGACTTGCTCTGCAGTTACTGAATTGCCGTGGTTATCTACTGCAGTCCACGTTCGGTTGATGGTCCAAGAACCTTCACAATCGCCCATGGTAACCACATCAGAGAAGCTAATGTCGAGGTTTTCAGCGCAGTTATCTGCGAAGACAGGCTGGCGGATGTCATCTGCAGCTTCCTCACACGTTGTGGTGTAAGCAGCCTCGTTAGCGACCACTTCGGGATCAAAGCCGTCGTATAAGCAAGTTCCTTCGCACGTTTCGCCTTCATCAGCGTAGAAGCATGTGCCATCGTCCGTGACGTTGGCTTCGTCATAGTTGCACGCCATTGGATCAGTACATCCACATGCGTCGCTTCCGAAGGACAGCGTCAAGTAGAGCGTATTGCCAGCAGACAGTCCTTCTGGGAAGACCTGCACGTAAAGCTGCCCGTGGATAGTACCTGGTGTAGTCAATTGAGCAACCAAGACACGGTTGTCATCACCTGCTACTCCATACTCGCCCATCACATCGGCATTCATGTACCAACCGCTACCAACTACGTCGTCGATGACGATGTTGCCACCGTTCTCGAAAGAAGCAACCCAATCCGGTGCATTTCCATCGTCGGTTGGCGGGAAGTCCATTGCCTCTGCAGGCGTTCCAGCGCCCAAGGTCACGTACGAGTCGTACTCCAATTCAGGGTAGAATCCGAACATTTCAGAAGGTGATGGCAAAGCCGAACCTTGTGGGCTCTGGTAGATTTCGCTGGAAGAAGCCAATATGATTGGATTCATTGCGTTACCCAAAATCGCATTTACAACATCCGTTGAAGTTGGGGTGGTCACGTAAACCTGGTACGTTGTAGCCCCTTCAATGCCGCTCTCCATTGCCTCTACTTCGATGCCGTAGCCGTCTTCGCTGCTCATGACATTCGGGCAGCTGCAGAAGTCACAGAAGTCCAATGATGGGTACTCCACTCCTTCCTCGTAGTTACAAGCCGCTGGGTCACCGCATCCTTGGAGGATGTCGCAGATCAAGTCGCCGTTGGAATCAATGCAGCTTCCGTCGCAATCGAATCCGTCCTCTGGGTATTCACAAGAACCGTCGTTGAAGTTGGGTTCTGGATTCACATTCGGATTGAAGTTACAAGCGGCCGCATCGTTACATCCAATGCAGAATGGCGACACTTGACACATGTCTTCGTCGTGCTCAGTCGCATTTGGATCGTACAAGCAGTTTCCTTCTGTGGTGCAACCGAAGATTTCGAGCTCGTCGCACACACCGTCGCCGTCGACATCGCTCAAGCAATTGCCACCGCAATCGTAGCCAAATTCAGGGTAGGCACAAGATCCATCGTCAAATGTTGCCTCGGAATCGAAGTTACATGCCGCTTCATCCGTACATCCACACTCGTTTCCTCCGAAGCTCAGTGTCAAGTAAGTGTCTTGGCTCTGGTCTCCATTCGGGAAGACTTGAACGTAGAGTTGCCCCGTGACTTCACCGCTTGTGGTCAATTGAGCGACCAAAACACGCTGATCTTCACCTGCGTAGCCATTGCTTGCAGTGATCAAGGCGAACCATGAGCCACCGAAGAAACTGTCGATCTCCAAATCATTGCCCGCGTTGAATTCAGCCGTCCAGTTATCGCCTGGCGCTTCAACAAACGTGATGGCGCTTTCGTCACCCACAGGCGCAGATTCAATGCCCATGGTCAACCAACTGTCGTAAGCCAAGCTTGGGACAACCGTGTAGAACAAAGCGTTGATGTTATCTGGGCTGATGCTGCCAAATGCGTCCTGGTAGAACGAAGTCGTCGTACGCAAGTAAGCTGGGACGTTTTCGTCACCCGATACTGAACTGACGAAATCATCCGCACTTGGTGTGGTCACGTACACGCGGTACGTATTCATACCAGCAGCCAATCCCGGTGTAGAACCATCATGGTTAGCCACCAACTCCAGTTCGAGACCAAAGCCAGCCTCACCGCCACTGCCACAAGAGCAGTAATCGCAGCTACCGTCGTCGTATGAAGCACCCGCGTTGTAATTACAAGCGGTATCGTCCATGCAACCCAATACCTCATTAACAGTGATAATTTGATCAGCAGACACGCTGTTTCCACAAGCGTCAGTAGCCGTCCAAGTGCGTGTGATCACCGTCAGTTCGATGCTGCTGTTGTCCTGGCTATCGCTGTAAGAAATGGTCACTTCGTTGCAATCATCCGAAGCAGTTGGCTCCATGACCACCATGTCATCGCCTGCTGTGTAAGTCACGTCTTCAGGGAATGACGTAAATACAGGTGCTTCAGTGTCCGTGAACATGATCGTTTGCGTGTACTCAGATGCATTGCCGCAATCATCGGTTGCAGTCCACGTGCGGAATACCGTGTAAGAAACGCCACATGAACCGTCTTGGATTACATCCACTGGCTCTGAGATCATCACGTTGCCGCAATCGGATGCTTCAACTGTAGCTGAAGGAATTTCATCGTTGCACGACAACTCCAGATTGGCTGGGGTCGAAGTGAATTCAGGGCCCTGCGTATCAACAATGGTAAAGTACTGAACAGCAGTGCTCGAGTTGTTGCAACCGTCCGTCACGGTCCATGTACGCATGATACCGGAAGTGGCCAAGCAAGTTGAGGTGTTATCCACCGAGAAGTCTGCAGCTTCACCATCCGTGTAGGTTGCCGTGCCGTCCCAGGTGAGAACGATGCTGTTGCCATCGGTTGATACAGAAACAGAAGTTCCTGGAGCAATGCCATTGGCCCCCACTGTTACACCTGCGATGTTGTCTACTGACATGTTCGAGATGGTCACCACAGCGTAGTCGTACTGGTAAGGGAATCCGTTTGTTCCTTCAACAAATGCATTGATGGAAGAGCCCGACACGTCTACCGCGATCGCACCGCGGTGGTTTGATGGGTTTTCCAAGAGATTATCGTAACCAATCTCTACTCCGTCGCCGATGGTCACGCCGTTGGCTTCCAGAATGAGTGATTGACCAAATGGACCGCCAATGTTCTTGCCCATTTCAACATGGAAATCAGCAGTGACACCTGTCAAGTCAATTCCAGGATTGAACAGAGCATCTTCATAGGCGTATGTCAAATCGTCGGTAGCACAGTTGTCGTAAGAATTCACTGGGAATTCCGCTACACCAGCACCTGGAGTCAAGTCATCGATGCACTCCACGGTCATATCCGCTTGAGCGATTGCAACAGGTGCATCGTTGTCTTCCAACGAAACCACTTGCGTTGCTGTAGCTGAGTTGCCCCAAGCATCTGTTGCTGTCCAGGTGCGAGTCAATGTGTAACCGCATGCTGCAGGTTCAATGCTTTCAACCAATTCCAAAGCCACTTCAGCAATGCAACCACCGTCCTCTGCTACTGCCATTTCAGTGGGGTATGCGTCAGAACAGCTCTGAGTCACGTCCGCTGGCACGTATGTGAAGTAAGGTGCTTCCGTATCATCACTCGCGTATCCGAATGGCAAGTGTACTTGGATTGGGTTCTGCTGATCGCCCTCTGGGAACATCTGAACGAATAACTCACCACTCAAAATGCCGTTGGTGGTGAATTGGCCCACGAGTACTTTGTTATCATCACCGGACAAACCGTTGGTGAATGTACCAGCCGTTTCATCCCAAGTGACGAACCATCCGTCACCGAATTCACCTTCCATTTCGATGTCTCCTCCTGCATTGAAGTTCGCAGCCCAATCTGTTGTGGCAGGTACTACCTGAACAGAAGACTCAGTTGCTCCGATGATGCTGCTTTCCACTCCGATTGTGACCCAACTGTCATAAGCCAAGTCAGGGAAGAAACTAAAGAACCCGGGGTTGATTCCGTTTGGAGTCACATCCGTAATCATGGCTGACTGGTAGAAGCCTTGCGTGCTGCGGATGTAGGTTGGGTTCACCAAATCACCCGTTACAGCAGACAATACGTCTGTAGTGTTCGGGGTTTCGATGTACATGCGTTGGATGGCTCCTTCAGGAGATGTTCCAACCGTTTCAATCACAATGTTGTACCCTTCAACCGAAGCTGCCGCTGCGCAACAGTAGTCACATGAGCCGTCCTCATCGGTTGCAGAAGCGTCGTAATTGCAAGCGCTCTCGTCCGTGCATCCGTCAATTTCAGCCTCATCGCACACACCGTCAGCGTCTGCGTCATTGAAACAATTGCCATCGCAATCCTCAAATGCATCAGGGTAAACGCAAAGCGCATTATCGGTATCCACGAGAGGGTCATCGTTGTAGTTACAAGCTGCAGCGTCTGTACAGGCTTGTGATTCGTCCTCGTCGCAAACACCGTCTCCATCGACGTCGTTCAAGCAGTTGCCGTCGCAATCAAGTCCTTCTTCTGGGAATACGCAGGCAACCAAATCTGTGGGTGCTGCTACGTAGTTACATGCTGCTGGGTTCAAGCAACCAGGCACTTCGTCCTCGTCGCAGACGTAATCGCCGTCCGCATCATTCAGGCAGTTGCCCTCGCAGTCGATGTTCTCTCCCCAGTACGCAGGTCCGTCTTGGCAAGAGCCATCATCGTACAAAGCTGTTGGATCAAAGTTACACGCACTTTCGTCCGTGCAGGCGCAGAGCGGCGAAGTCCATGAAATGTAAATTTCTTCGCTGAGGCTTTGGTTGCCTTCAGGGAAAATCTGAACGAAAACATCTCCGCTCATGTAACCACTGGTCGTAAACTGTCCAATGAGAACGCGGTTATCATCACCCGCAATGCCGTTGGTTGAACCAGGAGAGATGAACCAAGCTCCACCTGAGCTCGATGAAATTGCAATGTTGTTGCCTGCTTCGAATTCAGCGCCCCAATCTTCTCCGGGCGTGGAAACAGGAGTCACATCTGCTTGTCCAGCTCCAGCATCTGCTGCCTGGTCCAAACCGATGGTGACGTAAGAGTCGTAGGCTCCATCTGCGAACATAGGAATGAGTCCAAATGCAGGCTGCCAGTTCGCGGGAGTCAAACCACCGCCAGCTCCTTCGTACTGGTAAAATTCGGTGGTCGTTTCAATGTTCAAGGGGTATGCAGCGTAACCTGAGACGGCAGACAACACGTCGGTGGCATTCGCTGTGGTAACGTATAAACGGTACGTACGGAGTCCGGTGATCCCACCTACCGCATGAAGCTCGACTTCCACGCCGTAGTCGGCATTGGAAGAAGTAACTGCATCGCAGCAGTAGTCGCAAGAACCATCATCCTCGTTGGCACCTGAATCAAAGTTGCAAGCGGTCGCGTCCGTGCAACCTGGGAAAACACATGATCCGTCATTTATTGTAACCGACGGATCGTAGTTCGCCGCATCCGCATCATCGCATCCGCAGGTTTCAGACGAGAATCCAAACTGGTGACTCGCCATTTCAGTAGCGCCAACAGCCATGTATTCAATGAATAAAGAACCATTGAGTTCACCGTCTGTGGTCACTTGAGCAAGTAGTACACGCAAGTCATCACCGGCATAACCGTTGGTCGCACCTGCAGGAACAGACCAACCACTGCCCGCAGGCGCGTTTGTACTGTTGATGTTCAGAGCTCCACCGGCAAGGAATGAGTCGCCCCAATTTTCTTCTCCTGACAGAATGATTGAAGATTCTCCAGCCTCGGCTTCGGATGCCAGACCAATGGTCACGTGGCTATCGTATTCCAATGCGGGAAAGAACGAGAACAATCCCGGGTTGATGTTATTCACGGTCAACCCGCCGTATTCGTTCATGTAGAAATCCGTGCTCGAGGTCAACGAAACTTCACCGTCAATACCATCGGTGTACACCGCTGAAACGAAATCCATTTCGGCGGAAGTACTGAGGTAAATACGGTAAGTGGTTGATCCTGCTAATTCAGCAAGTGCAGGTGAAGATTCGCTCCCGTCAAAGGAAGCAAAGGTTTCAACCTCAATTTGGAATCCGGCGGGCGCATCTGCGCTGCTCGACTCTCCAAAACAAGCTGTTTGAGCATAAAGTGGGCTAGAAAAGCCCGAGAAGGCTACCAGCAATCCGAGTAAGAAGGAAAATTTTGTCTGCATCATTCCTAGGTTAAGCAACCGAAAATTACGAAATAACGTGGATGAAAACAAACACATCGATTAGAAAAATCCTTCAATCGAGAAAATTAGCAGATTCAACGAAGCGATAAAGCTGCGTATAATCAGGCCTTGACGTGTTAAATTTGCGCAAAAAAAAAGATGTTCGAAAACCTCCAAGAACGCTTCGAAAAGGCCTTTCAAGTGCTCAAAGGGCACGGTCAAATCACCGAAGTCAACGTCGGAGAGACGCTCAAAGAAGTCCGGAAAGCGCTCTTGGATGCCGATGTAGATTACAAGACTGCGAAGGAGTTCACACAACGCCTAAAAGACAAGGCACTTGGGCAAGAAGTCCTCACCTCCATCAAACCCGGCCAGCTGCTGATCAAAATCACCCACGCCGAGTTAACGGAGTTGATGGGATCAGCTGCCGCGGAATTCAAACCAACTGGCAATCCGTTCACAGTCCTCATGGCCGGTCTTCAGGGAGCCGGTAAAACGACTCACTCTGGCAAAATTGCACAGCTCCTCCGAGACAAGCACAAGAAGAATCCCTTGCTTGTTGCTTGCGATGTGCACAGACCAGCAGCTGTCGACCAACTGAAGGTATTGGGCGAGTCAATAGGCGTAGAAGTCTATGCCGAACCAGGAAACACCGATGCAGTCGCCATCGCGCAGAATGCACTTGCACATGCCAAAGCCAATGGCCACTCGGCGATGATTGTGGATACCGCTGGCCGATTGGCCATCGACGAAGCGATGATGGACGAAATCAAGTCCGTACGCGACACTGTGAAACCTCAGGAGATTTTGTTCACGGTCGATTCAATGACCGGTCAAGATGCCGTGCGCACCGCCAAAGCTTTCAACGAAGCATTGGATTTTACCGGAGTTGTCCTCACTAAATTGGACGGCGACACCCGTGGTGGTGCTGCGCTGGCCATCCACTCGGTCGTTGGAAAACCCATCAAGTTTGTCGGTGTAGGCGAAAAGATGGACGCATTGGATACTTTCCATCCAAAGCGAATGGCCGACCGCATCTTGGGGATGGGGGATGTCGTGAGTCTGGTCGAGAAGGCACAGCAGGTCATCAGCGAAAAGGAAGCTGCTCAACTTGAGGCCAAAATCCGCAAGAACAAATTCGACCTGGAGGATTTCATGAACCAAATCCAGCAGCTCAAGAAAATGGGCAACATCAAGGATTTAATGAGCATGATCCCGGGCATGTCCAAAGCGCTAAAAGGCATCGAGTTAGACGACAACAGCTTTAAACAAGTTGAGTGCATTATCCAATCCATGACCCCCGCTGAGCGTGCGAAGCCCGAAATCATCGATGCGCGGCGTAAAGCGCGCATTGCCAAGGGCTCTGGAACGGATATTGCGCAGGTCAACCGACTGCTCAAGCAGTTCCAAGACATGAAAAAGATGATGCACATCATGACCAAGGGCAAAGGAGGTAAACGCAGCCGCATGGCGGGCCTCTCTGCTTTGGGTCGATAAACAAACTGGTCGAGTATGCAAATCATAGACGGCAAGGCCACCTCATTGGCCATCCAAGATGAGATAAAAGAAGCCGTTACCGAACGGCTTGCCAGCGGGAGCAAGAAACCCCACCTCGCAGCCATCATTGTCGGTGACAACCCGGCCAGCAGGGCCTACGTTGGCCATAAGATCAAGGCGTGTGAACGCGTCGGTTTCGAGAGCACACTGGTGGAATTGTCCGAAAACATCCAAGAGGAGCAACTTCTTCAAGAAGTCGAGGCCCTGAACGCGAATCAAGCCATTGACGGCTTCATTGTTCAGCTCCCCCTCCCCGATCACATTGATAGCCAGCGTGTCCTTGAGGCTGTGCATCCGGATAAGGACGTCGATGGATTCCATCCCATCAACGCGGGTAAGCTAAGCTTAGGGCTGCCTGGATTCCAACCCGCCACCCCTGCGGGAATCATCGAATTGCTCAAGCGATACGGCATCGAAACCTCCGGTAAACACGCAGTGGTCATCGGACGAAGTGCCATTGTAGGGACGCCCATGACCCTTCTTCTCAGCCGCAATGCCAACCCCGGAAATTGCACGGTCACCATGTGCCATTCCCGCACCCAGAACCTCCAAGCCATCACCCGATCCGCAGACATCTTGATTGCGGCCATCGGTAGGCCTCACTTCGTGACAGCAGACATGGTCAAGCCCGGTGCAGTGGTCATCGATGTAGGCATCAACCGAATTCCCGATGCGACGAAAAAATCCGGTACGCGCTTAACTGGAGACGTGGACTATGATGCGTTGTCCAACATGGACGGCCACATTACACCGGTTCCCGGAGGAGTTGGCCCAATGACCATCGCCATGCTCCTGAAAAATACGCTCGACGCCGCAGCGTCGTAATCCCTTCATCATGCTCACATCCGCGGACGAAGCGTTCATGCGGCACGCCATGGAACTGGCCGCTCGTGGGCAGTATGCAGCAGCGCCGAATCCGCTGGTGGGCTGCGTCATTGTCTCCGAAGATGGCACCGTCATTGGCGAAGGATGGCACCGTGCTCACGGGGCAGGGCACGCTGAAGCAGAAGCCTATGCCTCCGTGTCCAAAGCAGATCGAGACCTTCTTGCTCGGAGCACCTGGTATGTGACTCTCGAGCCCTGTAACCACGTGGGCAAGACGCCTGCATGTGCGGGCCTCATCGAACAAGTAGCACCCAAGCGTGTAGTCATCGGCCTCATGGACCCGAATCCTCGGGTAAAAGGCGGTGGGATGCTGCGGTTGCAACAGGCAGGAATTGAAGTCGAATCGGGATGCCTGGAAGATGCTCTTCGGTTTCAAAACCGTCGATTCCTCTGGAACATGGAGCAATCGAGGCCATGGGTTGTTTTGAAGTGGGCGGAATCTGCGGACGGCTTCATGGACGGTCGCTCTGAAGCGGACCGTGTACCGGGCTCCGGAGGGTTCGCCATCACCGGGGCCGAGGCACAGCGGTTGACACACCACTGGCGCGCACTCGAAACAGGCATCGCCGTTGGAGCGCAGACCGCGTTGATTGACGAACCTAAACTTACTGTCCGCCTGGTTGACGCCGCATCTCCAGCTGTCGTCTTGCTCGACCCATCTGGGTTAATCACCGAGGCGCTGCCGACCATGCAGGACCGTGAAGCTGTCATCCATGTCAGTGCAGACCCAGGCCAAAGCATTGGCAGTGTGCATTGCGCATGGGACATCGGTGAGGACTTGGACAAACTACTCGCGTCGCTCTACACGGACCACGAATTATCGAGCATTTTGGTCGAAGGCGGTGCCACTGTTTTGAATGCATTCCTCCATGCGGACTGCTGGAACGAAATCAAACGCTGGACAGCACCGAGGGACTTGCACTCAGGCCTGAAGGCGCCTGTGCTGCCTGCATCCTGCGGTCGCATGCCGCAAGGTGAAGCATCAAGGGGCACTGAAGGTCCCGACACTTGGGAGCACTTTCTCCACCCGCGCCACGTCTTCGAATGAAGCGTACTTTCGTTGCGTGATTTACCTCCTGACCAGCATTTTGCTCTCCACCGGGATATTCCTCCTGTTCCAAATGTTCAAGCGTTGGGAAGTCCACACATTTCAGGCCATTGTGATCAACTACGGGGTCGCCGCAGCCATGGGTTGGGTATTGGCCGATGGGGTGTCTTTGTTTCAGGATGTGCAACGTGAATCCTGGGTCTGGGTGGCGCTTGCCATGGGGTTGCTCTTCATTTACTTGTTCCAACTTATTGCGCGAGCGACACAAGAAATTGGGTTGACCGTCACCTCCATCGCCAGCAAGTTGAGCATGGTATTGCCTGTTGCGCTGTTTCTCGCATTTGACCCACTAGATAAGCTCACGGCGCCTAAAGGAATTGCCATTGCCCTGGCTGTCCCTGCAATTGTATTGTCCTCGTGGAAAGGCAACCAGGGGAATTCAGCTTCTGGAGCCTCCCGTTGGATCATCCCGATGATCATTTTCCTTGGAAGCGGCATGATTGATCTGATGTTTGCAGCCTACTCTGGTGAAGGCTGCATGCAGAGTACCGCCCATCGCTACCTCTTTGCCTCGTTGCCACTGACCACCGCGTGCATGGCGGGACTCGGCTGGGTTGCTTATCGACGCAAGCCCCTCTTTCCCGACAGGACTACCGTTGGAGCCGGCGTGCTATTGGGCGTCATCAATTTTGGCTCGCTGTATTTCCTCCTCGAGACCTACGACAAGGTCAACCTTGCACGCAGTGGCGTCATGCCACTCAACAACCTCGGCGTCATCCTTGCTAGCGCTGCTGCATCTGTGGGGCTGCTGAGTGAACGCCTCAACGCCAAGAACAAACTCGGACTGGCCATGGGGTCGGCCGTCGTCGCCTTATTGCTTTGGGAGGCATTGGGCAGTTAAACCGCCTTATTCCGCGCCTTCGTTTTGCAATTCTGCATCGCGTCGAGCGCGCTGCATCGGATTTTCTCCACCCCCGCCGCGTCGCCTGCTTGATTTGAACAACTCAAAACGTGTGGGTTGTGGACGTGGAGGCCAGTAGTTGTCGTCCATGTCAACATCTGCTGTTTCCAAGAACGGATCCAGCGTGATTTGGGCGGCAGGACGATCCGTCACGAACACCTTGGTGACCGTCGGTTCACTCATCTTCCAAATCTCAGCCGGGATACGGCGAATCTCTTGGCTGCCATCCTCGTATTCAAATTCGACGATCAACGGCATGACCAACCCTCCTTCATTGCGGAAGGTGATCTCATAGTAGTTCTTTCCACTGTTCAGCAATACCCGCTCCTCCTCTGAAAGGGATTCCATGCGCTCAGCGTATTCTACCTTATCCAATTCGAGCACCATGAACGGGTCTCTTGTCGTGTAGAAGTCATTCAACGTAGGATCCGCCTCGATGTAGCTGGTGGGAATGAACTCCTCGTCCCGGACCAAGGCGATGTCGGCAGGCTCCTGCGCAGCTGCCTCACGGTCGAATGCAGCCTCTACCTCTGGATCTTGGGTGTCAATCTGGTACCACTTGACTTCGTCCATAGCGATGTCCACGTGGTCCGTGGAATAGAACCATCCCCTCCAGAACCAGTCCAAATCCACCCCAGAGGCATCTTCCATGGTGCGGAAAAAGTCCGCCGGAGACGGATGCTTAAACGCCCACCGACGAGAATATTCCTTGAAGGCGTAGTCAAACAACTCACGGCCCATCACCGTTTCCCGCAGAATGTTGAGGGCTGTGGCGGGTTTGCCATAGGCATTGTTCCCGAATTGGTAAATCGACTCCGAGTTGGTCATGATGGGGCTGATGCGGGATTTGTCCCCGCCCATGTAATTGCGGATGTCCCGTGCAGCTCCACGTCGGGTCGGATAGTCGCGGTCAAACTCCTTCTCCGTCAAGTATTGAACGAAAGTGTTCAACCCCTCGTCCATCCAAGTCCACTGGCGCTCATCCGAATTGATGATCATCGGGAAGAAGTTGTGGCCCACTTCGTGGATAATAACGGAGATCATGCCAATCTTGGTGCGTTCGGTGTATGTGCCATCCGGCTCCGGGCGTCCACCATTAAAGCAAATCATCGGGTACTCCATTCCGATCCACTTGGTGTGAACGGATATGGCCACCGGATAAGGGTAATCAATCGTAAAGTCCGAGTAGGTCTTCAAGGTCTGAGCCACAGCCTTCGTGGAGTATTGCTCCCACAGCGGATTGCCCTCTTTCGGGTAGTAGCTCATGGCCAACGGGGATTTCTTACCCACTTTCACCGCCATCGCATCCCAGATAAATTTCCGACTGGAGGCCCAACCAAAATCACGCACATTCTCTGCATCGAATACCCACGTTTTGGTTCCCGTCTTTTTGCCTTGTTCTGCAGCGCGGGCTTCTTCCTCGGTGATGATCATCACCGGCTGATCGTAAGTCGTGCGGGCTTTCTGCAACCGCTTGCGCTGGGCAGGCGTGAGCACCGCTTTTTCGTTCTTCAATACACCTGTTGATGCGACGACATGGTCTTCTGGGACGGTGATTTCCACGTGGTAATCGCCGAAGTTCAGGGTGAATTCTCCTGATCCCAAGAACTGCTTATTCTGCCAACCTTCGTTGTCCATGTACACCACCAAACGCGGGTAGAACTGGGCAATGGTGTAGAGGTAGTTGTCTTCTTCTTCAAAGTACTCGTAGCCACTCCGGCCGCCGTCCTTCATGCGGTCGTTGATGTTGTACCACCACGCAACGTCAAACACAAAAGTTCCACCGGGCTTCAAAGGCGACGGCAGATCGATGCGCATCATCGTCTTGTTGATGGTGTACTTCAACGGCTTGCCTGTTTCGTCGCCGACGTATTGGATTTTGAACCCACCGTCAAATGAAGGCTCCAATCCTTGAATCGACCCAAAGCTGTTGCGGTCATTGATCCGCGATTCTCGGATCTTATAGCTATCGCTGTCCAACGCTCGGACGTTTTGATCCAACTGAAGCCACAGGTAGCGCAACTCGTCGGGGCTGTTGTTTTTGTACAAAATGCGTTCTTCACCGTCAATGCGTTGGTTCGCATCGTCCAAGGTGACCTGGATGTTGTAATCCACCTGCTGTTGCCAGTATTCATGCCCGGGGGCGCCACTCGCCGTCCGGTACACATTCGGAGTAGGCAGCTCCTGCCCCAACTGCTTGAATTTGCTGGTATTGACTTGGGTGGGCGCATCCTGCATGGATTGCTGAGCAACTGCTACCGATGCAACGCACAAGGACCAAACGGCGCATACCGCCGAAATGCGTGAAAAAGACTTTAACATGGCATGAAATAGGCTTTCAATTTACGCCAACAGCGTTAGAATTCCGCATGCCTCAGTCCTCCCAAATCAACGCCCCTCCCCCTTGCTCCTCGACCAAATAATCCAAGGGTGGATTCGTCCCACCGTAAACATTCCCATGGCTATTGAGGGCGACATACGCGTATTCCGAAGCCCGAAAATATATGGGTGGGTGGGCCGATTGATTGACAAATGCTCGTTCTGACTGAACACCTCCCGCATCCAATGAGGAGAGCCCAGAAGCAAAAAGCGAAAGCGTGTTGACATCACCAGTAGCTTCAGCAACGCTCGCACCCGCGTGCAATCGAACGGTCAAACTATCGACATCGCAGTCCAACGAGAGGTAGCCAGCATGGGCATAAGCGTCGAGTACAACCGACGACTCGGGGTTCACCAGCGACAGGTCAAACGTCCCTTGCCCGTGCAAAACAAATTCAGGTACATCAGCACACCGAATCCGCAATTCAACCTGCTCCCCCAAATCCCGCATCCATTGACAGCGGTCCTCGTGGCCAACGTTCAATGTGCTTCCATCCCATTCTGTCCATCGGTGATGAAGAACATTTTCTGGCCCCTCCCAATGCAACTCAATGCCCGGGCGGTCAGTGGCTTCAAATTCAATGTCCAAATGGCCATAAAACTTGAGGACTTCCGGTGCATTGTCGAGCTCCTCTGCGATTTCAATCGCTTCTCCGGCCCGCATGAAACAGGCTGGGGCACCCGTATCGTTGCACCCTAACGCCAGCATGGCCCAGATTGGCATCCATCCCATTCGCATCACGAATCTGCTTGACCCAATGCGATTTTAGCCCGTTCCCAATGCTCATCCAATTCCGCCAACTCCATTTCCGACATGGGCTTACCCCCTTCAGCCAATCCTGCCTGGATGGCCGATTCCATATGCTGAAAACGTGCCTGAAATCGGCGGTTCGTGCGTTCAAGTGCCTCATCCGGGTTGATGCCTTTGAAGCGAGCATAATTGATCAGGGCAAAGAGAACGTCGCCAAATTCATCGGCCGCACGATCCGACTCAGCCGCAATCTCCGCTTGGAACTCCCCCAACTCCTCCTGGACCTTGTTCCATACTTGGTCCGCGTTATCCCAATCGAAGCCGACACCACGAACTTTGTCCTGAATTCGGTACGCCTTTACCAAACTTGGCAGTCCCTTGGGGACACCCTCCAACACGGAATTCTTGCCCTCTTTCAACTTCAATTGCTCCCAGTTCGCCTTGACCGTTTCTTCGTCGTTGGCCTCTACATCTCCATAAATATGCGGGTGGCGATCAATCAATTTGTCGCAAATGCCATTCAAGCTATCGGCAATATCCCACCCGCCTTTTTCACGGGGCGTCTCGCTTGCGATTTGCGCATAGAAGACCATGTGCAGCAATAGATCACCGGTCTCCTTTCGGATCTCCTCGACATCGGCATCCATGATGGCCTCTGACAACTCGTAGGTTTCTTCAATCGTCAAATGGCGCAAGGTTTCAAAGGTCTGCTTCCGGTCCCATGGACATTGCTCACGCAGTTCGCCCATAATCTTCAGCAGCCGTTCGAATGCCGCCAGTTTCTCTTCAATGCTGTGCATGGCACAAAGGTATGCCTTGCTAAATTCGGACCGTGAGGACCTCTTGTACAATCGTTTTTGGAATCGCGACCACCTTGGCTGCGTGGTTTGCCGTGCCCATGGCCTCAGCCCAAACCCCAGATTGGGGTGTGGAAGTCAGCAAAGGCTACGCCCTGCCCCACCGAGCGGAAATGCTCGCCCTGGTCACCGGCCACTCACACGGCGTAGGCATTCGGCGCGGAAACTGGGATCGGGCGGGTTGGCGAGCCAACTGGAGCCAGCACGGTCCCGTATGGCAAGGGGTTGAACTGGGCTGGTTGGACGGTGGCAGCGACGAACTTGGCAGCGTCGCGAGCGCTTTGTGGTTAATAAAGATTCCCATTCGGACCAATTGGCATGCCGAGTTGGGCACAGGAATCGGGTGGGCCTCAGCCCCGTACGATCCCATTAATCGTCCGTTGTCCATCGCCATCGGCACCCGATGGAATGCGGGACTGCATTTGGGTACATCCGTCACCATTGCGTCCGGCGACCGTGCATTTCTTGCCTTGGGTGCAGGCCTGACACATTTCTCCAATGGGGCTTTGGCTTTGCCCAATCTGGGCATCAACAATGTGCATATCCGCATGCGAGGAGGGCTGCTCAATGACAGCCGTTCGCAGGAAGTGGCTCACGCCCATTCGACGCCACAACACCGATGGACATACGCCTTGGCAGTCCGATCAGGCATGCGGGATGTCAATTTGCCCGGCGGCCCCAGACATCCCGTGCTCAGCGCAGGGGCGTATGCGCAGCGGCACATCAGCGGTGCCTTTGCATGGACCGGAGCCCTTGACCTGGCGCACAATCAAAGCCTGCGCGCCTACCATCTGCAACCTTTGAATCCCCGTGAAAAACTCCAACTTTCCAGCTTATTGGGCGTCAACCTGCATTTTGGAAACGCCCACCTCATGCTTCTGCAAGGCTGGGTCTGGACCCGCCCAGATGAAGCGTTGGGCCGTCGCCACTTGCAAGCGGTATTCGCTTATGCGTTCGGGACGCAATGGGCCATCGAAGCCGGACTGAGATCCTTTCGGCTGCGGGCCGATTATCCGTTCATCGGACTCCGATTTAGCCTATGATGGGTTACGGACACAGTTGACCAAAAGCACCCAGGAACATCAGGAGATCACCTGTATTCACCTGACCGTCGTTGTTGATGTCCTCTGGGCAGGAAGTGCCTTGAGGCAGTTGACATGAACCGTCATCCCACAAGGCGGCAGGGTCGTAGTTATTTGCATCGGGCCAGGTGCAACCCGCGCAGCTCGTGATTTCACACGAACCGTCGTCATGAGTTGCCGAAGGGTTGTAGTTGCATGCAAACGAGTACATGCAGCCTCCGATGCTTTGTGCTTCATCGACCCATTCTCCAAAGAGCCCCAACTGCTCCATGTAGGTCCAGCATGTCAACCAATTCGAACCGTCGGAGGGAAAAGCACCGATGTAGTCAGCCGGCACGAACCACGGGTCAATGGGCATGAATTCAGCCACCACCACAAAATTCTCGGCTGCCAAAGGAGCTAAGTTGATGGGGTCTGACACGTGTCCTTCTACCGCAGCAAACACAGCATCAAAACCAGGGTCAGCCGCGTAATTATTGTTGCCCACAAAATGGGCTTCGATTTCCTCCTGGCCATTGAATACGTAGCCCTCGTTGTAGAGGATGAGTTCCGATAAGCCCGTGGAATCCCCGATCTCCCAGAATCGGTTATTTTGGATTTGGGTTTCCCCAAACAAGAACAATTCCCAAGCATCGCACGGGTCTTCGTCCTCGAAGTCGATACCCAAACCAAAGTGGGCAAACACACTGTTGTGCATGCGGACTCCCGCACCGTTGTGCATGCGAATCGCGGTGGCTTGGTCGCGTCCGATGTAGGTTTGATTGTACAGGAGGGGATTGGAATAAGGCATGAAGGTCATGTCCACATCGAATTCCTCGTAATCATCGCCTTCATAATCTCCACCGTGCTCTCCTGCGCCGCTCAGTTCGTCGGTGATGCTGAAAATGAACTGACCGTTGCCATGCCAGCCCTGATCGTATTCCAAACCGTCCTCCGCATTGAAAGCAAGTCCGAGGTAGCGCACGTTGACCAGCCCACCGAAGATTTGCACACCGTCGTCACCACTAGCCACCGCTTCGATGTATTCGACGGTCGTCTCTGGCCCTACGCCACACAGCGTCAGCGCATTGGTCTCCAATCCATTGCCAAACTGGCTGATGCCCAACGAACTTGAGGCGTGACGAATGCTCACATACCGCAGCGTACCGGACGAGGGGAAAGCCGTTCCGTCGCCGCCGTACACATGCCTGTTTTGGCCGGAAAGATCCATGACTCCTTCGGCCTCATCGTTGCCATCAAACGTGTTGAGTTCACCGTCACCGCAAACGATGACACCTCCCCACTTTCCTCGAACATCATACCCTGCACTTCCATCCATGGGATCACCTTCGAACGTAAAAACTATGGGGCAATTGGACGTCCCATCGGCATGGATGGTCGCTCCAGTGCTGATGACCAAACTGCCGGGGTATTGACTGTACACATAGTCTTCCCGCGGTGATGGGTTGCCGTTGGGCAAGGTATAGGTCAATGTATCGGTGACAATTCCGGTGCGACCTTGGACCACCGTGCCGGGCAGGATGGTCAACTCGTCACCGGGGTTCACATACACCGTCTCGGTCAATATGTAAAGGGAGTCGCACGACCACGTCGTGGTACCGGTCCCCAAGCCGTCCATGTCGCTTACCTCCACGACAGGCCGATCAGCAACGGGAGGACAGTCACAAGGGCCTATTTGACCGCAGACCGCTACCGACGTCGTCGCCATAATCAAAGCGAAGGTCGAGGAAAGAAATGCGCGTTTCATGTGCCTGGTTAAGCAGCTATAATTTAAGCAAATTCCCGCAGAAATGCATGTACCCCTTGCCTAGGTGCCCCGCGGACGCCTTAATTTTGCCTCATGGAATGGAAAGTGGTACTCCTGGCAATTGCCTTGCTCGCTGTGGGATTCGCAGGCATTGCCATCAAAATCTTGGTCAAGAAGGACGGAAAATTTGCCGGTACATGTGCCAGTCAAAATCCATTGTTGAACAAGGAAGGTGAAGCCTGCAGCCTCTGCGGTGCCCGTCCCGAGGAACAATGCAAGGCAGAGGACACCGCAACGGCCTGACCCACTGAATCACTCGGCGGTAAGAACCGCCCAACCTTCGGATTCCCACACCTCCCATTCACCGGTTCCTGCATCGCTGATGAAATAGGCCTCGATGCGTTCGTACGGATTGGCTGAGCGGTACGTCTCGATGAAGCGACGTCCCTCCTCAGGCCCCCATACCATGCACGCGGTCGCCAGCGCATCAGCCGTGCTGGCATTCACCGCATGGACCGTGGCACTGAGCAGACTGTGCTGCACAGGATACCCGGTAAAAGGACTGATGGTGTGGGAGCGCTTGATGCCATCTTCCTCATAGAACTTGCGGTAATTCCCGCTGGTGCAAATCGCCGCGTCGGAAACCGCTACGATGGTTTGCATCTCCCGATGGTCCAATCCGTCTTCGGAGGCGATGGGACGGTCGATGGCAATTCGCCAAGGTCGACCATCCGGTCGGACACCCCCACAGCGGACCTCGCCCCCTACTTCGACCATGAAGTCCTTGATGTCATTTTGTTGCAGCATTTCCGCCAACAAGTCCACTGTCAGGCCCTGAGCGATGCCATTGAAATCAATCTGCGTTTCGGGATCGCGTTTGCGCACTGTTGTGAATTGGTACTGCTTATCCTCGGTCACCTCGTTGAAGTCGATGCGCTCGAATGAAAGCCCAACATGCGGCATCAAGGCCTCTACATCACCATCGGCCACGGCAGCTCGCTTCGATAGTCCGAATCCCCACAGTTCGACCAAAGGCAGTACAGTGGGATCAAATGCACCTTGCGATGCCGAATGTAAATCCAAGGTTTGTGCCCACAAGGAAGACCACAGTCCCCGGCTGTCTACGAACACAAACAGCGAATCCGATTGATCATAGGCATTGATCGCATTGATGGTGGACTCCGGTCGCCACAGGTTGAATTCAATATCCACCGCTTCCAACACGGAATCAATCGCGGCTTGCGGGATGGAGTCAGCACCGTGGTACTTGACCAAATACGTCGTTCCCTGCGTATCCCCCGTTTGCATTTGCACGGTGGCGCTGGACGGCGGTTCACCACATCCAAAAAGGGACAGGAGCAATGCGCATAAAACGCCAACACCCCGCAACGATTGCGCTGCAGGGTGTTGGTTCTTCAATGGGTTCATTTTAACCTCCGAAGTCATCGAAGCTAACATTTTCGGGTGGTACACCCCAGTCGTCACACATCTTCAAAACCGCTTGGTTCATCAGCGGGGGACCGCAGAAGTAGAACTCGATGTCCTCCGGTGCATCGTGGTGCGCCAATTGGTGCTCAATCACCGCGTTGTGCACAAAGCCGAGGAAACCATCGCCTTCGTCGTTGACGTCCTTCTTCACTTTCCATGCATCCTCCTCAGCTGGTTCAGAGAGGACTACGTGGAAATTGAAATTGGGGAACTCTTCGGCAATCTTATTGAAATCATCCAAGTAGAAGAGCTCGCGCTTCGAACGTCCACCGTACCAGAATGTCACCTTGCGGTCGGTCTTCAAGGTGTGGAACAGGTGGAACAAATGGGATCGCATCGGTGCCATGCCAGCACCACCGCCGATGTAGACCATTTCGGCGTCGGTCTCTTTGATGAAGAATTCACCATAAGGTCCAGAGATGGTCACCTTATCGCCTGGCTTCTGGGCAAAGACGTAGGATGAGCAAATGCCCGGGTTCACCTGCATCCAAGCATTGCGCGCTCGGTCCCATGGCGGTGTAGCAATTCGGATGTTGAGCATCACGATGTTGCCCTCTGCAGGGTGATTGGCCATCGAATACGCCCGCACAATGGGTTCTTCGTTGGTCATCTTCAAATCCCACAAACCGAACTTATCCCATTCGCTTTGGAAGGTGTTGGCATCCTTGTGGTGCTCAGGGTGCGCCGTGATGTCAATTTCTTTGTACTCGACAACGGTCTCAGGCACATCTACCTGGATGTAACCACCGGCTTCAAAGTCCAAGGTTTCACCTTCGGGCAACCGCACGACGAATTCCTTGATGAAGGAGGCTA
>CALJFZ010000001.1 GCA_938074325.1 uncultured Flavobacteriales bacterium | reverse complement strand
ATCATTGAGCGGCTCTCTGCGTGAGAGCGTAGGGAAAAAAGATGCCGATGCGCTCCGCGCAGACAACCGCGTTCCCGGCGTGTTGTATGGCGGCAGCGAGCAGATTCACTTCAGCGTGTCTGAAGTTCAACTCAACAAGATTGTCTTCAATCCAGACGTCTTCAAAATTGAGTTGGACATCGACGGCAAGAAGGTGGACTGCATCATTCAGGACATCCAATTCCACCCTGTGACCGACCGCGTCACGCACCTCGACTTCCTTGAAATCCTTCCAGGCAAGCCTGTGAAAGTGGCGCTCCCATTGCGCACGACCGGTCAAGCCATCGGTGTGATGAACGGGGGTCGTTTGGAGTTGAACTACCGTCGTGTGCCCGTTCGCGGCATCGCCGACCAGTTGCCTGAGTGCCTCACTGTGGACATCACTCCCCTGAAAATTGGGGACAACGCCCGTGTGCGCGACCTGAATGTGGAAGGACTCGAGATCCTCCTCAGCGAAAGCGCCCTGCTCGTGGCTTGCAAGCGTACGCGCGCAGCCATGTCTGCCGAATCTGAGCTCGAAGAAGGCGCAGAAGGCGGTGAAGGTGCAGAAGGTGGTGAAGCCGAAGGCGGCGAAGGATAATCCCCTCGCTGCATGAAGTACCTCATGGTGGGCCTCGGCAATCCCGGGGCAGAATATGAGGAAACCCGACACAACATCGGGTTCAAGGTGTTGGACTCCCTCGCCCAACGTCTGTCCGGAACTTTCGAGACCGGCAGGCTGGGCGAGGTGTCCACCGTCCGTTTTAAAGGACGTCACATCGTGCTTCTTAAGCCCTCCACGTTCATGAACTTGAGCGGCAAGTCCGTTCGATACTGGATGGATGCAGAGAAGGTGCCTTTGGAGCGGGTGGTTGTCATCACAGACGACCTGAATTTGCCTTTTGGCACCCTCCGGCTCAGGGCCAAGGGAAGCGACGGCGGCCACAACGGCCTCAAGGACCTCCAACAGGTGCTGGGGACAACGAAGTACCCTCGGCTGAGGTTTGGGATTGGTGCGGAGTTTGGGAAGGGTCAGCAGGTGGATTACGTGCTGGGGAAATGGAGCGCCGAGGAGCAAGAGCGCATGGAGGAGCGCTTGACAAAGGCGGGCGATGCCGTGCTGAACATCACCACCGCGGGCTTGGCTCGGGCCATGAATGCTTACAACGGGCAGTGAGCTCCGCTTAGACTTCGTCTTCTTCGTAGAAATGGTTGTTGCCGATGTACGCCACCACGGCGTCGGGCAACAAGAATTGCACGTCGTGGCCAGCCATGATCGCATCTCGAATGTACGTCGAGCTGATGGCGATGAGGGGCGCCTGATGCACTTCCACGTTGGGGTGGGCCAGCCAGTCCGTAGGTGACGGAGGAGGGGCTTCCGCTCCAGGATTCAAGCGAGGATAGATGAGAAGGCGATGTGCCGACGCGAGGGACTCGTGGTCTTTCCAGGTGTGGAATGACGCGAGGTTGTCTTGTCCCATGATGATGCTGAACATCACCTCGGGATGGGCATCTCGCAGGTGTTGCATCGTGTCGGCCGTGTAGTTGGGTCGCGGCAAGGCAAACTCCACGTCGATGGCCTTGAGGTGGGGATGATCTGCAATGGCCAAACGCGCCATTTGCAACCTGTGCTGCTCGGGGATCAATTCTGCACCCTGCTTGTGTGGACTGGTCGGCGTCACCACAAACCACACTTCGTCGAGTTCCGCTTCGTGAAGCATGTGGTTGGCGATGACCAAATGCCCCAAATGGATCGGATTGAACGACCCGAAGTAAAGCCCGACGCTCAGAGATGTGGAAGATGGGTCCATGTCAAAGTTGGGCATGCCAGCCCCTCACAAAAATGCGCGTTCAAGGAAATCGCCGACCATGTCTTCCGCTTCTTGTTTGGCCATGTCCAAATCGTCATTCACCAAACGCAGATCAAACGCCGTTGCCGCTTCCATCTCTTGCTGCGATTTGGCAATGCGCTTTTCAAGGGCAGCTTCGTCTTCCGTTCCGCGGCCGCGCAGACGGTCCTCCAGGGCGAGCATGGATGGCGGCATGACGAAGATGGACAACGCGCTGTCGCCAAAGACGGATTTCAAGGTTTGGCCTCCCACCACGTCCACGTCAAACAGCGGGGTCCGACCGTCCCTCCAAAGGCGCTCCACTTCGCTGCACAACGTGCCGTAAGACAGCCCTTCGTACACCTCCTCGTACTCGACGAATGCCCCGTTCTTGACGCGCTGGGCAAAGTCTTCTGGGGTCAAAAAATGGTAGTCCTTGCCGTCTGTTTCGCCGTCTCTCGGGCCACGCGTGGTGGCGCTGACGCTGAAACCAAGCGCCAAATCAGGCTTGGTCATCAAGTGGCGGACGAGCGTGGTTTTCCCGGCGCCTGAAGGGGCCGAAAAGATGATGGCGAGGCCGTCGCCTTGGGGTTTGGTGCCTGCGGGCATGGGGTCAGAGAACGTTGAGGACTTGTTCTTTGATCTTCTCCAACTCGTCTTTCATCTGAACGACGATGCGCTGCAAATCCGAGTCGTTGGCTTTGCTCCCGAGGGTGTTGATTTCCCGGCCCATTTCCTGGGCGACAAATCCGAGCTTCTTGCCTTGATTCTCTCCCGTGTCCATGATTTCACGGAAATATGCGATGTGCGCATTCAGGCGAGTGCGCTCCTCACTGACGTCCATCTTCTCGATGTAGTAGAGGACTTCTTGCTCAAATCGACCTTCGTCCAAGGTGCTGCGGTCAATGGTCTCTTCGAGGTTGGTTCGAATGCGGTCACGGACGCGCTGGATTCGGGCTTCAAGGAGGGGGTCGAGTCCAGCTTCAAGCCCAGCGATGGTGTCGAGGCGGCCTTTGAAATCGGCCGCGAGTGTCGCGCCCTCGGTGTTGCGGAACACGTCAAACTGTTCCGTGGCTTCTAGCACCAGCGCGTGGATGCCGTTCCAGGCCTCTTCGTCGAAAGCTTCCTTGGAGGTTTGCATGGCATCCGGGAAACGCACGGCCGTCGCCAACAAGTTGCTGGTGGGCTGGCCCGTTTCTGTCGCCAACGCTTCGAGGTCTTTGACGTACTGGCAAATGGCCGGTCCGTTCAACTCGTGACGCGCCTCTGAAGCATCCGCCTCAAAATGAATGGCCACGTCACTCTTGCCGCGTACGATGCGGGCTCCGAGCTCCGTGCGAAGGTCCATTTCTTTTTGCTTCAGCACAGACGGCATCCGCACCTGGAGGTCGAGGTTTTTGCCGTTCAAGGAACGCACCTCCACCGTGTATTTTCGGGAACCGACGGCACCTTCCGCCTTTCCGTAGCCTGTCATTGAACGCAGCATGGAGCGAAGATACGCTCTCGAACCGGTGCGCGCCTTCCATGCCGTCGCGAAGGTCATTGGCCCACAGGGGGGCGCTACCTTTGCACCGATGTCTGATTTGAAACGTGTGACCTCCCTCCTCGCTGGAGACATGGCGGCCTTCAAGCCCAAATTCCGGGCCGCCGTCACCACCGACGTCGCCTTGCTCGACACGGTCATGCGGTACATCCTGCGTCGCAAAGGCAAGCAGATGCGGCCCATGTTTGTCTTCCTCAGCGCGCGTCTCCACGGCGGCGTCGATGCCCAGGGCGGCGCCACCGACCGGGCCCACACCGCCGCGGCGCTCATTGAACTGCTGCACACTGCGACCCTTGTGCACGACGACGTGGTCGACGAAAGTCCCCTTCGCCGCGGCGTGTTCAGCATCCAGGCGCTTTGGAAAAAGAAGGTCGCCGTCCTCGTCGGCGACTACCTCCTTTCTCGGGGCCTTCTCGCCGCGGTCGATGCCGAGGCGTTTGACCTGCTCAAAATCACGTCCCGCGCGGTGCGCGAAATGAGTGAGGGCGAGCTGCTTCAGATCGAGAAAGCGCGCCGCCTTGACATCACCGAGGAGGTGTACTTCGACATCATCCGACGCAAAACCGCCTCCCTCCTCGCGGCCTGTTGCGCTTGCGGCGCGGCGGCGGCCGGCGCGGACGACAAAATTGTGGAGCGGATGTGGGGGTTGGGGGAGCGCGTGGGTTTGGCCTTCCAAATCCAAGACGACCTTCTCGACCTTGGCGAAGGCGACCGCACGGGCAAACCCACAGGACAGGACATCCGTGAGCGCAAGATGACGCTGCCGCTCATCCACACGCTTGCCAAAGCTTCTCCCTCCGAGCGCCGACGGCTCATCAAATTGGTGAAGCACAAAAGCGAGGACCCCGCCGCCGTCAAAGAGGTCATGGACGCCATCTTCGCCGGTCCCGGCATGGAGCGCGCTCGGTCCGAGATGCGCCGACTCAAAGAAGAGGCACTGGCCATGCTGGACGAACTCGGCGGCGATGAATCGGTCAGCACCGACGCGCGTGACGCCCTCCGTGATTTGATCGAATACACGATTCGCCGCGTCAAATGAGCCTCAGCAATCACCTCGGCCTGTGGTTCCTGGGCGCCGGCCTGGTCCTGAGCGCATGCACTTCACGCGACCCCAATGCGCCTCGCCAAGAAGTCCAATCCACGTGGCCCAACGGGGACCCCAAGGTTGTCCTCGGCTTCCGTGCAGACACCGTTTACGAGGAGCTTGAATACCACGAAACCGGCCAACTCAAATCCCGAGGCCAGCTCCTGAAGGGCGAGCGTCACGGGGTTTGGAACAGCTTCTACGACACGGGCATGCCGTGGTCGCAGGTCAGCTACAATGCGGGGCTCGAAAATGGCAACTACCGCACGTACCACCCCAACGGGGAACCCGCCATCGAAGGCACCTACCTGCAAGGCGAGCGATCCGGAACGTGGCGCTTCTACAGCCTCGAAGGGACTCTGCTCGACACCAAGTCAGGCACGAATTTGGCGCGCTGAGCCGTTCTTTGGTTCATGAACCCTTCCCTCGTTCCGCTCATGACCATGTGCTTGTTGGCTTTCCAACTTGATAGCGCGGCCCAATCGTCCAATCTTGACCTCAACAAGGACGTGCAAGGCGCATTAGATGTGCACAACGCAGCCAGGGATGAAGTGGGTGTGGCGCCGCTGACCTGGGACGAGGCTCTGGCAGAGGAAGCAGAGGCATACGCCCAAGAACTCGCGAGACGGCATCGTTTTGAACACGCCCGCAACCGCAACGACCATGGCGAAAACCTCTACTGGTACAGCGCCTCGACAAGCACACCCATGAGCGACGCCAGCAAGTCTTGGTACGACGAAATCAACCTCTACCGGTATCGTAAGTGCTGTGGGCCCAACTTCAGTGAGACCGGACACTACACCCAAATGGTTTGGCACTCCACCACTGCAGTCGGCATCGGCGTGGCCGTGTCAAGCAAGGGCGAAACTTACGTCGTCGCACGCTACGACCCGAGCGGCAACTGGCAAGGGGAATGCCCCTACCCGAGGCATTGATCAGCGCTTTTTCTTCCCCTTCTTTTTGACACTGAAGCTGGGCGCGCCGCCAGAGCCAGAGGTGTTCCAGGGCTCTTGACCAGGCTTGAATGCCGGCTTCTTCTTGCCTTTCTTCTTGGCCTTGCCTGCACCCATGGGCTTGCCCGGTTTGTCGGCATAACCCTCCTTGGCGTTGTCCCAGGATGGCGCACCTCCAGAGGGCTTGCGCTTCTTGGAAAACGGCTTCTTTCGGAAGGGGCGAGACCCGCGGGCGTCCCAGCTGTCGCGTTTGCCTCGATCGTCGCGGTCGCGGCGACGTTCGCCCATGTCTTTTTGGTTCAAATCGGCCTTGCCTCCTGTGTCGAGTTTGCGCATCTCGGCAAGCACAACTTGACGCAACAAATCCTCTTTCGAGAGTTCGCCAAACAACAGGCTCATTTGTTCCCAAATGTCTTCCGGGACACCTCGTCCAGCCGGCAATTCAATCAGGCCTTGACCCCACGTGGTCATCCGTGCGTGCACAATTTCCTCGGGATTGGGCACCTGGGTTTGGCTGAACTCAATGCTGAGTGTCTTGGCCAAACGGTTCAGATGTCCTCGCTCCTTGACGCTCATCAAGGCCAACGAAATGCCCTTCTTCCCCGCGCGGGCGGTACGCCCGGAACGGTGGGTGTAGTATGCCGTCTCGCCCGGAAGCGAGTGGTGGAACACGTGGGTGAGGTTGTCCACGTCGATGCCGCGTGCCGCCACGTCGGTGGCCACGAGGAGCTGCAAGTGCTTTTGCTTGAAGCGCAGCATCACGCGGTCCCGTTGGGCTTGGGACATCTCCCCGTGCAAGGCGTCGGCGCGGTAGCCGCGCTTGAGCAACTCCTCGGCAAGGGCCTGGGTGTCGCGACGGGTGCGACAAAACACCACCCCATACAGCTCGGGGTCGAGGTCGAGGAAACGCGCAATGGCCTCGCTTTTGTCCGAGTGGCGCACAAGGGCATATTGGTGATCGATGTTTTGGTTGACCGTCGCGGACTGGTTGACCTTGACCTCAAGCGGCGCGGTCATGTACTGACCGACCATGCGGCGGATTTCGCGAGGCATGGTGGCGGAGAAAAGCCACGTGCATTTGTCCTCCGGTGTGAAAGACAAAATCTCATCCAGCTCCTCCTTGAAGCCCATGTTCAACATCTCGTCGGCCTCGTCGAGCACGAGGTGACGAATGCGGTCAAGCTTGACGGCCTTCCGCTTGGCAAGGTCAATCAGACGGCCCGGCGTGGCGATCACCACGTGGCAAGGCTTTTTCAATTGGGCGATTTGGGTGGCGATGTTGGCGCCGCCATACACCGCCACGGTCCGCAACCCCTTCTTGTGCTTCGCAAACTTCTCGAGCTGTTCGGCGATTTGCTGTCCGAGCTCGCGGGTGGGCGCCAGCACCAAGGCCTGGACGTGGTCCCACTCGGTGTCGAGAAGATCGAGGAGCGGCAAGCCAAAGGCCGCGGTCTTGCCGGTGCCTGTTTGGGCCAAACCAATGAAATCGCGATCGCCATCCAGCAACAGCGGAATCGCTTGCGCTTGGATGTCGGTGGGCATCTCGAACCCCATCTCGGTGATGGACTTCAGCAGGGGGGCGGAGAGCCCAAGGGTGTCAAATGATTGCAAAAGGAGGGGAATCTGGCCGCAAAGGTCGCTTCTATTTTTCGTCCACTCCGACTAAGTCGAGAAAAACTGTGTGATTACGCTGAAAATTGTCATACCACTCCAATTCCATTTCGTTACCATTTCTCACCAGTTCTACGAGGCTACTTATCTTTTGCACTCTCTCCGTTTGTCCATCCACAGACCTTTCTCGTGCCCAATATTGGTTGGCGCTTGCCTGCCAATTTTCTATGATCGGACCTATGGATTTGAGTACTTCTTGTCTTTGTTGAACCTCCCAGCCATCATGATTCGCTTGACTAATTATCTCCACCGCATACTGTACCGGTTTATAATAACCTGGAGCATAGATTTTACTCCAAGTGCCGAAGGAATAAAAGAAATTTACCAGTGCTTTGGAATCGCCCGTAGGTAATAAGCTGAAACGGCCTGACTTCAGAAATGGATGATCAATTAATCGTATCGTTGCATCAGATTTATATGGACGGTAAACAAACACAACTTCATCAAGCAGGGACGTTAAAATTTCAATTGCTCGGCTGGGTTGCTCTAGCTCTTCTCGCTCAGCAAACAGGTGATTGTAGTTCAGTAAATCGATGAGATATGTGCTTGGAGACGTATCCTGATCTATTGATGCTTTATTGATGCTTGCAACCAAATCATTGGCAGAACTCAGGAGTAATTGATCATTGTTTTCCCCTTCCTTCATGTGCTCCTCAATAGCCGCTGCCAGAGCCCACGATGTACCCCCGAGCGAAATCTTTGTTTCAGAACCGCTCCCCATATCCCAGGAAACTTCCCCACAATAAAAGTCATTGTCTTCAAGAAGTTGGATCAGATATTCAGCTCCATGCAAAAGTTCTTTCTTGATGATTCTCCAATTCTTCTTGAGAAAATCTTTTCGTTGGAAAAGCAGTTCGTTACAGGAGGCATCAAACCTCTTGAAAAGTGCTCCCCACACATGGTTGTAGGGACCTTCCCATTCCTCCAAAAGCCGTAACTCACTCCTAAACATGGCCCAGCTTGTCTCTGATACTTCCGGTTGAAACCCATTACACTCTCCAAGGCCAATGCTCCAATTGTTAGCAGAAACGTACATAGCCTGCATAGGTAGCAAGTCGTAGAATGCGGGATGCTCAAGGGAGTCTGAATAGAGATAATGCCATTCCTTAATTTCAACTTCAGCGAGGTCATCAGTAGCGTTCCTGTAACGCTTGAGGTATTGTTCGCGACTGCGTGATTGAACAAATGCTCCATTGCGCAAAACAAAACCCGGTTGAGGTTCCAATTTAACAGTGTGACCATCTCCTCCTTCCAACACCAATTCAATGGGGGTTGAAATGCCATTCCACAAATCATCAACGGTGTCCCCGTCTACTATGATGGATTTGATTCTTGTGCCAATGCTAAGACCTGAAACTTCGGGGTATGCTTTTTGCGCCCACATAGCGATGGAATCACCCTCTATTTTAAAATGATGAGCTGCAGGGAAAAAGTGAAATTCTCTCTCTTGCCATTTGCACTGAGGAAAAATGAATGACCAACTACTGATTCCTACAGCCCATGTCACATCATCTTCAAGCCACAAGTCATTTAGAAATCGTGAGACGAACAAACTTGCATATTTTGACTCTGGATATAGCCTTAAACAGCAGTAGGAGATATAAAGATCTAGGTCGATGTCAGACCTGATTCCAAAAATTCTCATCGAATCTTGGTTCTCTCTAAACAGTAATTCTACATCAGTCCCATTCAAAAAATCTACCGTTTGTTTTGAGTCAGAGAATACATCCCCTTGAAAATTAGCAATATAAAAATCCAATACTAATGCATAAAAATGCGCCTGTCTTGCCAATTTTAGTTGTCCTCTCAAGATGTGCTCCTGACCAAAAGCTCGGAGTCTAGAGGCCAGTCCGATAAACTCTAATGGCAATGATCTGCCCGCCCATTTCTCTTTGAAAATATCAACTGAGTCAAAGTACTCGTGGATTTTGACAATTAGACTGTTTTGGAGCTCTGCAAGCTGAACTTCATACTGTGCGGCATCAAAATTGAAAATGACCGAACCGGACAAATTGCCCCACCACTCTGGACTTTGCTTTCTGTCACTTTTATCCCGCACGATGGTGCCGACTTCCTTCAAGATGTCTTCTGCCTTCATGTTGGGCACTTTTAGCATCTCGCTCAATGCCGATGCGTAGTGGCCGTTGCTTTGTTCTGCATAGTCACCAGCCACTTTTCCCGATTCTGTTGAGAATCCCACAAGGACTCCCTCCGAGGGAACTTCAGGCTCCCCGAGACCTGAGCCTGAGCTTCGATAATCCGATGGGTAGGGGTTGTTGCGGCAGGCGTCCAGAAAGAAAACAAAAGCCTTGTCCCTGAGCCTCGAGCAACCACGAAAAATTCGTTCAGTATCGAAACCTTCGGAATAAAGGTCTGAGGAGGACTCGGTTCCAAAATCAACTGGCACGAGATAATTCTCCCCATACTCGTCTTGCATTCCGTGTCCGGCGTAATAAACAAATCCAACATCATACCTTGACATGGCTCGAAAGAACTCATTCACTGTACGGGACATCTCAGCTCTTGTAAGGTCAAACCTTGTGATCGCAGAATCGACTCCTATTTCAGCCAACGTTGAACTAATCAATTGAGCATCTCTGCCAGCATTGGTGAGAGAGGAAATGCCCTGATATTCAGAATTCCCGATGACAAGAGCGAGCACCCTTCTTCCTTCTTCGTCAGAGGCCGAAGCCGAAAACGAGAATGCGAGGAAAAGAAAGGTGAGAAAATGAGCAGTGAATAGATGCGGTCGAAGCATGAGTCAATGTAGACCCTTCCAAAGTCCTTATTGACTGGACGCCTGTGCTTTTTTAAACCGTCAAGACTTGATTTCCAGCAGATTGTTCGCTCACGGGTGTTTTCGCTGCTGCGCCAATTCGGCATCGATAAAATTGAGCAAATTTTCCAAGTCTTCCCAGCGATCGCATGGTGCGCACGTCAAGTGAAGGTTCAGCTTTGACTTCGCCTTCTCTGGGCTGATGTCTCCGCTTTGAAGGTCGACCCAAGTTCTTGCATATTCTGCAATGGCCTTTTCAATGCAACGACAACGCACCTCTGCTCGCTTGGCGTTGCGCCTTTCCGCCCTTCGGAGGTCTCGTTCCGTGTTTTGGGTGTCCGTCGAATGCCTCCTTGCGCTTTTGTCATAGTACATCGTGATGGGGTAGAACGAGAGCGGAACGCCCCATGCGCTTGGCCGAATGCAGCACCCGCCACGAGGAAAAGGCGGGGGGCCATCCCAGCCCATCCTGACCACAACGGTATCCGTCTGCGTGTTGTCTGCTTCTGAACTGGTTTCTTGAGCGTGCAAGTCGCCAGCACCCAAGGCCCACATCAACGCGATGCAAAAAACGACCACGCACCCCCTCATGACGCGTCCTTTGTGGGGTTGCCGTCGTACCATGTGGGCCAAGCCATTTGGAGCACAATCTTCGCCTCTCGCGGGGTGATGTTCCACGCTTGAATGTCTTGATCCGCCAAGGTTTTAGGAATGCGAATGATTCGACGCTTGAACACAAGAACCGAATCTCCACGGTGGTCCAAATCCGCGAGAATCACACCCCCCTTGTGGTTCGCCACAAAACGGGGAAGGTCCAGGATGTGGCACGCGTCATCAGCGAACACATCGCGCTCCAACTTTTGGTCTTTGTGATCCGCGTAGCTGCGGATTACCGAGCTGACGCCGAGCATGGCCAGCGGCCATCCAATGAGGTCCATCCATTCAATCATGCGTTTTTAAGGTGGCGCATTCTTGGGACTTCTGCAAACGGGCATTGGCCTTTCCACATTTTTTGGCATCCACATGTCGACCATTGCGGCCGATTCCAACGGGCGAATCACACCTAAAACCAACCTCGCCAAAATAAAATCGACCACAGAAGCGTCTAGAATGGTGAAGCATCCAGATTGGCCTCAGCTCAAGGCCAGACCAACCGACCGCAGGATCCCGGCACGGTGGTGAGCACGATGTGGAGTTCCTCGGGGCAAAAGCCCCTCTTGTTCAACTCAAAAAACCTGCACCCATGTCTGTCCAACCTGCACAGCCAAATCGAAACCAGGCCCACAACCCTCGGGTCGCCCCAATTCCTGCTCCTTCCAGAAAGGGGCACAACAAACCCGTAAAGCGCGCTGACCACCACTTCTCCCCAAAGCCCCTCTCGCTTCGGGGATTGTCTCCCACCAAAGCAACGCTTGCCACTGTAGCATTCTCCATGTTGTTTTTCACCGTGTTCGGAGAAGATGCCCTCAACCAAGCGAATCGCAAACACAAGCGGCTCAACGGCGCCCAGATTGAAGATCACCTCATCGCCGTCCGCCACTTGTCGCGCCCCATGCCATGGACCACCCATGAACCAGCAACCCAGGCAGAGGCGGCCTTAGGTCCGAATGCCACGATCCAGTCTCTGACCACGGTCTCGGAATTGTTGGCACATTTGGACGCGCTGCCATCCGAGTGACAGGCTTTGGCCGAATGGCATGACAAAGTCTTCACGAGTTCGTGGACTCAGCGCGGGGGAGCTGGTCACCCCGGCTTCTTCGGTTGTTCGACGCCTAAAACCTTGGCGGGGCTTGAAAGGAGTCGAGGCAACCAAATCTGCTCTGGTTCAATGCCTGCAGTACGGAGCAATGTTTTTCGGTGAAGTCACTCTGCCACAAACGCGGCTGGGAGGCTGCCAGTAAACTCCAAATCACTGTCCCCCACCACGCCGCGCACGTAGTCTCTGATGAAGGTATCTCCTTCAGTCACAGAGCTGCCAAAGCCTGCAGTTTCAACGTCAATCAATTCTCCATCTCGGAAAAACATCTCGAATCGATCTCCATCCTCGTCCCAGTAGACTCCGTAGCCATCTTTCACGTAATTCACCCATTGGCCGAAGTAGACTCCTCCGTTGTGATAGATCTCAAAGGCACTGACTCTCACGTCCTTTGCTGCAAAACCCTCGTAAGTTGATGAGCCGTCTCGCGATTCGATGCGACGGTATTCTATTCCCTCGAAGCCCGTGTCGTGCAAGTCAAAGCCATATTCGTTGGGCTTGTAGGTGAGTTCCTCCATAAAATCAGGGAGAATGCACCACGCCTCGGCAACCACAGAAGCCACGTCAGCATACTTCAGCCAAAAGTTTCCTTCAATCCCAAATCCTGTTCCCCAAGAATTGCGTACCAAGAAACTGCCACCCGCCAGCTCGTCGTCGTAACCCAAAATGCACATGGCGTGTCCCGCCAAACTGCCATTGTTGGTGGCCTTGTAATTCCAGACGCCGTTCGCGTCGATTTGGCCTCCATACGACGCCGGCGAAAAGTCATCGTTCACTGCAGCGCCAATGATGACAGGGATGTCATTGGCAATCAGATACCTCATTGCGAAGAGCGCGTTTTCCTTCTCCAAATCGATTTGCATGTAGTCAGAAATCCGGAAGGGCATGCTCGCCGCCGAGTAGATTTCGAGGTCTTCATCAAATTCCCCGGTGGCCGGATCAAGCCAAGAAAAATCGCAGTCCAAGTCAGGGGGGAACAAATCCCTCATCGCCCCAACTTCCTCCATGGCATCAAAAATCACTGGAAAGTTGAGTCCCGTCTCACAAGGGTCGTCTAGTCGAGAATTGACGAGGGAATAGATGAAATAAGGATCAAACGCCACAATGTATTTATGCAGTGGATCTGTCGTCCCCGTGGCGATGTTGATCATCGTGCTGTGCGCACAATACGCCGTCGAAAATCCAACACACGTACCACCGCTCTGCACCAATGTGGGCGGAGCGTATTTCAGCATGTCATGCTTCGAGGGGAGCGACGACGCATACCCCGCTGAGGACACGTCAACAGCTTCGTAGTTGGCCAATTCCTCTGCAGGCAACAAGTTCAGCCCTTGACCTTGACCCAAAAAAGGCATCAAGAAGAGCCCCAACAAAAGATAAAGTGGATGTTTCATGCCCTTAATTAAGTGAAAGCGCGACAAAACTCAACGCGCCTGTCGCATTGAATTGAAACGCCAGGTGTTCAATAGGCCAGAGCATGACGCTTCTCCCATGATCTTGGTATTGGAAAACTTATTCTTTGTGCGTCACTCCAGGTACAACCCCCTCCCAAGTTTCTAGCATGGCCACCTGATTCCAAACCAATTGCTCAAACGCATTGGAAGGAACGAAGTCTTCCGGGAAAGTCGTCTTATTCCCATTGATATAACACACTCGCGTTCGTGTTCCATCAACAGAACAAAACATGCCAATGCCATTCTTCACTTTGTTGGTGAACAACCCGAAATAGCCGCTCCCATCTTCATACAACTCAATCCCTGTAACAGCTCGATTGTCTCGCGCAATGAATCCTTCAAACACACCTCCGCGTCCCTTCACATGGACGTACTCAAAATCTGGTCCGGCCGATTGAAGTTCAAAATCGAATTGATCCGGCGCCCCAAAATTTTCATAATAGTAATATGGTGTGATGGGAGCCACCCAATTTGCCATGTACTCGAAGTCATCATAAGTGACCCAAACATTTCCATTGTGCCCCCAGTCAGAACCCCAGCTGTTTCGGATGCATAGTGCACCACCATTTCTATTATCGTCATAGCCAACGATGCACATGGCGTGGTGACTATTCGGAATCAAAAAATCCGTGGAATCGATATCGGATAAATCAATGAATTTCCAATTGCCATTGTTATCAAATGAAGTTTTGAGAGAGTCAAGCCAAGACGCCATCACCTCCAACTCTACCAAAACAGGCATGTTGTTAGCAAGAGACAGTTTTACTGGTTTTAGCCATTTTCTATTGCTCTTTACCTTGTGAGGAGAGTGAAGAGAAACCATGCCTCTAAATGGCGTGGCGGCATAATAGTACTCACGATGCAGCCCCAATTCTGCCCGGCTTGTTCCCCACAAAAAATCGCATCCTAGGTCAGGAGACATGATGTCACGCATGCAACCGACATTTTCGAGCACGCTACTGACTTGGTGATTCCACATGCCACTCTCGCATGGCTGCTGAACTCGATTTTGGTTCTTGTGCCAAGTAAAAATGAAATACGGATCAAAAGCCAATAACTCCTTGTGAATGGGTTCGGTGATTCCAAATTGGGCGTTGAAAATGGTGCTGAAAGCGCAATATCCTGCTGAAAAGCTGTAGCAGCTGCTCCCCTCTTGCTCACGAGTCTCAGGGGCAAACGGCAGCAGACTCACCTCGGTTGGCAAATCATCCCAAGAGGCAAACCCTGCCGATTCATCGTATTCATACTCATCGACAAGGAGGCTGTCTGGGGTAGGAAGGGCTCCTTGGCCCACCGCAAGTTCGCACATCCCCAGAGTCATCAGAATTAGTGTCGTTTGCTTCATGTGAAAAGAGATTCCTTGAATCAACTTGGTGTCACTTCAAGGACAGCGCAACAAAACTCAACGCGCCTGTCGCATTGAATTGAAACGCCATGTTTTCATCAGGCAAACACAAGATGCTGCCCAAATTCAATTCAATCAGGGTTTTGCGCTGGCCTTGGAACAGGTCCTTGAGTTCCGCCAACGTCACATTAGGACTCAGCCCCGCACAAAAATGTTCAAGTGCCGTTGGTTCGAGCATCACAAACTTCAATTCACTTTTACCCTTTTTCAGTTTCAAGTCGACCACTCCCTCTCTGGGAGTTCTCAAGGTCAACACTTTCTTTCCTCCCACCACGATGCGCTCCTCCGCGGAGGCTGAACCAAAACTGAATCGAGGGATGGCTTCTTGTTCCAATTTTTGGACCTGCTCACAGCCATCCAGTTTCTGGTACCCCTCTCCACTCCGAGTTTCTTCGATGGCCAAGACATTGAACTCATTCACTGCAGAAGGACCAACAGAAGACAACAACTTCAAGGCTTTTTTGTCCTTTTCGGCCATCCACCACGTGAGCGCCTCGAGGTTGACCGCGATGGCATTCCTCCAAAAACCCTCCTCATTGATCTCCTTTTTGGACTCAATGATGTCCATCATCTTGTTGTGGCGGTCGTCCTGACCGTCCAGCATGATCCACTTCTTCAACCATGTGATGGATGCTTCAAGACCCGTTTCCTCTCTGCCCTCCTCTTCCAACTCCAGCGCGCCTTTCCCGACATTCAGCTTGTTTGCCTTTTCAGCATGATTCAGCGCGTTTGAAAGCACATCCAAGAGGAACTCCTTTTCATCTCTCGACATGCCTCTCGTCCGAGAATTGGTGTCCCTTTGCATTTGAATGGGCCAAGACCACTGCGACAATTTGGGGTTGTTGAGTGATTTGACGGCATCCAGAAATTGAGCCAACGCCAAGAGGCCATGCATCTCTGGCGACTCATACTCGGCATCAACGATGATGGTTGTCAACAGATGACTGGCCGCAGCGTACTCTCCCGTCGCCAGCGCGATCCAAGCCGCGTCATACGCCTTCGCCACTTGGTTGAACTCCTCCCTCGATCGGGCTGCCATGACCTTCCGTTCATCCAACGTTGGATAACCCGGAAGCGAATCAGGAATGTCATAGGCCTCATAAATTTTGTCCAGCGTCTCCTCCGCCACATCCAAGGGCCTGTATCCAGCAATGTGTCCATAAAGTCCCGCATATGTGTCAGCTTCCGTCTCGATCCTTTTGGAATTGGCAATGGCCTGTTCCTTGGTGGATCGCTCATCCGCCCAATCGGTCGTGGCGGAAACCTTCTTGGCAAAATGCGAACACAGGTGATTCCTCTCATGATGAGCCAGCTCGTGCGCGAGGACATATGACAATGCATCCTCCGACCTTTCACCCGCGAGTACTTCCATCAATCCGTCGTGAACGTAAATGGTCCGCTTGCTGTAGTAAGCTGGTCCTTTGTTGGGGTTGTTTACTGTTGTCCAGCTCAAATTTTTGGTTGAGCCTGCTCTCTCTAGGAAATTCTCAATTAAAGGCGACAATGTGCCTATCTCTGAAACACCCAATGACCCTTGAGCCAACACTTCAAGGGAACTACATAAAGAAGCAAATATTAATACAGGCCACCAGACAAGCCTAGTTGTGCGATGAAACTCAATTTGACTTTTGGTCAAAACAGATTGCAACTTAAGGTTCGAAAAAATTATGATATTCATTTGCAACGTCTGGTCACCACATGACTTAATCAATTAGCACATTGACGTTTCACCAAAAATATGCTGTGGACTGACTTTCACTCTTAGTCGAGAAAGAATCATCAATCGACGATATTGAGGATCTCTGAAATCCACCGTTCATGCTTTGGTATTGTATTGGCGAGAACGTATCCCTCAATATTCACTTCTCCTTCTTGGTATTCAACACGACCAATGTAATAGTCATAAGGTGGGTTATCTACATCCAACGAACTTTGATACTGTTTTAGCAGCCGCTGAGCATATAACCGATCGTGTTTTGACAAGGAGTCAAAATGAAGGTGATACCAGTCAAGTATTACATTGAAATATCCTGGGTCAACTGCATAATCCGTAATGTGTTGAATCGCCATCAGAATGGACAGGTACAAGTGAGCGAAGTAACTCTCATTTGATTCATCTTTTACCAAGTGGAACAACTCATCTATCACCGACCAATAAAGGGGCAAATCAGTCGTTGTTGTGAATTGACCTATATCCTCGTAGTCCGTTTCTAGCAATTCGTTGAACCATGGCTCGACTATTGTCAAAAGAAAGAGGTTCACTCTACGCTCTTTTTCCTCAAGGTTTATGTTCTTGACGAGATCTAGCCCATCTTTATTATCAATAATATCAAGCTGTATGAATTTCAGCCAGTCATTGATTTCTATGCCGTTGTTCAGGCGTGAACTATGCGCAGTTATCAAACTTGGCGGCTGGGGTTTTATTGCATACCGAAGCTCTGAGTCCGCCTGCCCGTTTCCTACTTTCAAATGATCAAGGAATAACTGTTTCTCAGTTCGAGCGATCTTCTTTTTAGTTTCATAAATGAGCTCGATATCCTTTTTTGAATTCGGAGCACGAATCGACCACCATAAAGAACTATTTGCCTCATCCCACTGGTTTCGCCAATCAAACACTTCGGTTGAATAGGTAAATGTGCTTCCTTTTTTTATGTCGTATTCGACAATATCCCACCATTCAAGTGAGTCAACCCTTGTTATGTATAAATCGAAAACCTCGAAATATTCCCGGCAAAGAGAGTCTAGAGAGTTCGTCGGTTTGTCATAAAGGACCGCCCAGTTTCTAGCCTGATTAAGATAAAAAAACATGTCCGAGTCAAACATGGCTTCGCCATACTCTGCTGACATTTTCTGATAATAAAGGAACCACCTCCACGCTTCTAAAAAGTACTCATTATTGTCGCTGAATGACGCCGAGTCACACCAAGCACCCGAGGACTCAATGATCGACTTTGCGTTATCGAACGCTAAGCCTGCAAAAGCTCCTTGTCCGTAATCGTAAAACTGTGCGTAAGTGCCTAGTACATAATCCACGGTGTCATAATCCTCCCTAATGTTATATAAACTCCAGAGAGCGTTGTATTTCGTTTCAACCTCCAATTGCTGCATTTTTCGGACTGAATGTTCCTCAAAATTATCGTGCCTTAGCAGTACCCTCTCCGACTTTTCTGCGATATCGCCGTAGTAGCGCGCGCCAGTGTATCTCTGCTCCGGATCTAAGTTGTCACTTGTGCGGCCCTCCGAACTAGTTATGGAGAGTAGGAAGTAATCATCAACAGAAATGGAGTCCTGTTTCAAGATTTCTTGTTGCCATACGTACAGCCATGCCCAGAGGAGACTTTCACTGATATCATCTGAGAATGTCTCGTAAAGCTGACTGATCGGTGAATCTTCGGTGTCAAGACTTAGGACATCCACCATTTGTATGAAAGCGAGTTCGTGCAGGGCGAGTTTCCTATCCAAAGCCATCGGCAGATTATATCTGTCAATGTTGTCCCATACATCAGTGATTGGTCTGAAATCTTCCTGAGAAAAATTCACTCGAATTGAATCATCGCCATATCCGTAATACCAATAGATATTTTCACTCAAAGATTCTACTAGACCAGTGTAATCCGACTCAGCCCCAAACTCCCTGTTGTACCATTCAGCACTTATCTCATCGATTTTGGAAGTGTCCCCTTTGTTTACTTCCAACATAGTGGCGTAGATTTGGGCCCTATTTGTACTACTAGCCGTATCTAAAGCAGCACTGTAGTTGGCCATTGTCAAGTCGCTTAGAGTGCGCTCAACATTCAAAACGATTTCACTTCCAATAAGCTGATTTTCTTCAATTGGTCGCTGGATTTTATTCGTGGCCTCCCAAACGTCCTCTCGCGTTCTCGCAAAAACCCTCTCAATTGAGATGTTTGGAAATTGTAAGTATTTCGAAAGACTCAGAGCGTAGGGACTGTGCTTATTTTCCCCGTCCACTGCTGTGCTGCCGTATGAAGTGCTATATGCGACTAAACTTCCTACGGGGGTAGAAATTTTGGATAAGCCCGCCGCACTCGCTCCGCGAGTTCTATTCCAATTCACCTCGAAGGGGTTATTCCGACATGCATCGAGAATCAATATGTTCGCTCTGCTCGTATTGCTGTCAAAGGCCCTCAAAATTTTTTCTGTCGACAACGCAAAATCCTCAACATCAGCCTCTACCTCGAATTGTTGCTGCGTTGGTAAAAGATAGTTTTTGCCATTTACAGATATGCCGTGGCCCGCGTAGTATATGAGACTAATATCAGCGTTGGTCGATTCATTTTCGAAATCCCTTAGGACGCTGATGAATTCATCTCGACTTTTAATATCCTCGATGACTCTAACATTAAACCCAACCACAGCCAAAGCGTTGGCAATCAACTGGCCGTCGGCTTTTGGCGTGAGTAACGGCTGTGTATCGTAGTTGCTATTTGCAACAATCAATGCCATTCGCTTAGTCCCTTGTCCGAGCGAAGATTTCGACAGAAACAAAAAAATCAGTCCAAGGCATAAAAACGCAGGAAAGCTAAACTTTGTCATGGGCGTGATCTAGCATATTGATTTTTCACAAGAAAACCAAGCTTACATGCTTATCCTGAATGCCTACTTAGTTCTTATCCACAAAAGCGGGCAAACAACTCCTCGAGGCGGAGGACACCTCGAGGATAATGTGATGTTAGTTTGTATGTCCAATGAACATGACCTCCCATCCCCTCAATTCATTTGTTTGGAATAGAGCGCAACTAACACTCACTTTGGTGGTGTTTGGGATTATGGGGCACGTCCAGGCAACGAATTTGGGCGATCCAAAGGGCGACGGGTCGGAGCCGGTGGCCACCAACGAGACGTACATCGCGCAGTGGCAGGGCGAGGCGTTGCGCCAAATGGAGAAGTACGGCATTCCCGCGAGCATCACGCTGGCGCAGGGCATTTTGGAAAGTGGCAATGGGGTGAGTGAGTTGGCGAAGCGGTCCAACAACCACTTTGGGATCAAGTGCCACTCGACGTGGACGGGCAAGCGGACCTACCACGACGACGACGAGAAGGGCGAATGCTTCCGGGTGTACGACGACGCCAAGGACAGCTACGAA